>NVWM01000012.1 GCA_002733665.1 Lutibacter sp.
AATAAAGCGCTGGTTAATTTTGTAGGTATTGTATGTATGAGGTTTGCCCGTGCGGAAATTCATATTTTGTACATATAACTGTAACTTCCATTGCGTTGTTGCCTGAACGATAACACCGATTTCTGCACCAATGCCCGCGGTGTAATGTTGCTTGAATTGCGAATGAAAGCTTACCCCAAGGTTTACTAAACCAAAGGCCAGGATGTTTTTATGCGGCTGAAAGGCCAGGCCTCCTCCCGCTTCCCCTTGAAAGGCAAGTGGATAGGAAGATTGTACATCGGGGAGTATGCGGCGTTGCCAGGCGGCACGCATCCGCCAGGATATGGGTTTAAAAAAACGAGTGCGAGGTGATAAGGAAACGATGTCGAGTAGAGTGAGATCGTAAATTTCCAGTTTTTGGTCAGTAGTACGGTAGCGTAATGCAATATTTAAAAAATTGATGCTGAAAAATTAGCTTCTACTGTTACTGGAGTTGAGATGTTCCGTAAGATATTAGATAGAGGTGAAGCTGGTGATAATGTTGGTATCTTGTTAAGAGGTATTGATAAAGAACAAATTAAAAGAGGTATGGTAATCTGTAAGCCAGGTTCAGTAACTCCACATGATAAATTTAAGGCAGAAGTATATGTTCTTAAAAAAGAAGAAGGTGGTCGTCACACTCCATTCCATAACAACTATCGTCCACAGTTCTATGTAAGAACTACAGATGTAACAGGTACTATTAATTTACCTGATGGAGTTGAAATGGTAATGCCAGGAGATAACTTAACAATTACTGTTGAATTACACCAACCAATTGCAATGAATATAGGTTTACGATTTGCAATTCGTGAAGGAGGTAGGACAGTAGGTGCTGGTCAGGTTACAGAAATTCTATAATTAAACCACACCCAAAAAATCTTATAAGATGCTTCTCTTTTTAGAAGAAGCATCTTGTATTTACGGGTGTAGCTCAGTTGGTAGAGCACTGGTCTCCAAAACCAGTTGTCGGGAGTTCGAGCCTCTCCACCCGTGCAAAACAGTATAAATATGAAAGTTATAAAATATATTAAGGACTCATTTGAAGAGTTAAACACAAAGATGACTTGGATTTCTTGGGATGAAGCTCAAAAATCTACAGTTGTTGTGGCAATATTTACAATTATATTTGCATTAGCAGTATTTGTTGTAGATAAAGCATTTCAAACGATTCTTGGTGAATATTTTACTTGGTTTTAATTATGGCTGATACTTCTATAAAAAAATGGTATGTCGTCAGAGCAATTGGCGGTCAAGAAAATAAAGTTAAAAACTATATTGAAAATGAAATTGCACGTTTGAAACTAACTGATTATATAGATCAGGTTTTAGTTCCAACAGAGAAAGTTATACAAATTCGTAAGGGAAAGAAAATAAATAAAGAAAGAGTTTATTTTCCAGGCTACATCATGATTGAGGCTAATTTAAGTGGAGAGATACCACACATTATTAAATCTGTTCCTGGAGTTATTGGTTTTTTAGGAGAAGTTAAAGGAGGAGATCCTGTTCCGTTAAGAAAATCAGAAGTGAATAGAATGCTTGGTAAAGTAGATGAGTTAGCTATTCAAAATGAAAATGTAGCAATTCCTTTTATCATCGGAGAAACTGTAAAAGTTGTTGATGGTCCATTTAATGGATTTGATGGTTCGATAGAGAAAATAAATGAAGAGAAAAGGAAATTAGAAGTTATGGTAAAGATTTTCGGAAGAAAAACACCATTAGAGCTAAGTTATATGCAAGTAGAAAAAATTTCATAATTGTTACATTAAATAAAAAAAATGATATTACAAAGTGCTTCCAACATGTTGTAATGTCTAACTTAAAGTAAAGAAAATGGCAAAAGAAATAAGCAAAGTTGTAAAATTACAAGTGCGTGGAGGAGCTGCAAACCCTTCACCACCAGTTGGACCAGCTTTGGGTGCTGCCGGAGTTAATATTATGGAGTTCTGTAAGCAATTTAATGCAAGAACTCAAGATAAACAAGGAAAGGTTTTACCAGTTGCAATTACTGTATACATGGATAAATCTTTTGAGTTTGTTGTAAAAACACCTCCTGCAGCAGTACAAATATTAGAAGCAGCAAAAATTAAGAAAGGTTCAGGAGAACCTAATAGAATCAAAGTAGCAACCGTTACTTGGGACCAATTGAAAACAATAGCAGAAGATAAAATGGTAGACTTAAATGCATTTACAATAGAATCTGCAATGAAAATGATGGCAGGAACTGCTCGTTCAATGGGAATCAAGGTGAAAGGAAATGCTCCAGTTTAACTTTAAAAGTTTTTAAGAAATGACAAAATTAACTAAAAAACAAAAAGAGGCTGTAGCTAAAGTTGACAAATCTCAAGCTCTTAATGTCTCAGATGCATCAGCATTGATTAAGGAAATAACTAATGTGAAATTTGACGCATCAGTTGATTTAGCAATCCGTTTAGGTGTTGACCCTCGTAAAGCTAATCAAATGGTGAGAGGTGTAGTAACATTACCACACGGAACTGGTAAAGATGTGAAAGTTTTAGCATTAGTAACTCCAGACAAAGCAGCCGATGCAACAGCTGCAGGAGCAGATTATGTTGGATTGGACGAATATCTTACCAAGATTAAAGGTGGATGGACTGACGTTGATGTAATTATTACAATGCCAAGTGTTATGGGTAAATTAGGACCTTTAGGTCGTGTATTAGGACCAAGAGGATTAATGCCAAACCCAAAAACAGGTACTGTAACGATGGATGTCGCAAAAGCAGTAAAGGATGTAAAAGCTGGTAAAATTGACTTTAAAGTTGATAAAACAGGAATTATACATGCTTCAATTGCTAAAGTATCATTTGATGCAGATAAGATTGCAGATAATGCAAATGAATTATTACAAACAATCATTAAATTGAAGCCAACTTCGGCTAAAGGAACTTATATAAAAAGTATTTTTATGTCAAGTACTATGAGCCCTTCAGTTGCTATTGATGATAAATCACTATAATTATGACTAGAGAAGAAAAATCACAAGTAATAGACGATTTAACAACTCAATTGACTGATGGTGGTATCATTTATTTGGCAGACATTTCAGGATTAGATGCATTGAGTACTTCTAATTTACGTAGAGCTTGTTTTAAAGCAAACGTAAAATTAGCAGTTGTTAAAAATACATTGCTAGCAAAAGCAATGGAAAAATCTGATAAGGATTTTGGAGAATTACCAGAAACATTAAAAGGAAATACTTCTTTGATGATTTCAGATACAGGTAATGCTCCAGCAAAAGTAATTAAAGAATTTCGTAAGAACTCTGACAAACCTGTTCTTAAAGGAGCATATGTTGAAGAAGCAATTTATATTGGCGATGATCAATTAGATGCTCTTGTTAACATCAAATCTAAAGAGGAAGTTATTGGAGATATCATTGGATTGTTACAATCACCAGCGAAAAATGTAATCTCAGCATTACAGTCTGGAGGAAGTAAATTATCTGGAATTCTTAAGACATTATCAGAAAAAGAATAAAGCACTAAATAAACACTAAATATTAAAAATTAAAACAAAAGAAAATGGCAGAATTAAAAGATTTCGCAGAACAATTAGTTAACTTATCAGTAAAAGAAGTTAATGAATTAGCAGCTATTTTAAAAGACGAATACGGAATTGAACCAGCAGCTGCAGTAGCAGTAGCAGGTCCAGCAGCAGGTGGAGCAGATGCAGCAGAAGAAAAAACTGAATTCGATGTAATTTTAAAAGCAGCAGGAGGTTCTAAATTAGCAGTAGTAAAATTAGTTAAAGAATTAACTGGTTTAGGCTTGAAAGAAGCTAAAGGGATTGTTGATAGTGCACCAGCACCAATCAAAGAAGGTATCTCTAAAGATGAGGCAGAAGGTCTTAAAAAATCTTTAGAAGAAGCTGGAGCAGAGGTAGAACTTAAATAAGTTTCACCCATTTACACACATTAAGGTTTAGGTCTTTGGGTAACCAAAAAGACCTAAACCATTTTGCGTATATATTCGTTCTTGTATTTTTAACTGACTTTAATTAAAAAAAAATTTCCATTGGCAACGAAAAATAGTACCGAAAGAATAAACTTTGCATCAGCAAAATTGATAACTGATTATCCAGATTTTTTGGATATTCAGATAAAATCATTCCAAGATTTTTTTCAATTAAAAACCAAAGCTGACGAGAGAAGTACTGAAGGATTGTATAGAACCTTCACCGACATTTTCCCAATTACAGATACTCGAAATCAATTTGTTTTAGAGTTTTTAGACTACTTTGTAGATCCACCAAGATATTCAATTCGTGAATGTATTGAAAGAGGATTAACTCACTCTGTACCTTTAAAAGCTAGACTAAAATTATATTGTACCGATCCAGAGCATGAAGATTTTGAAACAATAGTTCAAGATGTATATTTAGGAACTATTCCTTATATGACAGAAAGTGGAACGTTTGTTATAAATGGTGCTGAACGTGTTGTCGTTTCTCAATTGCACCGTTCTCCAGGAGTATTCTTTGGGCAATCATTCCACGCAAATGGAACAAAGTTGTATTCAGCAAGAGTAATTCCTTTTAAAGGATCTTGGATAGAATTTGCAACTGATATCAATCAGGTAATGTATGCTTACATTGATAGAAAGAAAAAATTACCAGTAACTACACTTTTCCGTGCTATCGGATTTGAAAGAGATAAAGATATCCTTGAGATATTTGACCTTGCAGAAGAAGTGAAAGTTTCTAAAAGCGGTTTAAAAAGAATATTAGGACGTAAATTAGCAGCACGTGTATTAAAAACATGGTTTGAAGATTTCGTTGATGAAGATACAGGAGAAGTAGTTTCTATTGAAAGAAACGAAATCGTTTTTGATCGTGATACAATTTTAGAAAAAGAGCACATTGATGAAATCATTGAATCTGGTTCTAAAACTATCTTGCTTCACAAAGAAGACAATCAAATGGCTGATTACGCAATCATCCATAACACATTACAAAAAGATCCAACGAATTCTGAAAAAGAAGCAGTTGAACATATTTATAGACAATTACGTAACGCTGAGCCGCCAGATTATGAAACTGCAAAAGGAATTATAGATAAACTATTTTTCTCTGAGCAACGTTATAATTTAGGTGAAGTTGGTCGTTTTAGAATGAATAAAAAGTTAGAACTTAATGTTGATATGGACATTAAAGTTTTAACAAAGGAAGATATTATTACTATTATCAAGAACTTGATAAACTTAGTAAACTCTAAAGCAGAAGTTGATGATATTGATCACCTTTCAAATCGTCGTGTACGTACTGTTGGTGAGCAATTAGCTTCTCAATTTGGAGTTGGACTTTCTCGTATGGCACGTACTATTCGTGAACGTATGAATGTTCGTGATAATGAGGTGTTTACACCAATAGATTTGATTAATGCAAAGACATTGTCTTCTGTAATTAATTCATTCTTTGGAACAAACCAATTATCTCAATTTATGGATCAAACGAATCCATTAGCAGAGATTACTCACAAACGTCGTTTATCTGCACTTGGACCTGGAGGTTTATCTAGAGAAAGAGCAGGATTTGAGGTTCGTGATGTTCACTATACTCATTATGGTCGTTTATGTCCTATTGAAACACCAGAGGGACCAAATATTGGTTTGATTTCATCATTAGCAGTTTTTGCAAAGGTGAATAACTTAGGATTTATCGAAACTGCTTATAGAAAAGTTGTAGATGGTGTTGTAAATACAACAGACGAGCCAATATACTTATCTGCAGAGGAAGAAGAAGGAATGAAATTTGCGCAATCAAATTTAGAATTAGATAATAATAATAAATTTGTTGCCGAAAGAATCATCACAAGAGAAGAAGCAGATTTCCCTGAAGTTGAAATTAAAGACGTAAACTTTATGGATGTTGCGCCTAATCAAATTGCATCTATTTCTGCATCATTGATTCCTTTCTTGGAGCATGATGATGCCAATCGTGCATTGATGGGGTCAAACATGATGCGTCAAGCAGTTCCATTATTACGTCCAGAATCTCCAATTGTAGGTACAGGACTTGAACGTAGAGTTGCTAAAGATTCTAGAATCTTAATAAATGCCGAAGGAAATGGAGTTGTAGAATATGTAGATTCAAACATCATTACTATTAAGTATGAAAGAAGTGATGAAGAGCGTAAAGTGAGTTTTGAGGTAGATGAGAAAACATATAAACTAATTAAATTTAGAAAAACCAATCAAGGAACTTCTATTAACTTAAAGCCGATTGTTAAAAAAGGTGATAAAGTTGAATTAGGACAAGTACTTTGTGAAGGATATGCTACTCAAAAAGGAGAATTAGCTTTAGGTATCAATATGAAAGTAGCCTTTATGCCTTGGAAAGGGTATAACTTTGAGGATGCGATTGTGATTTCTGAAAAAGTAGTGAAAGAAGATATTTTCACTTCTATACATATTGATGAGTATTCATTAGATGTAAGAGATACAAAATTAGGTGCAGAAGAATTAACAAATGATATTCCTAACGTTTCTGAAGAGGCTACTAAAGACTTAGATGAAAACGGAATGATTCGTATTGGTGCAGAGGTAAATCCTGGAGACATCTTAATTGGTAAGATTACACCAAAAGGAGAATCTGATCCAACACCTGAAGAAAAATTATTAAGAGCAATCTTTGGAGATAAAGCAGGTGATGTAAAAGATGCATCATTAAAAGCTTCACCTTCATTAAGAGGAGTTGTAATTGATAAAAAATTATTCCAAAGAGCAGTAAAAGATAAGTCTAAACGTATTCGCGATAAAGAAGATATTGCACGTTTAGAAGTTGAATTTAAAGTAATGTTTGACGATTTAAAAAGTGTACTAGTTGATAAACTATTTACTTTAGTTAGTGGAAAAACATCTCAAGGAGTTAAAAATGATTTAGGTGAAGAAACATTACCAAAAGGCAAGAAATTTACATTAAAGATGTTAAACTCTGTTGATGATTATGCTCACTTAACAAAAGGTTCTTGGACAACAGATAAAGAGTTGAACAAACTTGTAAAAGAGTTATTACACAATTATAAAATCAAGTTAAACGATTTACAAGGAAACTTACGTCGTGATAAGTTTACCATTTCAGTTGGTGATGAGTTACCTGCAGGAATTGTAAAACTTGCAAAAGTTTATATCGCTAAAAAACGTAAACTGAAAGTTGGGGATAAAATGGCAGGACGTCACGGTAACAAAGGTATTGTTGCTCGTATTGTTCGTCAAGAAGATATGCCTTTCTTAGAAGACGGAACGCCTGTAGATATTGTATTGAATCCACTTGGTGTACCATCACGTATGAATATCGGGCAGATTTATGAAACTGTACTTGGTTGGGCTGGTCAAAAATTAGGTAAAAAGTATGCAACACCAATTTTTGATGGAGCAACTTTAGATCAAATTACAGAGATTACTAACGAAGCAGGAGTTCCAGAATTTGGACATACATATTTATATGATGGAGGTACTGGAGAACGTTTCGATCAACCTGCAACGGTTGGAGTAATTTATATGATTAAGTTAGGACATATGATTGAAGATAAAATGCACGCGCGTTCTATCGGTCCTTACTCATTGATTACACAACAACCTCTTGGTGGTAAAGCACAATTTGGTGGTCAACGTTTTGGAGAGATGGAAGTTTGGGCACTTGAAGCATACGGTGCATCAAGTATCTTGAGAGAAATCTTGACAGTAAAATCTGATGATGTTCTTGGTAGAGCAAAAACTTACGAAGCAATCGTTAAGGGAGAGCCAATGCCAGAACCAGGATTACCAGAATCTTTTAACGTATTAATGCATGAACTGAAAGGTTTAGGATTAGACGTTAGATTAGAAGAATAACAACACTAATTTGCAAGAAGTCTTAATTTAAGGCTTCTTGCAATAATTATAATTTTTACAAAATTCGAATCCATTACCATGGCAAAAAGAAACGATAAGTACACTGTAAAAAAGTTTAGTAAAATATCAATTGGTTTAGCATCACCAGAGAAAATCTTAGGAGATTCAAGAGGTGAAGTTTTAAAGCCAGAAACAATCAACTACCGTACACACAAACCAGAAAGAGATGGTTTGTTCTGTGAAAGAATTTTTGGTCCTATCAAAGATTTTGAATGTGCTTGTGGAAAATACAAGAGAATTCGTTACAGAGGAATTGTATGTGATCGATGTGGAGTTGAAGTAACTGAGAAAAAAGTACGTAGAGATAGAGTAGGACATATCAATTTGGTAGTTCCTGTTGCTCACATTTGGTATTTTAGATCATTGCCTAATAAAATGGGATACCTTTTAGGTTTGCCATCTAAAAAATTAGACATGATTATTTACTACGAACGTTACGTAGTAATTCAACCAGCATCTGCAAAAAATGCAGAAGGAGAACCATTACAAAAAATGGATTTCTTAACAGAAGAGGAATATTTAGATATTCAAGAGTCATTCCCACCAGAAAATCAATATTTAGACGATACAGATCCAGATAAGTTTATTGCTAAAATGGGTGCTGAATGTTTAATTGATTTATTGGCAAGAATTGATTTAGAAGAATTATCTTATCAATTAAGACATAAAGCAAATACTGAAACATCTAAACAACGTAAAACAGAAGCATTAAAGAGATTAAATGTTGTTGAAGCGTTTAGAGATTCACAAAAAAATAGAGAAAACAATCCTGAGTGGATGATTATGAAGGCAGTTCCGGTGATTCCACCAGAATTGAGACCATTAGTGCCACTTGATGGAGGTCGTTTTGCAACATCAGATTTAAATGATTTATACCGTAGAGTAATTATACGTAACAATCGTTTAAAAAGACTGGTTGAAATCAAAGCACCTGAAGTTATCTTGCGTAATGAAAAACGTATGTTACAAGAATCAGTAGATTCATTGTTTGATAACACACGTAAATCATCTGCAGTAAAAACAGAATCTAACAGACCTTTAAAATCACTTTCTGATTCATTAAAAGGTAAGCAAGGACGTTTCCGTCAGAACTTGTTAGGAAAACGTGTTGATTATTCTGCACGTTCAGTTATTGTTGTCGGACCTACATTAAAATTATATGAATGTGGAATCCCAAAAGAAATGGCAGCAGAATTATACAAGCCTTTTGTAATTAGAAAACTAATTGAAAGAGGAATTGTAAAAACTGTAA
This sequence comes from Lutibacter sp., assembly GCA_002733665.1. Lineage (GTDB taxonomy): Bacteria > Bacteroidota > Bacteroidia > Flavobacteriales > Flavobacteriaceae > Urechidicola. Next base: position 9,184 of record NVWM01000012.1, read on the forward strand.
AATCTGCAAAGAAAATTATAGATAAAAGAGAGCCAGTAGTTTGGGATATTTTAGAAAATGTTTTAAAAGGACACCCTGTACTATTAAATCGTGCTCCTACACTTCACCGTCTTGGTATTCAAGCATTCCAACCAAAATTAATTGAAGGGAAAGCAATACAATTACATCCATTAGTATGTACTGCATTTAATGCCGATTTTGATGGTGATCAAATGGCAGTTCATTTACCATTAGGACCTGAAGCAATATTAGAAGCACAATTATTATTATTAGCTTCTCATAGTATTTTGAATCCTGCGAATGGTGCACCAATTACTGTACCATCACAAGATATGGTGCTTGGATTGTATTATATGACTAAAGAGCGTTTAAATACACCAACTTATTCTGTAAAAGGAGAAGGATTAACATTCTACTCTCCTGAAGAAGTTATTATTGCTTTTAATGAAAAAGTGGTAGAGTTAAATGCAGGAATTACTGTAAGAACTAAAGATATTGATGAGAACGGAGATCAGGTAACTAAATTAATTAAAACAACTGTTGGTAGAGTATTATTTAACGAAGTTGTACCAGCGGAAGCAGGTTATATTAATGAAGTATTGACTAAGAAATCTTTGAGAGATATTATTGGTGACATTTTAAGAGTTACAAGTATTCCTGTAATAGGGAAATTCTTAGATGAGATAAAAGATATGGGATACAAATTTGCATTCCAAGGAGGTCTTTCATTTAGTTTAGGGGATATTATTATTCCTGAAGAGAAGCATAAAATGATTGCTGATGCCAAAAAAGAGGTTGATGGAATTAGAGCAAACTACAACATGGGAATGTTGACAAACAAAGAACGTTACAATCAAGTAATTGATATTTGGGGATCTGCAAACAATCGTTTGACAGAACTTTCTATGAAACGTTTACGTGAAGATCAACAAGGGTTTAACTCAGTATATATGATGCTTGATTCTGGTGCAAGGGGTTCTAAAGAACAAATTCGTCAGTTAACAGGTATGCGTGGATTGATGGCAAAGCCTAAAAAATCTACATCTGGAGGAGGACAAATTATTGAAAATCCAATTTTATCGAACTTTAAAGAGGGACTTTCAATTCTTGAGTACTTTATTTCTACACACGGTGCACGTAAAGGTCTTGCCGATACAGCACTTAAAACTGCCGATGCAGGTTATTTAACGCGTCGTCTAGTAGATGTATCTCAAGATGTTATTGTAAACGAAGTAGATTGTGGAACATTAAGAGGTTTAGAAATTACTCCGTTAAAAAAGAATGACGAAGTTGTTGAATCATTAGAAGAAAGAATTACAGGACGTGTTTCTTTACACGATGTAATTGATCCATTATCTGGAGAATTATATGTTGAAGCAGGAGAAGAAATTTCTGAAGAGATTGCAAGTAAAATCGAAGCATCACCTATTGATGCTGTTGAAGCAAGATCTGCATTAACTTGTGAAGCAAAAAGAGGTATTTGTGCAAAATGTTACGGATACAGCTTATCAACAAGAAAAATGGTTCAAAAAGGTGAGGCAGTTGGTGTAATTGCAGCACAATCAATTGGAGAACCAGGAACACAGTTAACGTTGAGAACATTCCACGTTGGTGGTGTAGCAGGAAATATTTCTGAAGAAAATAAATTGACAACTAAGTTTGCTGGAAAAGCAATTATTGAAGATCTAAGAACTGTAAAAGGTGATGATGGTCAAGGTAATGAAGTAGATATTGTTATTTCAAGAACTACAGAATTTAAAGTCAATGATAAGAAAACAGGAATTAACTTAACAACACAAAACATTCCTTACGGTTCGTTCATTTATGCGAAAAATGGTCAAGCAGTTAAAAAAGGAGATGTTATCTGTCAATGGGATCCATTTAATGGTGTTATTGTTTCTGAATTTGCAGGAAAAGTAACGTATGAAAATATTGAAAAAGATATTAATTATACTGTTGAGATTGATGAGCAAACTGGATTTAAAGAAACTATAATTACTGAATCTAAGAACAAGAAAATCATACCAACTTTATTAATTGAAGGTAAGGGTGGTGAAGTTTTACGTTCTTACAGTTTACCAGTTGGAGCACACTTAATTGTTGAAGATGGTGTTAAGATTAAAACAGGTCAAACCTTAGTTAAAATTCCTCGTAAATCTGGTAAAGCAGGTGATATTACAGGAGGTTTACCTCGTGTAACAGAATTATTTGAAGCACGTAACCCTTCTAATCCAGCAGTAGTAACTGCAATTGATGGAGTTGTATCATTTGGTAAAATCAAAAGAGGAAATAGAGAGATTATTATAGAGTCTAAATACGGTGATATTAAGAAATACTTAGTGAAATTATCAAGTCAAATTCTTGTACAAGAAAATGATTTCGTAAAAGCTGGTATGCCACTTTCTGACGGAGCAACAACTCCTAAAGATATTTTAGATATCATGGGCCCAACAGCCGTTCAAGAATTTTTAGTAAATGAAATTCAAGAAGTATATAGACTGCAAGGTGTAAAGATTAATGATAAACATTTCGAAGTTGTAGTACGTCAAATGATGCGTAAAGTACGTATTATTGATTCTGGTGATACTTTATTCCTTGAAAACGAATTAATTCATAAGGCTGATTTCTTAGTAGAGAATGATAAAACGTACGGAATGAAAATTGTTGAGGAATCTGGAGACTCTGAAAATCTTAAGGAAGGACAAATGATAAGTCCACGTCAATTAAGAGATGAGAATTCATTACTTCGTAGAAACGATAAAGCATTAGTTGTTGCACGTGAAGCAAATCCTGCAACTGCCGAGCAAATCTTGCAAGGAATTACAAGAGCATCGTTACAGACGAAATCATTTATCTCTGCTGCATCGTTCCAAGAAACAACTAAAGTATTAAATGAAGCTGCTGTAAACGGTAAGATTGATACATTAGAAGGATTGAAAGAAAATGTAATTGTTGGTAAGAGAATTCCTGCAGGAACAGGTTTACGTGAGTACAATAATATTATTGTAGGAGCTAGTGAAGACATGGAATAATAAAGTTTATAATTTAATTGATGGCTGAACAGAAACAACAAAAAGAAGGTAAATTAAATATTGAATTGGACGAGAAAACTGCGGAAGGAATATATTCCAACTTAGCAATTATCAACCATTCAGTATCAGAGTTTATTGTTGATTTTATTAGTATAATGCCTGGAGCACCTAAAGCAAAAGTGAAGTCAAGAATAGTTTTGACACCACAACATGCTAAAAGGTTAGCGAAAGCATTGGCTGATAATGTCCAAAAGTTTGAGAAAGTTCACGGAGAAATTAAATCATATGAACAACAGCCTCCAATACCAATTAATTTTGGACCAACAGGAGAAGCATAAAAATAAAAAGCGTTTAACGAAAGTTAAACGCTTTTTTTATACCTTGTAATTTTTAAAATTTAATTTAATGGACGAAAGGATTAAAACATACCAAGAGTTTTATAAGTTCTATTTATCTGAACATCAGAATAAAACAAGTAGATTGTTACATGTTATTGGTACAACAATAGTGTTTGCCTTGACTTTTACAGCAATTTACCATCGTAATTTTAAATTGTTGTGGCTAGTTCCTTTGGCAGGTTACGGTTTTGCTTGGGTTGGACATTTCTTTTTTGAGAAAAACAAACCAGCAACCTTTCAATACCCTTTGTGGAGTTTAAAATCTGATTTTAAAATGTACTTCGATATCCTTTCAGGAAAAATAGGTATAAATAGTAAAAACGATCATAAAATAAATAACTAACAAATGAACCGAGCATGTTAAAATTTCTCTCATTTAAGAGAATCATTAATAGCGAACACATTTGACCATTAAAAAATAATAAATAACTAACAAATGAACCGAGCATGTTATAATTTCTCACATTTAAGAAAATCATTAATAGCGAACACATTTGACCATTAAAAAATAATAAATAACTAACAAATGAAAACAATTTTAAAACCAGCACTAATACTAAGCGTGTTTGTACTTTTTTATTCTTGTAAAGAATGGAATAAAGAAATAGAAAGGACATATACTGAAGCTGAGATAGCTGCTGAATCAAAAAAAGTCAATGACTTTTTTCAAAATAGTTTTGATGAAAGTGTAGACATGTATCCAGAATTTCAAACACGACTTGGAATAAAAAAGGACTACGGAAAATTGAACGATAATTCTCCAGAGATGGCAGAAAAAAATTTAGAACTCAATAAGGAAGAACTTGTTTGGTTAACAGATTCTGTAAATGTAAAAGCTCTTTCTAAAGATGCTTTATTGAGTTATACACTGTTTAAACAAAGCGTAGAAAATAGCATTGATGATTACAAATACAGGCTACATAACTATCCTGTAAATCAAATGTATGGTGCGCAGTCTGGAAAGCCTGCATTCTTAATTAACATGCATCGCATTGATGATATTAAAGATGCTGAAGCCTATGTATCTAGATTGAATGGATTTGAAAAGTTTTTCGCTCAATTGGTAGAAAACTTAAAAGCACGCGAAGCAATAGGAGTAGTGCCTCCAAAGTTTGTTTTTGACAAAGTAATTCAAGATTCTCAAAATATTTTAACAGGTGCTCCGTTTGACAAATCAAACAAAGAGAATGCAATCTTAAGTGATTTCACATCTAAGGTTGAAAAATTAGATATTTCAAATTCTGAAAAAGAAAACTTAATTACGAGCGCATTAAATGCCTTGACTAATTCTGTAAAACCTGCTTATGAAGGATTGATTGCTTTTATGAAAGACCAGAAAACAAGAGCAAACGCTGATCATGGCGCATGGAAGTTTCCTGACGGAAAAGCATTCTTTAACAATGCTTTAAAAAGAACGACTACAACTGATTTAACTGCAGATGAAATTCACCAAATAGGATTGGATGAAGTTGCAAGAATTCATGGAGAAATGGACGCTATTCGCCAAAAAGTGAAATTTGAAGGAACATTACAAGACTTTTTTCAGTTTATGAAAACGGACAAACAATTCTATTATAGTGCAGACAAAGAAGGAAAGGCTGCATATTTAAAAGAAGCAGTGCATTTAATCGATTCAATGAAAACAAGATTGGATGAGATATTTATCACAAAGCCAAAAGCAGATATCAAAGTAAAAGCAGTTGAGGCATTTAGAGAGCAATCGGCTGGGAAAGCATTTTACAATCGTCCTGCGGCAGATGGTTCTAGACCAGGAATTTATTATGCCAATTTATATGACATGGAATCTATGCCAACCTATCAAATGGAAGCATTGGCATATCACGAAGGAATTCCAGGACATCACATGCAATTGGCAATTCAACAAGAATTAGAAGAAGTACCAATGTTTAGAAAGTTTGGTAGTTACACAGCATATACCGAAGGTTGGGGATTATACTCTGAGTTCATTCCAAAAGAAATGGGATTCTATGCAGACCCTTATTCAGATTTTGGTCGTTTGGCTATGGAATTATGGAGAGCATGTAGATTGGTAGTAGATACTGGAATACATACTAAGAAATGGACGCGTGAAGAAGGAATTAAATACTATACTGACAATACGCCTAATGCCGAGATGGACGGTATTAAAATGGTCGAGAGACACATTGTAATGCCAAGTCAAGCAACTGCTTATAAGATTGGAATGTTGAAGATTTTAGAATTGCGGAAAAAAGCAAAAGATGCTTTGGGTGAACAATTTGATATTCGTGAATTTCATGAAGTAGTTATTTCTCACGGAGCCATTCCACTAAATGTTTTGGAAGACTTTGTAGATGAGTATATTGCTTCTAAATCTTAATTGTCACATCGAGCGCAGTCGAGATGCTTTCTTGGCTTTATAGTTTATTAGTTCTCGACTGCGCTCGAACAGACAAAAGCCTCCAATTTTGGAGGTTTTTTTTATTGTCATATTTGATGAAATGAAGAATCTCTAAAAGATAAAAAGTTAATAACTAATCTTTAATTTGTTATTTGCTTTGTTTTCAATTTGGTATATTTGAGTGATAAAAAATTGCAACTATCACAAGTCTACTAAAACACAAAGGGTATAGTGCCTTTCATCTAATTTTATAAGTTAGATAATGAGCAGTTGCTCCTTTTTTATAGTATTAACCAATAAATACAAACTATTATGAATGCAAAAAAGGAATTCCTAACATTGAGTAAAGGAATAGTACTAATCGCTTTTTTAAGCGTATCAGTTTTATTACAAAGTTGTGATAGCAAAGAAGCAAAAGTAACAACAGAATTGGCTGAAGACGAGGTAATTATAGGAACTAAGAAAGCTGTTGGTGGAGTTATGAATCCAGATGCTGGAGAACACTTTTGGGTGTTTCCTAAAAACAAAGACACACTTGGTTCTGGAGGTAAACTACAAGTCTTTATGGATGCAGAAAGTCATCCTCACGCATCTGCAAGTTTTGCGAAGTACGAGTTAGGAGTTGGCGGTGCATTGCCAGAACACAAGCACAATAAAACCGAAGAGATTGCCTATTTTTTATCTGGCGAAGGAATTGTAATAACCTATGAGAACGAAAAACGTATAGAAACACCTGTAAAAGAAGGTTTTGTATGGTACACTGCTCCAGGAGAATACCATTCGTTTAGAAATACTGGAAACGAACCTTTAAAACTAGTTTTTGCAATTATACCAAACGATAAAGATGGCTTACTTTCTTTCTTTAAAAAAGTTGGGGTAAAACCAGGAAAAGAAGCAACCGTTTTTAGTCCAGAAGAGTTTGGAAAAATAGCAACAGAACACGACCTAATTCTAAAACCTGCAGAAGTAACAGAGTAATAAAAGCAGTTTGTAACAAAACTCTATTTTGTATAGTTACAAACTGATTTTTAATTTGGTATATTTGATTGATAAAAAATTGCAACTATCACTTATTTATTGAAATTATAAAGGAACAGAAGTTCTTGTTATTCGGAATAGTTACCGATAAATAAGTGCTTTTATAACCAGTTGAAAATATAAATACGATAAAAATAATTAAGAACTATGGATTTTTGGGAAAGACTAGGATTTAGAGAAAATCCTTATAATACAAAACCACTAAATGTAAACTCTAAAGATGTAGACCTTTTAATGGGTAGGAATGAAGAGCAAATAAAGTTTTTGAATGCTATTGATTCTAGCAGTGATGGCGTATTAGTTCTATCTGGAGTTCCTGGTGTAGGGAAAACTAGTTTTTTCAATGTACAGCAATATTTATTAGAAAGCGGTCAAGCACCGTTTGGACCTAGACTTTTATCTGCAAGGCAACTTTGTCCAGTTAACCCTTATGACGAACCAAGACTGATTGCTGAAAGATGTGTACAATCTCTTTGTAAATCAATTCAAATTTATTGCAGTATAACAGGTGCTTCTTTACCGGCTGAAACAAAAAAAATATCAGAATGGATTAATAAACGTACAACGGCTAACTATTCACTTGGTTTAACAGTTTTAGGGAATGGTGGAAGTTTTGGGCGACAAATAAGCGTATCAACAATAAAAGATACTACATACGAAGGGTTAGTTGAAGTAATCGAAGTAATGGTGTCAGAAGTTGTTTCTACATTTAATTTTAAAGGTTGTTTTATAGCTCTGGATAACATAGAAAACTTGCAAGAAGATGAACTCGGAGAATCTTTAATAACTTTTAGAGATACACTATTTTCGTTAGATAATGTTTGGTGGATATTGATTGGACAGGCAGGTTTAAATAGTTTAATCGAAACAAAAGACCCTAGAGTTTCTCAGAGAATATCTGCAAGTATAGATTTAAAACCTATTACAGATGGAGCATTAAAGAAAGCAGTAGACCAAAGAGTTGATGAATTTCATTCAGGGCAAGAAAAAGGTTCAAGTCCTATACCTGTTACCATTTATACTAAATTATTTGAATCTTCTAATGGAGAAATACGATTTGTATTTAAATACTGTCATGATATTTGTTTAAATCTAGTAAAAAAAGTTCGAACTCAAATGCAAAAAATGGACAATGGTTGGGGAGAACAACTTTTTAATGAATTAATGGGTAATTATTTCGTTAAGAAAGAAATCGGAGAAAGAAATTGTAATACACTTCTAAAAGAATTAATCACTGAAAATTTCCATGGATTAAATTTAAGTCAAGAAATTAAAGGTGTTTTAAAGTTAATTGGAGAAAAAAAGTCAGTTAGTGTTAAGGATTATAAAGATTTCAAATCCTTTGGTATCAAAACTCAAAACGAATTTCTTCATAATTATTTAACACAGCTCAAGGACAAAAACCTTCTATTAAGAAAAACAGAAGGGAAGTTGGTTAAATACCAATTAAGAGGTATTGCGCTAATTGCTCTTGAACAAGAACTATTATAATAAAAAAGTATCTGCATAAAACGTATATAAAAAATGAAATTAAATTGTACAACCAAATAAGATTACACTTATCTTTAGACTTTAAAACACCGAATATGGTCTATAAATTAATAGCGTAAATTCAATTTTAACCTGTAGCCATATTTTAGGACAAGACATTTGAAAAAACAATATGAAGATATTTAAATTAACCTTTCTAACAATTTTACTTTTAATTCCAATATTTTCATTTGGACAAATTCCGAAAGGACATTTTTTAGATGCTGACGATTCTTCTGAAAAAGGATATAAACTAAAACCTTTTAAACAGAAAAAAGAAGGAATTTATCATTATGCAATTCTGACGGAATTACCATTCGAAAATAATTGTGGAAAAAGAATTTCGGAAAAAGAACAAATCACTTGTTCAGAAAAAATATTGAAGAGTTTAATAAGCGAAAAATTAAGCACAAAAACGGAATTTGAAGGAAGTGTTTATGTTTATTTAACTGTAACAGAAAAATCTGAAATCATTGACATTAAAGTCAAATCTTATCCGCAATCTGACAAAATAGATATATTAATAAAAGAAGCGACTGAAAAAATTAATGTGAAAGCAGGAAAATATAAAAGAAAAACTGTGAAATCAAGATTGTGGACAAGTTTCAAATTTGAATAAAAATAATTTAGAAAAAGAAAATGGAATATCTATTTATTATTATCATATCTGCATTCATTATTTATGTTACATACAATCAAATAAGAGTAATATATTATCGAAATTTCAAATCTTTTGATAGAGAAATAGAAGAGTTTTTAAAATCTAACAATTATGAGTTTATAGAAAAGAGAAAACCCAATAAAGAAGATTGGAAAAAAAGTCCTTTTAAGAAACCACCAAATTTTAAAGTTAGTCTTTCTGTAATTAAAATTAATGGTGTTCCTGTAACTTGGACTGACTTGAAATACAAAGTTGTAATTGGAAAAAATGAAAAGAATACAAAGAAAATTTGGTTAGAAATTAAGACAACTTATTTCCAGAAACCGAAATTGAAATTTGACATTAATTTATAAAATGTAAACTTAAGACGTATATAATTAATTGCTAGTTCTTGCCTACTTACTAAAATTGCTTACGCCAGTACGCTTGGCTCTTGTCTCGCGGATTTTCTATTCGGTTTTTATTTGTTAACTTTCGTGCTTAACCACGCAGCTAATCTTATATAAATACGTTGTCCAAAATCAAACGACCATGAAAGTAACCGCTGAAAAAAATGAAAAAGTTGCTAATATGATCTTTGCATCTATTTATCCCCTTTACTGGAATAGATTGGAAAAGCATGGTAGAACAAAAGAAGAGTTCCATCAAGTAATAGAGTGGTTCACTGGTTTTGATGAAGATAAACTACAAACACTTATTGCAGAGAAAGTAACATTTAGAACGTTTTTTAAAAAAGCAACAATTCATCCCAATGCACACATGATTAAAGGAGTAGTTTGTGGTTATCGAATTGAAGAAATAGAGGATAAATTTGAATTGTATAAACAGTGTAGACAAATGGAAAAGCTGATTGATGAATTAGCAAAGGGGCGCAAAATGGAGAAAATTATGCGAGTAGAAAAGAAATAAAAATCTTGAAACCTATGAAATATAAAATAGTATTAAACTTTTTTTCAGTGATTGTTATCTTAATAGTTGGTTCAGCACTATATAAACAATTTGACTATGAACATTTGAAATTTGAAAAGCCTGCATTAGCAGTTGTTTATAGCATCACCTTAATTCTTTCAATTGCATTCATGATAAAGAAAACAAAAAAATAAAAACACTAATCCGATTTTTAAACGGATTTTTTGTTACTTTCACTTCATGAATTTCCTTGCACATATCTACTTATCAAAAGACAATACTGAACTAATGCTCGGTAATTTTTTGGGCGATTTTGTGAGGGGAAATAAATACAAAAATTACAACCCAACAATTCAAAAAGGAATACTCTTACATCGTCATATAGATACTTTTACTGATGCCAATGAAATCGTAAGAATAAGTAAAAGAAGGTTACACGAGCGTTATGGACACTATGACGGAATTATTATCGACTTATTTTACGATCATTTTTTAGCAAAAAATTGGAGTGACTATTCTGCAATACCATTAGACATTTTTGCCAAGCGATTTTATCAATTATTACATGATAATTATGAATTACTCCCAGAAAAAGCAAAACATTTGTTACCATATTTAGAAAAACATGATTGGCTTTATAATTACCAATTCATTGACGGAATGAAAGTAGTTTTAGAAGGCATGAACAGACGCACTAAAATGATTTCTAAAATGGATATTGCTATAGAAGATTTACAAGAACATTATTCAGATTTTGAAAATGATTTTACAGAATTCTTTAAAGAATTAATTACTTTTACAGAAGAAAAATTAAAAGAATGATTGTCCGTTCGAGCGCAGTCGAGAACTCTATTAATGAAACAAGGTCTCGTATCTCGAATTCGCTCGATATGACAACTCGACCAAACAAAAAATATAAAACATCATCAAATGAAGAAAATATTCACCTTTTTACTCATCAGTTTACTTTTTATTCAATGTAAAAGAACAGTACCTAAAACAGATAAAGAAGTTGGTTTAATTACCGATAAAGCCATGGTAGTTTCTGCTCGTGAAGAAGCCTCAAAAATAGGTGTTGACATTTTAAAACAAGGCGGAACTGCATTTGATGCTATGATTGCGACAGATTTGGCATTGTGTAGTTGCGTATCCATATTCAGGAAATATTACTGGAGGAGGATTTATGGTCTATAGAACTAAAGACGGAAAAACTGGTGCATTGGATTATAGAGAAAAAGCGCCGATTGCAGCAAGTAGAGATATGTATCTAGATGAAAATGGAGATGTAATCAAAGATTTGAGCACCAAAGGTGCACTTGCAGTTGGAGTTCCAGGAACTGTTGCAGGATTGTTTGCAGTTCACAAAAAATTCGGAACACTTCCATTTAAAGACCTAATTCAACCTGCAATAGATTTGGCAAGAAAAGGTGTTATAGTTACTAAAAAACAAGAAGCAAGAATTGCAAAATATGAGCATTATTTTATTGAAGTAAATGGCAAAAAAACATTATTAAACAATGGTTGGAAGCAAAATGACACTATCAAATATCTTCAATTAGCGAATACTTTTGAACGCATTCGTGATAATGGTAAAGATGGATTTTATAAAGGTAAAACGGCTGAGACATTTGTAAATCACATACAAGAAAATGGCGGAATTATTTCTTTAGAAGATTTGGAAAAGTATGAAGCAAAGTGGCGTAAACCTATAACTTTTCAATACAAAGACTTAAAAATTATTTCCATGACACTTCCTTCTAGCGGAAGTATTTGTTTAGCACAAATATTAAAATCTATTGAACCATTTGATTTAGTTGAAATGGGGCAAAATTCGGCAAAATATGTTCAATTATTGACAGAAGCAGAACGAAGAGCCTATGCAGATAGAGCACACTTTCTAGGAGATATTGACTTTATTGATGTACCAATCGATAGTTTAACTGATGATAACTACATCAAAAATAGAATGTCAAATTTTACTTGGGATAAAGCAGGGAATTCTGAAGACATCAAACATGGAAAAATTGTAGGTTATGAAAGTGATGAAACAACTCATTACTCAATCGTAGATCAATTTGGAAATGCTGTTTCGGTTACTACAACATTAAATAGTGCTTATGGCTCAAAAGTATTTATTGAAGAATTAGGCATCTTTTTAAACAATCAAATGGATGACTTTAGTGTAAAGCCTGGAGTGCCAAATGTTTATGGATTGGTAGGTAATGAAGCCAACTCAATAGCACCAGAAAAACGTATGCTAAGTTCAATGACACCAACAATAGTTGAACAAAACGGGAAATTAAAAATGGTCCTTGGAACTCCTGGAGGTTCAACGATTATCACTTCAGTTTTGCAAAATATTTTGAATGTATTTGAATTTGATATGAGCATGCAGCAATCTGTTGATGCTCCAAGATTTCATCATCAATGGCTACCTGATAATATAAGATTAGAGCCAAATAGTTTTGATGAAAAAACTAAAAAAACATTGCTAGAACTGGGTTATGAATTAAATGAAACTAATTCAAAAGTACTTGGAAAAGTAGATGCTATTTTAGTCTTACCAAACGAAAAATTAGAAGGAGGTGCTGACTCAAGAGGTGATGATGCTGCGGTTGGTTATTAATAAATTTTGCCTTTTAAATTATGAATCATGAATTAACTCTTGGTGAAACTCACATTGTTCCTAAACAAGAAAAGCAAATTCGTATTCAAGAATATGCAGTTGGTATTTTTAACACTTGTTCCACAAGATCTGCCATAAAAAAAGCGATAAAGAAAGGTTTTATAAAAGTTGATGATGAAGTGGTTTCAACCGCGAAGTTCATTTCTGGAGGAGAAACAATTACATTATTCCAATCAGAAGAAAAGAAAGGTATAAAAGCGTTAAAACTATCATTAGAAGTTGTTTTTGAAGATGATTTTTTGGCGATTATCAACAAACCTGCAGGAATATTAGTAAGTGGAAATGAATTCAAAACTATTACAAATGCTTTGGTTCAAAACCTACAAAAAAGCACGGAAACTGACGCTGTAAAACCGCAACCAACACATCGTTTAGATTATCCGACTACAGGTCTTTTATTGATTGGGAAAACGAGTTCATCTATTATAGCATTGAACAGATTATTTGAAAACAAAGAAATTCAAAAAAAATACATTGCTATTACTCTCGGAAAAATGAAATCATTTGGAACTATTGATTTTACTATTGATGAAAAGGAATCTTTGTCTCACTTTAAGGTTTTAAAAACGGTTACTTCAGAACGTTTTAAATTCCTAAACTTAGTACAACTTGTTCCAAAAACTGGGAGAAGACATCAATTGAGGAAGCATTTATCAGCAATAAACAATCCTATTTTAGGAGATAAAGAGTATGGAATAGAAAGCTTAATCTTAAATGGAAAAGGTTTGTATTTACACGCCTCAAGTCTTGAATTTGTGCATCCTTTTACGAAAGAAAAAATCAATCTAATTTCTGAATTACCTAAAAAATTTGGAAAAATATTTTCTGAGTAAAGTATCCTCAAAGAAATATTTTATATTTACCCAATGAACTCAAAAACTATATCAAACGGAATTTTACGATCAATTTCAATAATCATAAGCGTTGCATTACTCCTATTCTTTTTATGGAAAATTCAATCTGTTTTGGTATATATAATTATTGCTGGTGTTTTATCTTTAATCGCTAGACCAATAATTATATTTTTAAAACGACGATTAAAATTCCCAAACATACTCGCAGTAATAGTAACGATGCTATTATTTCTCGGTTTTATCTTTGGATTAATCAGAATGTTTATTCCGCTCATATCTCAACAAGGGAAAAATCTTTCTTTACTAAATATCAATGAGTTAACTCACAAAACAGAAAGTATTATAAATCAAGTAAATGATTACTTTTTACAACAAAACATCAATGTGTTTGAGCAACTAAAAAGTTTAGATTTATTAGCAAATTTCAAAGAAATTCCAAACTTTCTAAATTCAATTATTGGTGCTGTTGGTTCTTTGAGTATTGGTTTGTTTTCTGTCTTATTTATTTCTTTTTTCTTGATGAAAGACAGTAAAATTCTTAACAAAGGATTAATGGTTTTAGTCCCAGATAATAGCGAAAGTCGTTTTAAAAAATCATTCAACACCATCAAAGATTTACTTTCAAGATATTTTATTGGTCTGTTTTTCCAAATAACAATTCTATTTATTTTATACTCAATTACTTTAGCAATTTTTGGGGTTCAGAATGCGATTGTAATTGCATTTTTATGCGCTTTGTTAAACTTAATTCCTTATGTTGGACCAATGATTGGAGCAGTTCTTATCATATTCTTAACGATGTCAAGCAATATTAGTCAAGATTTTCAAACAGTCATTTTACCAACTACTATTTATGTTATGATTGGTTATTTCATTGCACAATTAATAGATAACTTTGTAAGTCAGCCGGTAATTTTTTCTAAGAGTGTGAAATCACATCCACTCGAAATATTTTTAATTATTATTATTGGTGGATTACTCTTCGGAATCATCGGAATGGTAGTAGCAGTTCCAACTTATACTGCTATAAAAGTGATTTTAAAAGAGTTTTTGGCAGACAATAAAATTGTAAAGTCATTGACCAAAGATTTATAATTCTCGAAAATTGAATAATCACCTTTTACATACTGAAGTTCAGAAATTTATCAACAATAATTTAAATTCTGATATTTCAAAAATTCTATTTAAAGGCACTAATTTTTCGAATGTTACAACTCAAGAAATTGTCGAGCAAATTGTTTCAAAAAAGAAATGTAAAAACAAACTTCCGACTTGGTTTGAAACTCAAAACATTTATTATCCAGACAAATTAAACATAGAGCAAACTTCATCAGAAATTACTTCTCAGTATAAGGCTAATTTAGTTTCTGGCAGTAATTTAATTGATATAACTGGCGGTTTTGGTGTTGATACTTTTGCTTTTTCAAAAAAAGTAAAACAAGTATTTCATTGTGAAATAAACGAACAACTATCGAAAATTTCAAAACACAACTTTCAAATTTTTAATGCTACAAATATTAAAATTACTCAAGAAAATGGGCTTGATTATTTGAAGAATTATACTGAAAAATTTGATTGGATTTATATAGACCCTTCAAGGAGAAATGATATAAAAGGAAAAGTTTTTTTATTGAAGGATTGTTTGCCAAATGTTCCAGAAAATATTGATTTCTTATTTGAAAATAGCGATAACATATTAATAAAAAACTCACCAATTTTAGACATTTCAAGCGCTATAAATGAATTGAAATTTGTCAAAGAAATTCATATTGTTGCTATACAGAATGAGGTCAAAGAATTGCTATTTATTTTAGAAAAAAATTACAAAAACAGCATTCAAATAAAAACCATTAATATTCAAAAAAATAACAATCAATTATTTGATTTTGAATTAAATAAAGAATGCATTCCAACTTATAACCTAACAAAAAAGTATTTATACGAGCCAAATGTTTCGATTCTAAAATCTGGAGGTTTTAATGAAGTTTCTTCACAATTTAAAATCGATAAATTACATCCAAATTCACATTTATATACTTCAGAAAAGTTAATAGAATTTCCAGGAAGAAAATTTGAAATAAAACATCTTATATCGTTCGATAAAAAACAACTAAAAAAATTGATTCCATCTGGAAAAGCAAATATCACAACACGTAATTTTCCACAAACAGTTGCTCAAATTCGTAAAAAAACAAAACTAAAAGACGGTGGAAATCAATATTTATTTTTCACAACCGATATAAATGAGAAACATATTGTGTTAATTTGTGATAAAGTTTAATAATACCTCTCCTATTTCTTTTAATATTTCATAATTTAGTGCCATTATAACTATAGCAATGGCAAACAAAAATATTCGCACACTTTCATCTAGAAAAGAATTAAAAGATAATCTATTTGAAAATATAGCAAAAGCATCTCAAAAAGAGAATTCTAAAGAAGAGTTACAAGCAATTTCAAAGCGTTTTATGATAGACGATTCGGTAGTTGTAGGTACAAGTTCTTTTTATGACTTTACAAGAGAAGAAAACAAGAACAAGAAGATTCACGTTTGCTCTGGAACGGCTTGTATGGTTGCAAATTCGCAATCAAGTTTGCATAAAAATCTTACAAAACACTTTTCTGAAGATGAAATTGGTCATGCAGCATGTGTAGGGCACTGTCATAGCAATAACGCATTTATGCTTGACGATAAAACTTACACTGCACATTCTGAAGAAGATCTTGAAAATGTTTTATCGCAAAGAGAAAAGTCAAATTGCATTAATAATTACAACGTAGATTGTAATACTACTCCAATCTTAACATCTAAAATTGAAAATATTGAGCGTTTTTATGCTTTAGCAGAACGTTTTAAAGGCAAATCACAAGATGTTATTCAACAACTAAAAACTTCTAACCTTAGAGGTCGTGGAGGCGCAGGTTTTCCGTTTTGGTTTAAATTAGATGCGGTAATTAAAGAAGATAATCAACAGAAATATATTGTCTGTAATGCAGACGAAGGAGATCCTGGAGCCTATTCTGACATGTACTTGATGGAGCATCAACCACACAAAGTACTGTTTGGAATGTATCTTTCAGGTCTAATTGTTGGTGCAAATACTGGTGTTTTATACATCCGTGGAGAATATCCAGATTCAATTCGTATTATTGATAGTGCAATTAACGAATTGAAAGAAAAAAACTTAATTGGAGATTTTAAATTTAAGATAATTCGTGGTCAAGGAAGTTATGTGTGTGGAGAAGAAACAGCATTATTAAACTCTATTGAAGGTCTACGACCAGAAGTACGTGTACGTCCTCCTTATCCTGCACAATATGGATTATTTGGAAAGCCAACAGTTTTAAGTAATGTAGAAACATTTGCAAACATTCATTGGATTTTAGAAAATGGTGGAGAAAAATACGCTTCTCTTGGTACAAAGCAATCTACAGGAACAAAATTAGTTTCTCTAGATAGTTTCTTCAATACTCCTGGAATGTATGAAATTGAAATGGGAACTACATTACAAACTGTTTTTGATGATTTTGGAGGCGGATTTAAATCTGAAGTAAAAGCAGTACAAATTGGTGGTCCTTTAGGAGGAATTGTACCAATGCACAAAATAAAAGATTTAACGTTGGATTTTGAATCGTTAAATGACAATGGTTTCTTATTAGGTCACGCAAGTTTTGTGTCTATACCTACTCATTTTCCAATGGTGAAATTTCTAGAACATTTATTAGAATTTACTGCAGATGAATCTTGCGGAAAATGTTATCCATGCAGAATTGGTTCGCATAGAGGAATGGAAATGCTACAAAAAGCACAAAACTCTGATTACAAAATTGATAGACAACTTTTTGATGATTTATTAGAAACCTTAGAAATAGGCTCGCTTTGCGCACTTG
Source organism: Lutibacter sp. (assembly GCA_002733665.1). GTDB lineage: Bacteria > Bacteroidota > Bacteroidia > Flavobacteriales > Flavobacteriaceae > Urechidicola. The sequence continues at coordinate 26,563 of NVWM01000012.1, forward strand.
GAGGTGGAATTCCATTGCCAGTAAAAAACGCTTTGCAGTATTTTCAAGATGAATTAAACGAATATTTTGATTAATTTAACCGCGAAGGTCGCAAAGATTTTCGCAAGGAACACTAAGAAAAAGTAAAGTATATATGACTGAAAATGAAATTTCGAAAATAATTTTTGATTGCGCTTTAAAAGTGCATAAATCTTTAGGTCCTGGTTTATTAGAAAGTTCTTATGAAGAGTGTTTATTTTATGAGTTAAAAAAATCTAATGTACAAGTTGAAAAACAAAAATCATTACCTCTAATTTACGAAGATGTAAAACTAAATATTGGTTATAGAATTGATATTATTGTAGAAAATAAAGTAATCATTGAATTAAAAGCTGTAGAAATGTTAAATGATGTTCATTTCGCACAACTACTAACCTACTTGAAGTTATCTAATTGCAAACTAGGAATGCTAATAAATTTCAATGTTTCGCTAATTAAAAATGGAATAAAAAGAGTTGTAAACAATCTATAAAACTTTGCGAACATAGCGCAATTCGTTGCGAACTTCGCGGTTAAGAAAAAATAATGAAAGCATATATAAACAACATACAGCATTCTTTTGAACAAAATGAAACAATTTTAGAATTTGTAAGGAGAATTGAAAGCAACAAAGATGCAATTCCAACAATGTGTCAAGATGATCGATTAGAGAATTTTGGTTCGTGTAGAGTCTGTTCAGTAGAAGTTGCTCGAGAAAAAGATGGTCCAACTAGAACAATGGCTTCATGTCATACACCTGTTGGAAAAGGCTTATACATTTATCATAATACTGACAAAATGAAACGCCTTCGTAAAAACATTGTAGAATTAGTTTTAACTGATTATCCATCTGACAAAGTTTTTCCTCCTGAAAATAAAAAAGCAACTCCATTTCAAGAAACCATTGCTCAAATCGGCATTCCTAATATTCGCTATCCAGAAGGCTCAAATCATCTTGATATTGAGACAGATAGAGCACATCCATATATAAAATCAGATTTAGCACAATGCATCAATTGTTTTCGATGTGTACGTGCTTGCGAAGAAATTCAAGGAGAAATGATTCTAAGTATGTCAGGTCGTGGATTTGCAACCAATATTATCAAAGGATTTGATACTACATTTGATGAATCTGCCTGTATTTCTTGTGGAGCATGTGTACAAACGTGTCCGACAGAAGCCTTAACCGATAAATTTGAAACAAAAACTTTAATTGCTGATAAAACTGTAAGAACAACATGTACATATTGTGGTGTTGGTTGTCAGTTAGATGTATCAGTTATAGATGGAAAAATCAGAGGAATTCAAGCACCAGAAACTGCTGAAGTAAATGAAGGACATACTTGTTTGAAAGGGCGTTTTGCTTTTCAATTTTATGATCATCCAGATAGATTGCGAGAGCCAATGATTCGCAAAAATGGAAAGTTAGAAGTTGTAACTTGGGAAGAAGCATATACTTTTATTGCTGATAAACTTATCAATATAAAAAACAAATATGGTGCAGACTCCATTGGTGGAATTTCATCATCAAGAGCAACCAACGAAGAAAATTATTTAATGCAAAAAATGATTCGAGTTGCTATTGGCACCAATAATATTGATGGTTGCGCACGTGTTTGCCACGCTCCTACTGCCTACGGAATGCAACAATCTTTTGGTACAGGTGCAGCCACAAATTCGGTTGAAGACTTAAAACAAACTGATGCTATTTTCTTATTTGGTGCAAACCCTGTAAAAGGACATCCAGTAACAGGAGCAAAAATAAAACAAGCGTTTATGAAAGGAGTTACCTCAATTGTGGTAGATCCTATCAAAACAAAATTGGCAGAATTAGCAACCTATTTTCTGCAGATAAGACCTGGAACAAATGTGGCAGTTTTAAATATGATTTCGCATTATATTATTACCGAAAACTTAGTTAATCAGCATTTTATAGATTCTTATACTGAAAAATATCAAGAATTTAAAGAGCATGTGCAAGGTTTAGATATGGATGAATTGGAAACACTTACAGGCGTTTCTAAAGAATTGGTCAAAAAAGCAGCTATCGCTTATGCAAAGTCAGAAAGAGCGATGGAATTTCACGGATTAGGAGTTACTGAACACTTCCAAGGGAGTAAAACTGTAATGCTACTATCAAATTTAGCAATGATGACCGGAAATATTGGAAAAAACGGTGCTGGATTAAACCCGTTACGTGGACAAAACAATGTACAAGGTGCTGCAGATATGGGTGTTCAACCACATCAAGGTGCTGGATATATGGATATTAACAAACCTGAAGTTCAAGAGTATTATGCTGAAAAATATGGTGTTTCAACGATGCCAAAGAAAGAAGGATATAAGATTCCGCAAATGCTAGATGCTGCAATAGACGGAAAAATAAAAGCACTTTACATTATGGGAGAAGATACTATAATGACCGATCCAAATACAAATCATAGCATCAAAGCCTTTGAAAAATTAGACTTAATTGTGGTGCAAGAATTATTTATGACAGCAACCACTGAAATGGCACATGTTGTACTTCCAGCTTCTTCTTATTTTGAAAAAAACGGAACATTTACTAACGGCGAAAGGCGTGTACAACGTGTAAATAAAGTGGTAGAACCTATAGGAAACACAAAGCCTGACGGACAAATCATTATTGATATGATGCATAAATTAGGTTACGATCAACCAACAGGATTAACCTACGATGCTGCAAAAGTGATTGAAGAAATTGCAGATGTAATTCCGTTTATGAAAGGGTTATCTTGGGATAGATTGGGTGAAAACGGATTACAATGGCCAATAAAAGAAGATGGAACTGATACCAAAATGTTACATATCGATGGCGCATTCAAAAAAGGAATTGGAACGTTTCATCATTTTAATTTTGAAGAATCTCCAGAAATTGTTTCTCACGGAAAAAAATATCCATTTATCCTTACAACAGGTAGAGAATTGGAGCATTATAACTCTGGAACTATGACTCGCAGAACTGATAACCAGCAACTTTTATCAAAAGATGTATTAGAAGTACATCCTAAAGACGCAATCAAAAAAGGAATTAACGACTCTGAAATCGTTCGATTGATTTCTGATAGAGGAAGTGTAGAAATTGCAGTAAAATACTCTAAGAACGTTAAAAAAGGTGTTTTACGATCTACATTTCATCAACCTGAAGTATTTATTAATATAATTACAGGAAGTGTTGGAGACAAAGAGACAATGACTCCAGAATATAAGGTTGTTGCTGTTGATTTTGAGAAAATTCTATAATATTATGGGATTTGAAAAATACGACGCCATAAAAGTATCTGGAGACAATCAAAAAGAATTTATTGACACTATTGTACTTGAAGCACCTCTTCAAATCAGCATCAACAATGAACCCTATACTGTTGTGATGCGAACTCCAGGAAATGATAAAGAACTTATTAGAGGTCTTTTATTTGCTGAAGATATTTATAAAAACACCACAAAATTAAATATAAAACTCCTTGAAGACACAGAGAATCACTTTACAATTTATAATGTTTTAATTTCTGATCACGATCTAGGCAAAGGTTATATGAATAAGCGATCTTTATTATCAGTTTCTTCTTGCGGAATATGTGGAAAAAAATCTATCGAAGATATTACAGTAAAAGGGAATTCTTTAAAAAATATTTCAAAAATAAATCCCTCAAAAATTGAGGAAATGTTTGAAATTATGAAGAAGAAACAACTAGTATTCAAAAAGACTGGAGCATCTCATGCTGCTGCAGTTTTTGATTCTAATTACAAGTTGCTAGACACAAAAGAAGATATAGGAAGGCACAATGCTGTTGACAAGACAATTGGAGAGTTACTAAACCGTAACCTTTTGAAAAAATCGAACTATCTTTTAGTAAGCGGAAGAGTATCCTATGAAATCGTTACAAAAGCTTTTATTGCTAAGATACCAACTATTATTGCCGTTTCTGGATGCTCATCATTAGCAATAGATTTTTCCAAAGAGTTTGGAATTACATTAATTGGTTTTACAAGAGGTTTAGATTTAACTATTTACAATTAAAAAATTATTTGGTAATTTAATTATTATTCTTATATTTGCATTAATATGTGCGTCCCTAATTACACGCCTTTTTATCGGAGATAGAAATTAATCATTGCTTATTTATGAATTTAAACAGTATGTTTTTTTCATAAATTGAGCCATTTTTCAACTTTTTACCTCAAAAATCAATTATTAATAAAAAATATTTTTGTTATTATGAGTTTGCGCTAAGGCGTTGTTTTTATTGAATAAACTGACATTTCAGTCCCCAATTGTTTTTAAATGCTACAAAAACAAATGAGGGATATATTTGCATATTCCAAATATAACTCTATATTTGCTATTACATTATATTAAATCTTACTAACAAATGAAAAAAGCAAAATTAATTTTCGGATTGCTCGCATTAACAATATTTTCACTATCTTTCGTCTTGAATAATAGCACAAATGATGATGAAAATCAAGATCAAACAATCCTCAAAAGCAGAATCAGAGTACCTACTAACGGGTAGTCTGATAATTGCATTTATATTATTTATAACATACGCTCTCTATTTTTATAAATATTTTCCTGATACAAAAAAAATAGAAACTATTTTTTTTGTGTTTGAAAGTAAAGAATATGAGAGTGTTTATGTTTTTATGTGGGTTTTTCTTTCTAAGTTGGTACCTCTTTTATTACTATTGTTATGGTTTACTACTTGTAAGCATTGGTGGTATTATTCTATTGCAATTCCTATTGCAGTATATGTATTCCAGTTAATTAGTGTTATTAATGATGACATCAAATTTGCCGATGACTACGAATTTATCTACTCACTACCTTTTACTATAATTATCTTAGGGTTCTTATATTATATAAGAAATAGAATAAGCACGTATCTTAAAGCCGTAGATTTAAAAACACAAGTTGATGAAGTAATAGATAAAGGCATCAAAAAAAGAGAAGAATATTTAAAAGAAAAAGGGTATGATTAATAAAACAATACTCATTAATTAGATATAAAAAAAGCATCCAAAATTTGGATGCTTTTTTTATGCTGTGATGGCGACAGGATTTAATATCCAAAGTGTTCCGTTTTTAAAATAAAAAACTCGCAAATAAAAAAAGCAAGCTTTATTATTTTGCTTGCTTTTTTTTACCCGTGATCGCGACAGGATTATTTCCATACAGTTAACCGATTGATTTACAGTTGTATTAATTTATTTTTGTGTCATTTTTGTGACAAATTCTTCTTTAATTTCAGTAGTGATGATTCAATATTATGAATTAACTGGCCGTTATCTTCTCCGTAAACAGTAGTTCCCTCTTCATCAAAGCTATCTAGTTTTATATTTTCTTTAAACAAATAATTCAAATCTATACTTGGATAGTGTTCTAAAATAGACACAATGAACTTCAGGTTTGGATTCTTCAAATATCTCCCAACCATAGACTCACTATAACCTATTTGTTGCGAAAGAGTCTTGTTCGTAATTTTTTTATTTTTAAAAAAATCAATCAATTTGTTTCCGAAAATCATATTTAGAATGATTATAAACTATACTTATTAGTATATTTTATTTGTTTATTATATACATATATATCTATATTTATGGCTTTAATAGTAGATATATGGCAAATATAGTAGAAAAGAACGAAACAAAAAATATGCAAACGCATATAGAAGATGCTTATGCGTATTTAGATGATCACTTACCTCCATTCTATGGAGCGCGTGTTAAAGAAAAATTGAAAGCGTTAGGTGTTACTGCATCAATTAAAAGAATTAATAATGTGAGAAACCAACACGCAAAAAACACAACAATATTAAATGCACTTTTAGCAGTAGCTAAAGAAGAAAAGGCGCAGGTCGAAGCGCTTAAAAAATTTAACACTAAAATCTAAAAAAAATTATGACACCACAAGCAAAACCTATTGAGAACAATCCGTATCCTGGATTAATTAATTCGGGTATTGAATTTTTTAACTGTCCAGAAGGAGAAGTAAATATTATTCTTAACAAAAGAATAATTTTATTTACAGAGTTACCCTTCGCAATTATCCAAATACTAAAAGAAGATATATCGAAAAATAAAGATGTAGAATTGGCTTTGCACGATATGCATCCGCATTCAGAATATAATAGGCTTGAGCAATTCGCTAAATGTAGGTTTGGCGGACTAGACTTTCAAGCAGATATAGAAAATAATACACTACAAGAAGGAGAATATTGGGACTGCCCATTACATGGGAAATGTGCTGCTGAAGGAATTATATGCAAACTCCCGAAAGTTAATGGAGAAAGGCTCGTAAAACAAGAGGTAGATTTAATGAGATTACTTTCTTCTGAAATGACAAATGAAATAATTGCTGAACAATTAAACTTGGCGTTTGGAACATTTCATTTAGTTAAAAAAAAACTCTACAAAAAATTAAAAGTTTTAACAAAACAAGGTGTTGCGAGAATTGCAACGGCCTTAAACATTATTTAGCAATCTGCTAGATGCACGTTCTTTATACTCGGTGCTTAGCACTATTTTTTTATCAATAACCGTCATTTCGATGGCGGTGATAAAAATCATAATTCAAAAAATAATATCAAAATATAAATAATTGTGATGAAGTTTAAATGATATGAGAAATAGAGAAAAAAGTATAATGATGATAGTATGGTTATTTGTTGTGATAATAGTTTTAGCAGGAGGATATATGTTGTCATTAAAATTATTACAATTATTAATGAGTTAAAAAAAATTAGGTATCGTTTTCCTGATGACAAGAAAACGATAGTTTATGTACACAAAAGACAAATAAACAGTAGAATATGAAACTAGAATTTACAAACAACCATCGAACAATTATCCTTTTAGCATCTGTTTATATCCTCGCAGGATTTGTTTCTGATTTAGGAATGTTAATATATAACCTTATTAAATATCTGTAATTAAACAAATAGAACTATGGCAATTAAAAAATATAATCAAATGATTTTTGTAGCGCATTCTTATTTAGAAGTTATTAAAAAGGAATTGGTTTATAATAATAACAGCACAGCAGAAGATTTTGAAACATATAAAATTAATCAAGAGAAAACAAAAGAATTGTTTGATTATTTCATAAAAGATTATGAATACGAATTGAGTTATCATCAAATGATGAAGGCTATCTCTTTATTTTTAAAATCAAACAAACAGTGATTATGGAAATATATATTAAAAACTTAAAACAATAGAAATGATTTGTAAAGTGAACCCAATTAATATTATATTTTTAAACCTCTTTGCTTTTCTGCGTAGTGATTGCGAATCAAATCTCATGTCTTGTACGTTTTGGTTTAATTCGGTGCATATTCTCTTTACTTTTTCTATATCTGTCCAATCATCTAAAGATGCTTCAAATACATTTTCATTCGCTTCCTCTAATGGTTTTGGTTCAAGTTTAAATAGTTTAAAGATTCCGTATATATCTAAAGAAATTCCAAAAATCGCTAAAGACTTTGATATTATTGGAAGTAAAAAACAGATAGTCATAAATTCAATTTTTGAGTAAATATAAGAAATTTAAAAATAATCAATCAGTAATATGAAAGGTATAGAGTTTTATCCAATGTCACACAGACCAAAACCAAGCAAAGATGTTTCAAGGTGGAGTGAAACCGTTTTAGTTTATGAAGAAGAACATAATTTTCAAGATTTTGGATATTTCGATTTTGAAAAAGACGAATGGCACATATTAGGAACTGACAGTATGAAATTAAAATGTTGGTGTAATATTCCACAACCAAAAAAAGAAAATATAGAAAAATTTAAACCGACTACTCATTTTGGGTATCGACCATAAAAACAGTACTAAAACGAATATTAACTTAAAAATAAAATAATGATGGAATCTACCAAACACAATTTTTTACAATGGATTGAAATATCTGAAATGGTTGACAAAGGAGAAGAATTAAATCCTATTGACCAATTCATCCACGATAACACACCTGCTGGTGACGATGAAACTAAATTTAGAGAGCAATTGTTTAAAGCAGTTAACTATGAAAACGATGAAGCAAAAACAGACAGAAATACCAACACAGTTGCTGCATTTATGGAGCATTGTAAAAGTGCTGATTTTGAAATTCCAGATTCAATGTTTGAAACATACTTTAACGCATAATAACAGTAAATAAAGAAATATGACGATAAGCGAAACGTATAATATGGACTGCATGAAGGGGTTGTTACAATATAAAGATAACCAATTCGATTATGCTCTGTTTGATCCTAATTGGGGGATAAAAGAAACGTCTATTAATCCTGAAAGTAGAAATTCTCCGATTATTCAATTAGTTCTTTAATTAAAAGGTCTGGTGTTAGTATTTTTTCTGAGAGTCGATAAACCGTTTTAATATTTGTGATTTTAGAACGGTAATTATCAAGAATTAAGTTTAAATCTTCTTCTTCTTTGTTGGGTTTTAAAATGCATTGATTGGCACAATCCCATTTCTTTGTGTCAATCCATACATCAGTGTGGACTCTTTTTCTTTCCCCTCTACCTGTAACGTGTAAGTAAATTGGACTCTTCTTTTGGGTGTTTTGATATTTTCGTGGTATAAATTTTGTTCTCATTGACACAAATATTTTTTGTGTGTCAACCAGTGTGTCAAAAATACGTTCTGCTGAGTGTTTTCCTAATAGTTTAATAATCATAAATAAAAAAATAAAGCGCTATAACACAAGTCTTTAGACTCAGGTTAGCACTTTATTTTTTTATCAATTTAACTAAAAAGTGATCGCGACAGGATTCGAACCTGTGACCGTCTGCTTAGAAGGCAGATGCTCTATCCAGCTGAGCTACGCGACCGTTCATTTTATTACTAAAAATATTTTGTCGGGGTGGCAGGATTCGAACCTGCGACCTCCTCGTCCCAAACGAGGCGCGATGACCGGGCTACGCTACACCCCGAAAATATTTTTTTTATGCGGAGAGGAAGGGATTCGAACCCCCGGTACCCGTAAAGGTACAACTCCTTAGCAGGGAGCCCCGATCGACCACTCTGGCACCTCTCCATAAAATATGTAATGAACTTATTTTTGCGAGTGCAAATGTAGCATTCCATTTACAATAACACAACAAAAAAACAAATAAATTTATAAATAAATATTCTTCTATTCTGGATACTCAATTCTAAGATGAAAAATATTTTTTAATTTCTTTTTTAAAACTTTTTTTACAAGTTCTATATCCTTAAAAGTTATATCTGCATTCATAAATTGACCATCTTCCATTTGTTTTAAAATAATCTTATCAATGAGATTATCTATAATTTGGGCTGTTGGTTCTTTGATACTTTTAGAAGCTGCTTCAGCAGCATCGCACATCATTAATATTGCTGTTTCTTTAGAGAAAGGGTTTGGCCCTGGATATCTGAAGTTTTCAACGTCCACCACATCATTATTATTTTTTTCTTGCATATAAAAATAATAAACCAAACTTGTACCGTGATGGGTTCTTATAAAGTCAATAACTCTATCTGGTAAACGATGTTTTTTTGCTAACTCAATTCCATGAATAACGTGATCTATAATGATTTTTGCACTATCAATATTAGATAGTTCATTATGAGGGTTTACACTTGTAGATTGATTTTCAATAAAATACATTGGATTACTTAATTTTCCAATATCATGGTATAATGCCCCTGTTCGAACTAGCATAGCATTTGCTCCAATTTCATTAGCTGCAGCCTCGGCTAAATTAGCAACTTGCATTGAATGTTGAAAAGTTCCTGGTGCTTTCTCTGCTAACTCTCTTAATAGTGCTGAATTAGTATTTGACAATTCTAACAATGAAACATCTGAAACCAAACCAAATATTCGCTCATAAACAAAAATTAGAATTGTAGCTAAAAACGCTAGCATACCATTAAAAGCAAATAATCCGAAGTAAAACCAATTTAAATTTTGTGCATTACCTTCATGAATAATCGTAAATGCTACATAAGTAATCATATAAATAAGCACAATTTGTCCTATTGAAATAAAGAGATTTACTCTTTTATATAATTCTGAAACTGTAAGAATCGTTACAATTCCTGCAATTATCTGTAAGAAAATGAACTCAAAACTATTTGGCACAACAAATCCTAAAAGAAGTACTGTTAGCACATGTGTAAACAATCCTAATCGAGCATCAAAGAATGCTTTTAATATAATTGGCAAAATACATAACGGAACCGCATAAACATATTTCGCATCATACTTTACAACAATACTCACTAAAAACACCATCAACAAAACATTTAAAAAAATGAGTGTTATTTTATTATTATTATTATTATTGTAAATTTCATCACGGTATTTCCTTAAAAAAAGCAATAACATCAACAAGGCTAAAGCGACCAAGATTGAATATCCAAAAACAATCCAATTATAATTGGATTTACTCCATACTTGTGATTCTAATTCACTTTTAATAGAATTAAGTGCTTCAAACATCCTCCCTTCAACAATATCACCTTTAGAAATAATTCTCTCATCTTTAGAAACAAAACCTTTTGTGTAAGATATATTACTAATAGACTTTTCTTTTACCTTTTGAGTAAATTCATCGTCATAAGTAATATTAGGCTTAATAACATTCGATAAAATATTCAATAGTACTGTTCGATTTTCAGGTGAAATTACGTTCACCAAACCATCGTTTATTAATCCTAGCAACTGACTTGACCTAACTAAATTATCATGCTTTATATCATACGCTAAGATTTCTTTTCTTACTGTTATTTCATCAGTGCTGTTTTTTAACTTCTGCTCACTTTGATTGTCAATAAACCCATATTTATAAACTTTGTCAATTATATCTTTTCCTGTTTCTCTAAGCGTACCTTCAATATTTTCTATGAATGGATTCCTATCAAATTCTTCATTAAATTTAGATTTTACATCTTCTATAACATCCGTTTTATAAACAAAATATAGTTTTGCTTTTTTTTCTATATTTGAAATCTCTGTATCGATTTCTTTTTGAGATTTTTGAATAGCAAAGTCAAAAGGAGCGATATAATTTTCATATTGCCATGGCTTTCCTTTAAAATAATCATATTTAAACTTCCCTCCCTTTGGAAGTAAAAAGACAATCAAAAAAATCGTTAATATATATAAGATAGTTTTATATATAAATGAATGATTATGCAACAACTGATTCAAAAGTTTCTTCATACATCAAAAGTAAAAAATAAATAGTTATAATTTTAATTTAGTCTTATATCATTCAAAATAATGATAGTATAACTAAAATGATTAAATTTGTATCATAATTTTAATAGGATATTTAGATGAATAAAGATATTGTAATTGTATCAATGGCAAGAACAGCAATTGGAAGTTTTATGGGCAGCTTATCAACTGTTTCTGCAACAAAATTAGGCTCAAGTGCTATAAAAGGTGCTTTAGAAAAAATTGATTTATCACCAAGTTTAGTTGATGAAGTCTTGATGGGAAATGTGATTTCTGCTGGTTTAGGGCAAGCACCTGCACGTCAAGCAGCAATTTTTGCTGGGATTCCAGATACAGTTCCTTGCACTACCATCAATAAAGTTTGCTCTTCTGGTATGAAAGCCGTTATGCAAGCAGCACAAGCGATACAATGTGGAGATGCAGAAATAGTAGTTGCAGGAGGAATGGAGAATATGAGTAGTATTCCTCATTATATGGACGGCAGAAAAGGAGTGAAATTAGGAACTATAAAAATGACAGATGGTCTTCTTTTAGATGGATTGACTGATGTTTACGAACAAAAACACATGGGAACTTGTGGAGATTTATGTGCTACTGAGTATAATTTTTCCCGTGAAGATCAAGATACGTTTGCTATTGAATCATACAATCGTTCTGCAAAAGCGTGGAGTGAGAATAGGTTTGCCAACGAAGTGATTCCCGTAGAAATTCCTCAAAGAAGAGGAGATGCCATTATTTTTAATGAAGATGAAGAGTACAAGAATGTGAAAATGGAAAAAATCCCAACTTTACGTCCTGTTTTTTCTGCTGACGGAACTGTAACAGCCGCAAATGCATCTACGCTTAATGATGGAGCAGCAGCAATGGTTTTGATGAGTGCAGAAAAAGCAACAGAATTAAATTTAAAACCAATTGCTAGAATACTATCTTATGCAGATGCTGCTCAAGAACCAAAATGGTTTACTACCGCTCCTGCAAAAGCACTTCCAAAGGCATTAAGTAAAGCAAATATTTCAATTGACAATGTAGATTACTTTGAATTCAATGAAGCATTTAGTGTTGTTGGATTGGCTAACATCAAAATATTAGGATTGAACGCTGATAAAGTTAATGTAAATGGTGGAGCCGTTTCGCTTGGTCATCCTCTTGGAATGTCTGGAGCAAGAATTATTATGTCTCTTATTTCTGTTTTAGAACAGAATAATGGGAAAGTTGGTGCTGCAGCAATATGCAATGGAGGTGGTGGTGCAAGTGCTATTGTGATTGAAAAAATTTAATTAACTATTCCTTCAAATGCTCTACGGAATTTGTAATTTAAGTATTATCCCTGTTCGTTTAGAACCAAGTGATAAAGTTGAAATGACTTCTCAAATATTATTTGGAGAGCATTTTAAAGTACTTGAAAAACAAAAAAAATGGAGCAAAATTAGGCTAGCATTTGACGATTATGAAGGTTGGATTGACAACAACCAATACCTAGAAGTAACAGAAGAAACCTATCAAAATATAGACACTTCTCAAATTCATTTAGCTGGAGAATTAATTGATTTTATCACTGATGAAAATCAATATTTGATTCCAATTTCTTTAGGAACTACACTTCCATTTTATAAAAACAATGAGCTAAGGATTAATACAGCTATTTTAAAATATGATGGAACTATTTTTTTTGGGGTTCTTGACAAAGAATTAATTATTAAAACTGCTTTTATGTACTTAAACACTCCCTATCTTTGGGGAGGAAAAACTCCTTTTGGTATAGATTGTTCTGGCTTCACACAAATGGTTTACAAGCTTTGCGGCTATAATTTATTTAGAGATGCTTCTCAACAAGCAACTCAAGGAGAAGTTCTAAGTTTTATTGAAGAGAGTGAACCTGGAGATTTAGCTTTTTTTGATGATAGTGAAGGTAATATTGTTCATGTTGGTATCATTATGAAAGATAACTATATCATACACGCTCACGGAAAAGTGCGTATTGACAGGTTAGATCATAGCGGAATCTATAATGTTGATTCTCATAAACACACTCATAAATTGCGCGTTATAAAAAAGATTATATAAAAAAATCCCGAAATTAACTTTCGGGATTTTTTTTATATAAGAATAACAATTTATTCAACTGTTTTTTCCATACCTAAGTTTTCATATAAACTATTTAATTGCGTTTTAGCAAAATCTGTTGGTTTCAACTCATACGATTTTTCTAAGTATGGCAAACTCTCTTTAAGTATTGGCACCATTTTTTCGGCTTTAATTTGATCATACTTAGCAAAGTTCATTGCGTTAGCATCCATTTCTTCCTGTACTGCATCAATTTTTTTCAAAATTAAATTACCCATATTACCATAGGCTTCTGCATAATCAGGCTTTAATTCAATTGCTTTTAAAAGGTGTTTTTCAGCTTTATCTACATCTATATCCATACTTAGCGTCCCTACATTGTAGTGTAACTCAGCATTATTAGGCTCAATTGCTAATGCCTCTTCTACCCTTTCAGTATATTTAGCATTATTACCCATTTCATAATAAACGTTGGCTTCATTAATTATCAAATTAAAATCGTCTGGTGCAATCTCTCTTGCTTTTGCAATCGCAGTTAACGCTTTTTCATTTTGTCCGAGACCAACATAATTAAGTGCCATGTATTTAATAATATCATTTACTTTAGATGGCGTATTTTCTACTGAAGCATTTTCAACAAACTTTAAACGAACTTGATTATCCATTTCTTTTTTTGAATTATATACTACTTCTTCACCATTTACAATACTTGTAGCTTTATAAATTGTTGTGCTACCATTAAAATTCATATCCAATAATTGTTGAAAATGATCTATCGATTTTTGATAATTTTTACTAAAATAATTTAAATATGCAGAAGAATATAATGAAACAGTGTCTGTAGCCATTAACTTATAAACATCATAATATCCATTAGCTGCTTTTTTATAATCATCAGCATTTAAACTAGCATTTGCTAATTTAAAATTTTTATAAGCTTCATCTTTCAGTTTAACAGCCATATTATTTAATGTTTGGCTTGCTTTAGCGGAATAACTTGTTGCCTTACCTTTCTCAATATTCATAACTTCGTTCAAGGCTTCTGCTATAGCATCAACATCATAACTACTACCATTACCATACAACGCCATTCCTTTGATAAAATAGAATTTCGCTTTATTTTTGGCATCAGCATTAGCAATTAAACTTTCAGCTTGAGAGATTGCAGACAATGCCCCTGAATAATCTTTCTTTTTTAATGCTTTATCAGCTGCTTTTAATTCACTTTTTTGTGCAAATGTTGACATACCTATAAAAAGAGATAATGACAGCATAATTAGTTGTTTTTTAAACATGACTTTTTGTTTTAGTTTTTAATTTTTTATTCTTGACTATTGTTTTCATTCGAATCATCATTTTCAATTTCCGTGCCATTCTCTGTTTGACCTTCAATATCTTCTTGTGATTCCTCTGATTCTTCTTCATGCATCACTTTAGCGACAGCAGCAATAGAGTCATTCCCTTTAATGTTAATCAATTTTACACCTTGTGTTGCTCGTCCCATAACTCGTAAATCAGAAATTGCCATACGAATTGTAATCCCAGATCTATTGATTATCATTAAATCGTCATCATCTGTTACACTTTTTAAAGCTACTAATTTACCCGTTTTTTCTGTAATATTCAAAGTCTTAACACCTTTTCCTCCACGATTGGTAATACGGTAATCATCAATAGATGAACGCTTACCATAACCGTTCTCTGAAACAACCAATACTGTTGACTCTTCATCATTTATGGCAATCATTCCTATAACTTCGTCTTTATCATGTTGCAATCTAATTCCTCTAACTCCTGAAGCTCCTCTACCCATTGGTCGAGTTTTACTTTCTTCAAATCGAATTGATTTTCCAGATTTCAATGCCAACATTACTTGACTATCTCCTGTTGTAAGTTTTGCCTCAAGTAATTCATCACCTTCTTTAATAGTTATTGCATTAATACCATTTGTTCGAGGCCTTGAATATTGCTCTAAAGATGTTTTCTTAACCTGACCATTTTTAGTCGCCATAATTACATAGTGACTATTGATATAATCTTCGTCTTTTAAATCTTGAGTTACCAAGAATGCTTTCACTTTATCGTCTGGTTCAATATTTACAAGGTTTTGGATTGCTCTTCCTTTAGAAGTTTTACTTCCTTCAGGAATTTCAAACACACGCATCCAAAATACTTTTCCTTTTTGAGTAAAGAACAACATATATTGATGATTAGTCCCAACAAATAAGTGCTCTAAGAAATCTTCACTTCTTGTCGCAACACCTTTTTGTCCACGACCTCCTCTATTTTGAACTTTATACTCGTCAAGATTTGTACGTTTTACATATCCTGCATGAGAAATAGTAACAACTACTTTAGTATCTGGAATCATATCTTCAATACTCATGTCGCCTCCAGCATATTCAATTACAGAACGACGCTCATCACCATATTTTTCTCCAACAACAATTAACTCATCTTTAATAATTTGATAACGCCTTGGCTCATTTGACAAAATATCTTTCAAATCAATGATCGTTTTCATTATCTCCTCATATTCAGCTCGCAATTTACCCTGTTCAAGACCTGTCAACTGACGTAAACGCATCTCAACAATAGCTTTCGCTTGAATTTCTGTCAAGTCAAATCGCTTTATCAAATTTTCTTTAGCTTCATCTGCATTGTTAGAAGCTCTAATTATTTTTATTACTTCGTCAATATTATCTGAAGCAATAATCAATCCTTCTAAAATATGTGCTCTTGCTTCCGCTTTCTTTAAATCATATTTGGTTCTTCTCTCAATTACATCATGTCTATGCTCAACAAAGTAATGGATTAATTGCTTTAAGTTTAATTGCTCTGGACGACCTTTAACAAGTGCTATATTATTTACACTAAATGATGTTTGAAGAGCTGTATATTTAAATAGTTTATTTAAAACTACATTCGGAATCGCATCACGTTTTAAGATATATACGATACGCATTCCATTTCTATCAGACTCATCACGAATATTCGCAATTCCATCTAATTTCTTTTCATTTACCAAATCAGCAGTTTTCTTAATCATATCTGCTTTATTGACTTGGTAAGGAATTTCATTTACAATGATACACTCTCTACCTTTTACTTCTTCAAAAGATGTTTTTGCACGCATTACAATACGTCCACGACCTGTATGAAAAGCACTTTTCACACCATCATATCCATAGATTGTTCCTCCTGTAGGGAAATCTGGCGCTTTAATATGCTGCATTAACTCATCAATCTCAATATCATTATTCTCAATATAAGCAATCGTTCCACTAATAACTTCTGTCAAATTATGCGGTGCCATATTTGTTGCCATTCCTACAGCAATACCAGAACCTCCATTAACAAGTAAATTAGGTATTCGTGTTGGTAATACAGTTGGCTCATATAATGTATCATCAAAGTTTAAACGTTGATCTACGGTTTCTTTTTCAATATCAGACAACATATCCTCTGATATTTTTTGCATTCTCACCTCAGTATAACGCATCGCTGCTGGACTATCTCCATCTACCGACCCAAAGTTACCTTGACCATCAACCATCATATAACGTTGGCTCCAATGCTGCGCCATACGCACCATAGAGTCATATACTGATGTATCTCCGTGAGGGTGATACTTTCCTAAAACTTCTCCAACAATTCTTGCTGATTTTTTATATGATCCTGTAGCTTTAATACCAAGTTCATGCATACCAAAAAGCACTCTTCTATGTACTGGTTTTAAACCATCTCGCACATCTGGAAGTGCTCTTGAAACAATAACAGACATCGAGTAATCGATGTATGCTGACTTCATTTCATCTTCAATATTTATTGGTATCAGTTTTTCTCCGTCTGCCATATATAAATTGTTTAATTTTTTTAGTTAAAATAATTAGAACAGCAAGGTACAATTTTGCCCCTTTTTATGAGAAAAATACATTTCCTTTTTCGGAATAGTTATTAACAATTTGTTGTTGAGAAATCAACATCAAAAACACTTGAAAATCAATATTTTAAAGCACCTTTTAAAATGTTTTTTTACCATTCTATAAAAAGAGGTATTACTTTTTTAGTACATTACCAAAAAAATCTATTAATTTTACAGAATACAAGATTAATGAGTATAAAGTAATCATTAGTTTTTCACAACAACAAACCCTAATATTAGTTTACTATATGGACGATAATTTTTCACCTAAAGTTAAAGATGTAATAGCATACAGCAAAGAAGAAGCTCTTCGATTGGGTCACGATTTCATTGGCACTGAACACCTTGTTCTTGGATTGCTAAGAAAAGCAGAAGGTAAAGCAATTGAAATTTTAAATCTGTTAGATGTAAATTTAGAGCATTTACGCAAAAAAATAGAACTTTTGAGTCCGGCAAACCCTGCAGCCGCAATCGTGAATAGCAAACGAAATATTCATTTGACAAAACAGGCTGAAAAAGCATTGAAAACTACTTTTTTAGAGGCTAAATTATACCAAAGTGATTCGGTGAACACAGCGCATTTATTATTATGTGTACTACGAAACGAGAATGACCCAACAACTAAATTATTTCAAAAATTTAATGTGAATTACGAAGAAGTAAAATCACTATTCAAACAATTGTTTTCAGATCAAGAAGATATAACTATCACACCTACTTTTGAAACTCCATCTGACGATGATTTTGATGAAGGAAAACAAAATCCATTTGAGCAACAACCAAGAGAGAAGTCTAAAGTAAAGTCAAAAACACCTGTTTTAGATAATTTTGGGCGTGATTTAACGAAATTAGCAGAAGAAGATAAGTTAGACCCTGTCGTTGGGCGAAAAAAGGAAATAGAGCGTGTCTCGCAAATTTTAAGTCGTCGTAAGAAAAATAATCCAATGTTGATTGGTGAGCCTGGAGTTGGAAAGTCTGCCATTGCAGAAGGATTAGCTTTGAGAATTATCCAACGGAAAGTTTCAAGAATATTGTTTGACAAACGTATTGTTTCTCTTGATTTAGCAAGTTTAGTTGCTGGAACAAAATATAGAGGGCAGTTTGAGGAGCGCATGAAAGCATTGATGAACGAACTTGAAAAGAATGAAGATATTATTTTATTTATCGATGAAATTCACACTATTGTAGGTGCTGGTGGAGCAACTGGATCTTTAGACGCTTCTAACATGTTAAAACCTGCATTGGCTCGTGGAGAAATTCAATGTATCGGCGCGACAACATTAGATGAATTTAGAACAAATATTGAGAAAGATGGTGCTTTAGAGCGTCGTTTTCAAAAAGTAATCATTGAGCCAACATCTGTAGAAGAGACAATAGAAATTTTACATAATATAAAGGATAAGTATGAAGCGCACCATCATGTAGATTATACAGATAATGCTATTGAGGCTTGTGTAAAATTGACGAATCGTTATATGACAGATCGTTATTTACCAGACAAAGCTATTGATGCACTCGATGAAGCAGGATCAAGGATTCACATCACAAATATTGTTGTTCCAAAAGATGTTTTAGAACTTGAAACACAATTAGAAAAAGTCCGCGAAGACAAAAACGGTGCTGTAAACAGTCAAAAATATGAGGAAGCAGCAAAACTACGTGATGATGAAAAAAGAATAGAATCATCGCTTCAAGTAGCGCAAAAACAATGGGAAGAAGACTCAAAGTTAAATAGAGAAATCGTAACTGAAGATAATGTCGCAGAAGTAGTATCAATGATGACAGGAATTCCTGTAAATCGTGTAGCAGAAGCAGAAAGTGCTCGCCTTGGTGAACTTCCAGAACTTATTAAAGGAAAAGTTATTGGTCAAGACGAAGCTGTTACAAAGGTTGTAAGAGCAATTCAGCGAAATAGAGTTGGCTTAAAAGATCCAAACAAACCAATTGGTTCGTTTATATTTTTAGGACAAACTGGAGTTGGAAAAACTCAATTAGCTAAAGTGCTGGCACGAGAATTATTTGACAACGATGATGCACTTGTACGAATCGATATGAGTGAGTATATGGAGAAATTTGCTATATCTCGTTTGATTGGTGCGCCTCCTGGATATGTAGGTTATGAAGAAGGTGGACAGTTGACCGAAAAAATTCGCAGAAAACCTTATTCTGTAGTTCTTTTAGACGAAATCGAAAAGGCACATCCTGATGTATTTAATATGTTATTACAAATATTGGATGACGGTCATATTACGGATAGCCTCGGACGAAAAATTGATTTTAGAAATACAATTATTATTATGACTTCCAATATTGGTTCTCGTCAATTAAAAGACTTTGGTGCTGGAGTTGGATTTGGAACTTCATCAAAAAAAGATCAAGCAAATGCACATGCAAAAAGTGTGATTGAAAATGCTTTAAAAAAATCATTTGCTCCTGAATTCTTAAATAGAATTGATGATGTAATTGTGTTTAACGCATTAGAAAGAAAAGATATTCATTCTATAATTGATATTGAATTAGACCACCTTTTAAAACGAATTTCTGGTTTAGGTTACACACTTAATTTGACTGAAAAGGCAAAAGATTTTATTGCTGATAAAGGTTTTGATAAGAAATACGGAGCAAGACCTTTAAAGCGTGCAATTCAAAAATATATTGAAGATGCTTTGGCACAAGAGATTGTAAACTCTAAACTTACCGAAGGTGATACTATCACTATGGATTTGGATGAAGAGAAGAGCGAATTGACAATTAAGATAAAAAAAGGTAAAAAACGAGTCGAAGAATAAAAACCAATTAAAAACCTTTATTCATTGAGTAAAGGTTTTTTTATGCTCAAAAATTAAGGAAATGGATCAAAATCAAAACAAAATTATCAAGACTAAAATTCTTGAAGAAATTAAAAAAACAGAAGGGTCAATTCGTGAATATAAAGAATTAACAAAACCTATTTCTCCAGAAAACGCTATTGGTAGAGTTAGTAGAATGGATGCTATAAACAATAAAAGTGTAAATGAAGCGTCATTAAGACAAGTTGAGCAAAAATTATCAACACTTAAAATTGCACTTTCAAAAATCGATGAAAATGATTTTGGGATTTGTGCAAAATGTCAAAAAGAAATTCCAATTGGCAGAATTCTAATAAGACCTCAAAGTAGACTGTGTGTTAATTGCGCAAATTAGTGTATTAAAAAAGGCGACCAAATGGTCGCCTTTCCTTTTAAAAATTAATTGAAAATTGCGGTACTTCTCATTAATATCCTTTTCTACGTCTAGGTGATGAGGAGATTACTTGTTTTGTTCCTACTCCTCTATTTGTTGACACTTTAATAAAGAAAGATTGATTTGCTGTTCTTGACAAGTCAATATGGATTTCTCCATCAGTATTTTTCACATAGGCTTTATCCGTTTTAACTGTAACTAACGCTCCTTTTGTGTCAAATATTTCAACCTTAACAGAAGTCGAATACGGATAATTATATTTTATATAAATATCTTCGTCAAATGGTACTGGATATGTAGTAAAACCAACTGGTTCAATGATTGGTGGGCACACATCATCTGCATCGCCATTACAATTTTCATCAATACCGTTTCCACATATTTCAGTAGCTCCAGGATAAATAGTCGCATCAAAAGGCATACAGTCATTTTCATCAATAGAACCATCATTATCGTCATCGTTATCACAAACATCTCCAATACCATCTCCATCATTATCTAATTGATCTTCATTTGGTGTATACATACAGTTATCACTAGAATCTGGATGGCTATCTTCATCAGAATTCGGTTCATTTCTTAAAACTCTACATTCATCAAATCCTCTATTGATAGCATCTACTGCACCATTAACTGCACTTGCAGAAATATCAGTAACAACTCCACCAAGAACATCATTAGCTAATTCCATTAAAGTAGAAACCGTTGCTCCACCATAATTAGCATTTAAGTAATCAATTACAGATTGACTTATTGTGAAAGTTTCAGTTTCATAATAACCTTCTTCTTGACCACATTCTATCAATGCTGATGTATAGAATTCTGCTTGTAATTCCCAGTCACCTATAACTTCATTCAACTCAGTGTTAAAGAATAAAGTAACTGTTTGTGCTAATAAGATATTTCTTATTCTACCTTGATAAGTATTTTCTCCTGGATTCAATACTTTTGCTGGACCACCTCCAGGTAACCAATCAAATATTTGAGCGTTATTACCTTCAACATCTGCTGAAGTAATTTCAAAATATCTTGCTGGATAACTACCGAAGTACACTTGACCTCCTACATTATTCAATGCCATTTCCATCATATATTGTGCATTATGTCTCTCAGCAATTTCTGGTGCACAACCTAGTCCACCTTCATTTCCATAGAACCCTTGCGTATAAGAACAATAGTTCACACAGTTTTCAACAGTTATGACTATCTTAACATCACTAATACATTGATTTTCACTAGTATAAGTGTATGTTATTTCATGTACGCCTTCACCTGCTACTCCTGGATCAAACAATCCAGTTGCACTTACACCTGTTCCTGTATACACTCCAGTTCCTGGAGCATCTGGACTACCTACAAGCTGTATAGGATCATCTGTTGAACACAACACTTCAACTGATTGTATATTAACTTCTACAATTGGATAAGCAGTTACYGTCAATACRGTATCATATGGACATTGATTCGCATCCAGTCTTGGAATATTRTGAACTCCTACTGCATAYTCTGCTCCTTCAAATGTAAACGTATCGCCCTCACAAACTTTGCCTGAGATTGGCTCGTCTGGTGTAACTGGATGAACTGTTATAGTAATTGGACTTACACTAAAACATCCATTATTACTATCAACACTTCTTACATAATATATTGTATCAATAACTGGGGATACTAATGTATTTCCTAAAGGATTAACATTATTATCAGCATCATCTTGAGTCGTATGATACGTAGTAACATCTCCATTATTTATATTTACTAATGTTGAGATGTCTACACTATCGCTTTTACAAATAGAAGTATCACTTGTATCTAAACTTGGTGGTGTAGTATCTTGCGTAACTATTATTTCGCCTTCTGCAACACATGCGCCTAATCCTGGATTCTCAATTGTAGCAATTACTTTATATGTTCCTCCTTCAGTTGCAGCATATTGATTTGTTATCGCTCCATTTATAAGCACATCGTCTTTATACCATTCATATATATAGGTAAATGTATTTGGAGAAGGTGCTGCTGTCAGTGTTACTGAAGTTATATTACAATCTAATTCTGTATCACCAGTTAATTCAACACTAACTTCTGGTGGTGCACCTAAACTAAATGGGCCTGCCAAATCTTTAAGTTCAGCAGTAAAGGAGTCTGATGATCTTGTTTTTACGATTACATCTCCAAGAGAGCCAGCACATCCAGTTCCAGAACTACCAGAATCCAATCCTAATGCTGTAGCGTTAATAGCTAATTCAGCAAAAGTCGTCTGATGGTATTCTGTCGAAAGAGCACCTCCTGTGCCAATGGTTTGCCAAGGTCCCGCAACTACTGGAGCACCATCATTAACTTGAGAGTAGAATGCCGAAGCTAATCCCGGAATATCAGTTCTTTGTTGTATCTGTGCATAACCATAATTCCCTGCTCCATTACCACCTGAATGATTTTCTCCTGCAAATTCAAAAGATCTAAAAGGAAGACCATTATGCGTGGTAAAGTAAGAATCAGGGATTCCAATAAGTTCAGTCCAAACATATATTTTCACAATTGCATTTGCTCCTCCATTCGCATAATCTACAGATACAATAGCATCTCCAAATTGTGCTGTTGATCCATCTCCATTAAAAGTATATGCTGTTCTACCACCTGTAGCATCTAAATTTGTAGTAGTAATAATTGAATCATTTCTTATAGCAATTCCTCCTCTAAATATTTCAAAGTCTAAATGGCTATCACCATTGGCGTTTCGAGTTGATGCTCCAACTATTGCCCATTCCGTACCTAAAACTTGACCTCCAACAGGAACATCTCTTCTTAAATGCCCAAAAACATCTATAATGTCATTTTTCTGAGGAACACTTGCATTTGCAATGGTCCATGTATTTGGATTATCCACATTTTTATCAGAACCTCCAGTAAATACATTACTGTCTTTATTATTTCCTTTTGAGTTTTGATCTCTTAAAAAAACTGCATCAATCCATTGCCTGCCATTTGCATCATTAGTATAAGGTGCAATCGCTGGATTCATCCTCACTTCTATTGTAGCATTATTTACACTTAAAGCAGCAGTGTGATCAACCGTTTCATCTATAACTCCAAATCCTGTTGCTCCTTGAAACCAATCATCTGCTAACCCAGAATCAGGTCCTGGAAATAATACATTTCCAGAGTAAACTCCTGAATCAATACCAAAACCACTATTTATAGTTGTTTCGGTTGGTATGGTTTGCGAATAGAGTAAACTACTACTAAACAAAAAAAGCATAACAAGAATTGAAAACTTTGTTATGCCTTTTTTATCAGTAATTAAATTATTTTTGCAACAAGTTGCAATGTGTATTAAAGATAACTTCATAGTCGAAATCTTTATCAACTTAGGTAAGGTAAAGGTTTTCATAGTAAGTATATTTAATTAATTTTAAATTCTTGACTATGGAAATGACATAAATAATCATAATCCAATTGGATTAATGAAGAGGCCTTTATAGCGCTTGTATAAAACAGTGAGGAAAACACTAAATAAAAAGTATTATAAATAATTTACTAAAAAGAGTGGAGAATTGAGGAAAGTATAATTTTAATAAATTATATCTAAACTTATGAGGTTTTTTTCTGTTGCAAAATATGATTGTACAGAAAAAATAAGCCGTAATTTTATCCAAATATAGTGTTTTTTTATATGTCCAAAAAAAAAAAAAAAAACGAAAAATATTCCACAACCCTCTATATATCAATAGAAAACAATTAATAAACTGTTAAAGTCTAACATAAAATTACACTTTGATTGTAATATCTTTTATATTTGACGACAGAAAACTAAATCAAAACTATTTAAAATGAAGAAATTAATATATTTTATTGCTGCATTGGCAATAGTATCATGTAAAAACGAACCAAAAGATTATGTAACTTTCTCTGGAAAAATTACAAATAAAAATAGCGACTCAGTAGTTGTTAGAAGTCGTACTTTCACAAAAATAATTAAGGTAAACGAAGATGGGACTTTTAGTGATACTTTAAAAGTAGAAAAAGGAGTTTATTCTTTCTTTGACGGATCAGAATCCACATCAATTTTCTTGCAAAATGGATTTGATATTAACATGACATTGGATGCAAAGATGTTTGATGAAACTGCAAAATATACTGGTGTTGGTGCTGAATCAAGTAATTTCTTGGCATCAAAATCATTATTAGAAGAGAAATTATATGACCAAGACTTTTCATCTTTAGATAAAAAAGGATTAGACACAACATTTGATAAAATCAAAACTGATTTAACAGATTTTATCAATAAAAGTAAAGGTATTGACACAACGGTAATAAATAATAGTTTGAAAGGTATTGAACGTTCAATTACTGGAAACAAGAACTACTTTATGGGTATTGCTCAATTAAAAGAAGATTTACCTAAAGGTTCAAAATCACCAACATTTGAAAAATATGAAAATTATAAAGGTGGAATTACTTCATTAAGTGATTTAAAAGGTAAGTATGTATATGTAGATGTTTGGGCAACTTGGTGTGGACCATGTAAGCGTGAGATTCCGTTTTTAAAAGAAGTTGAGAAAAAATATCATGGTAAAAATATTGAGTTTGTAAGTATGTCAATTGATGTAGAAAAAGACCACGATAAATGGAAAGCTATGGTTGCAGATAAAGAATTAGGAGGAATTCAATTATTTGCACCAAAAAATTGGTCTTCTGAGTTTGTACAAAATTATAAAATTACTGGAATCCCTCGTTTCTTATTGATTGATCCTAATGGGAATGTAGTCACTCCAAGTGCTCCAAGACCATCTGAAGAAGCATTAATCGAATTATTTGACCAAGAAAATATTTAAATCCAATGAAAAAAATAGTTCTATTCCTTTTTATAACTTCAATTTTTATTGGTTGTAAAGAACAAAAAGGGTACGTAACCTTATCAGGGAAAATTGACAATGTTGAATCAAAAGAATTGATGATTGCGTCAAAAAAATTCTCAAAAAAAATTACTGTTAGTGATGACGGGACTTTTAAGGATACTTTAAATGTAGAAAAAGGAATTTACACAATGAGTAATGGTGTAAATAAATTCCCTTTATTTCTTGCTAATGGATATGATTTAAAAGTTAATACTGATGCTACCGATTTTTCTAACATAACATTTAATGGAAAAGGTACTAAAAGTAATAACTATATTTTAGAACGCATCAAATTTTCAAAAACTGATTTATTTAATCCAAAATCATATTTTTTATTAGAAAAACCTGAATTTGAAGAGAAGGTTCGAGAATTTATAAAAACAAGTGTAGCGATATCAACCACTGATGTAGATTCAATGATTGTTACACAAATTAGAAATGATGACACTCGATTTTTAGACTATATCAAGAAAAATTATCAAGCTAAGTACAATGCTGCTGTAAAGTTTGCCAAAGGAAAACCTTCTCCAAAATTTACGAATTTTGAGAATTATAAAGGCGGAACTACATCACTAGACGACTTAAAAGGAAAATATGTCTATATAGATGTTTGGGCAACTTGGTGTGGACCTTGCAAACAACAAATTCCGTTTTTAAAGAAAGTAGAAGATGAATATCATGGTAAAAACATTGAGTTTGTAAGTATTTCTACAGATCGAAAAAACAAATATAAAGCATGGAAAAAAATGATTGTTGACCGACAAATGGGCGGAATTCAATTGTATGCAGGAACTGATCACTCGTTTTCTCAAGAATATCAAATAAATTCTATTCCACGTTTTATTTTAGTAGATCCTGAAGGAAATATTGTGGATGCAGATGCGCCAAGACCTTCTGACCCAAAGTTGATAGACTTATTTAATTCTCTAAATATTTAAAAAACAAAATAATCAATTATACATCTTGAACTTCATCTTCTAAATCTTCTTCTGAAGGTTGAGAAGGTGATTTTTTTTGTACTGTCTTTGATGTTTCGTCAACAAATAAACTCAAATACGCATCATCTAAATAATCTAAAACAGAAGACGCTATAAAAGTTTCTACACTCATATCATTCATTGCAATAGTTGCCGTTTTTCCGTGTAGATATACTCCTAAAACACTTGCTTTAAGTGGCTCATAATTTTGTGCTATTAATCCTGTAATAATTCCAAGAAGTACATCGCCAGTTCCTGCAGTTGCTAAAGCAGGATTTCCTGTAGTGTTAAAAAATAATTCATCACCATTTGCAATGACAGTATTTGCACCTTTTAGGACAACAATAATTTTATATTTTGATGAAAATTCTTTGAGCCTCTTTAATTTTTCATGATCATTCTTCCATTTCCCTACCAATCTTTCAAATTCGGTTGGGTGCGGAGTTAACACTGAATTCTCTGGAAGTAATTTTAATAATTCCTTATTCTCCGATAAAATATTTAGTGCATCTGCATCTAAAACTAAAGGAAGTTTATTAGCCAGCAAAAATTTCTCAAAACCTTTCTTTGTTTTTTCTGAAGTTCCTATTCCACAACCTATTCCAATTACTGTCGGATTTGACTTATAATTAAAAAACTCCAATTCATTTTCAGCATCTACCTCAACCATTACTTCTGGCGTCGAAATTTGCATAATTTGATAACCACATTTTGGCAGGTAAGCAGTTACTTTTCCGCTTCCAACTTTTAATGCTCCTTGTGAAGCCAAAATTGCAGCTCCAATCTTACCAAAACTTCCAGCAATAATTAGTGAATGTCCATACGAACCTTTGTGAGAAAATTTTGTTCTCGGACGATACAATTGCAAGACATCTTCTTTTTGAGTCATAAAATGTTTTATTGTATCCATTTTATAAATATGTTGCTCATCAAGACCAATATTTATTGCTTCCCAAGTATAAATAAAAGGTTCATTTTCAGGAAGGAAGAATGCAATTTTTGGTCGTTGAAAGGTCAATGTATGTGAGGCTTCAAGAATTGCACATTCTTTAGAAAATGATCTGTCAGCAAATAATCCTGAAGGAATATCTATAGCAAGTGTGTACGCTTTTACGCCATTGATATACTTGATTAAATCTACAGTAAATCCTTTTATTTTTCGTGACAATCCTATCCCTAAAACAGCATCAATTACAATATCATCTGCTGTAAATTTAGGAAATTCATTTTCAGAATTAATTATCGTTGGCCAAACTCCTGCATCTTTTAATTTATCATAGTTGTGTAGAAAGCCTTCTGTTCTTTTTTTATTGAAATTTACAACATAACATTCAACATTATAACCATATTGGTGCAAATGTCTTGCTATTACCAATCCATCACCTCCATTATTTCCAATACCACAAAAAACCAATATTTTGACTGGATTTCCTTGCAATTTTGAATGAATCCATTCAAAACAAGTTGTTCCTGCACGCTCCATCAAATCTAAGGATGTAACACCTTGATTCTCTATTGTAGCCTTATCTAATTGGTAAATTTGTTGTGCTGTTAATATCTTCATTGTTTTATTAAAAGGGGACAAAGGTTCAAAGATGCAAAAGCGCAAAGTTCATTTTTGAGATGCTATAAATAATAACTTAAGAGTTCTCGACTTTAGCCTGTATTGAGCGGAGTCGAAAGGCTCGAAGACAGGTATATTACTTAGTCTACTCGTTAAAAACTCCCATTTCAGCATATTTATTCATACGCTCTTCAATAAGTTTTTTAGGAGTCAATAATTTTACCTTATTATACACTCTCAATATTGATTTTTCAACACTTTTAAATGCTTCTTCTCTATTGTAATGTGCTCCTCCAATTGGTTCTTTAATAATGCCATCAACCAATTTTAGTTTTTTCATGTCTTTTGCGGTAAGTTTCAACGCTTCTGCTGCTTGTTCTTTATATTCCCAACTTCTCCACAAAATAGACGAGCAAGATTCTGGAGAAATCACAGAATACCATGTATTTTCCATCATTAGTACTCTATCTCCAACTCCTATTCCTAATGCTCCTCCTGAAGCGCCTTCTCCAATAACAATAGTGATAATTGGCACTTTCAAACGTGTCATTTCAAGAATATTACGAGCGATTGCTTCTCCTTGACCTCTCTCTTCTGCTTCAAATCCTGGATAAGCTCCTGGAGTATCTAACAATGTTACAACAGGAATTCCAAATTTTTCTGCCATTTTCATCAGACGTAAAGCCTTACGATATCCTTCAGGATTTGGCATTCCAAAATTTCTATATTGACGAGTTTTAGTATTATATCCTTTTTGCTGACCAATAAACATAAAACTTTGATTTCCAATCTTACCAAGACCTCCAACCATTGCTTTATCATCTTTTACGGTTCTATCTCCATGTAGTTCCATAAAAGTATCTCCACACATTGCATTGATATAGTCCATAGTATATGGTCTATTGGGATGTCTTGACAACTGGACACGTTGCCATGCAGTCAAATCTTTATATATGCTTATTCTGGTTTTATCTAATTTTTTTTGAAGATTTTCACATGTTTCTGTTACATCAACATCTGTTTCATCTCCAATTAATTTACATTTTTGAAGTTGATCTTCTAGTTCTTTTATAGGCAATTCAAAATCTAAATATTCCATCAGTTAGTAGTTTGGATATGAATGACAAATATAATAACTTAATACTATATTGGTTGTTTATTTTTTGTTTTTTGAAATAGTTCTTTATTCTTCAATATTCCATTTAAAAGGACTGCAAACAAGATGATTAACGCTCCATAATAAAAGTTAGATCCCATTTTCTCTGTTTCAGGAAATAAGATTAGTGCTAATATTATTCCGTAAATTGGTTCTAAATTATAAGCAAGCACAACAGAATAAGGGCTTATATATTTCATCACATATACCGAAGCTATAAATGCATACGCCGTACAAATAGAAGCTAAAATAAAAAGGTATATATAATCTAAATTAGATAGTTTAAAAAAATCAGTAGAGAAACCTTCTCCAAAAATCAATATAAAAAGAGAAACAAATAGAACTCCAGAAATAAATTCATAAAAAGTAATAGTTGTTGCGGTGTGTTTCTCTAAAAACTTTCCGTTTAGCACTGCGAACAGTGAAGATAAAAATGCTGAAACTATTCCTAATACAATTCCTGTAAAATATTTCATTTCGCTCTGAGTAATTATAAAAACTCCTATAATAACAAGGATTCCAAATAGTATTTCATACCAAATTATTCCTCGTTTATAAATTATTGGTTCAATAAGTGAGGCGAAAAATGCTCCTGTAGAAAACATTGCTAAGGTTATTGAAATATTAGATACATCTATGGCTCCAAAAAAAGTAATCCAATGCAGAGCAATTATAATTCCTGCAATTGAAAAACGCACTATATCTTTGGAGTTTACTTTAATATTGATTTTATAAATCAATACATAAATAGCCATAAGGATCAAAGCAATTAACATTCTAAACCATACTAAAGGAATTGCTTTTATTGAGATTAATTCGCCTAAAATAGCAGTAAAACCTGCAATAAATACTAAGAAATGAAGATGGAAATAGTTTTTTATTTTTTGATTTGAGTTCATAATTAACTAAAATTATTTTCGTGCTTTCATATATAGATAAACAGCGACAGCTCCAAAAATAATATTTGGCAACCAAACTAAGAATAATGGACTTGCATCGGCTGATGCGCCAAGTACTTCAACAATCTTTAATAAGAATACATATATAAACATCAAAATAACACCAATCGTAAGATTTACTCCAACTCCTCCTCTTCTTTTTACAGAGCCTAATGCTACTGCAATTAAAGTAAGTATATAAGATGACATTGGTAAACTTGTTCGTTTATACAATTCTACTAAATACGCATTGAGACTTCCTCGCCCTCGCGCCTTAGATTTTTTTATATAGCTCAGTAATTCAGGTGTTTGCATTTCTTTTGCAAATGCATCTACATGTAACAAATCTTCTGGTTTAAAATTAAACAACGTATCTAATTTCCGTTGATAACTAATAATATCATCGCCATCATTAATTATTTTTCGTTTGTATAAATTAGTTAATTTAAAAATAGAAGTAGAATCGGTTTCTATAAATCGAATATTATCTGCAAGCAACTTTTCTTTTAGTTTAATTCCGTCATATTTCTCATAACAAAAATTAGTGCCAGAATTTCGTTTAAGGCTATAATCTTTGATATATATATACTCGTTCTCGGAAAGTTGTATGTTTACATTTTGGAGTCTTGAATAATCTTTTGGCTTATTTTTTATATATGTATTATCAAATTCCTCATATATTTTACTGCTATTTGGCACAATAAAATGGTTTAAAACTAATGAAAAAAGCGTAATTATAGTTGCTCCAATAAAATAGGGTTTTAAAAAGCGCTTAAATGAAATCTTCGCATTACTAATTGCTATAATTTCGGTGTTTTCTGCCAATTTTGAAGTAAAAAACAACACTGACACAAACAATGCTAAAGGCAAAATCATATTCCCAATATTCACAATAAAATTGACATAATAGTCCTTAATTATTGTTCCAGCTGTTAAGTCTGGATGGCGTAAAAACTTATCAACTTTTTCTGCAAGATTGATAGCAATAATAACTGGAATTAATATCAGTAATACAAAAACAAACGAAGTTAAGTACTTTTTTAATATGTATTTATCTAATATTCTCAAGTCTATAATCGATTATCTAGTTGTTTTACCATCTTATTTTTCCACTCCGTGAAATCTCCAGCTAATATATGCTTTCTTGCCTCACGAGTCAACCATACATAAAAACCAAGGTTATGAATGGATGCAATCTGCTTACCAAGCAACTCTTTCGCAATAAACAAATGCCTCAAATACGCCTTAGAATAATAGGTATCAACGTAAGTAATTCCCATGTCATCAATCGCAGAAAAATCATTTTCCCACTTTTTATTTTTGATGTTGATACTTCCATAGGCTGTAAACAACATACCGTTACGAGCATTTCTTGTTGGCATAACACAATCAAACATATCTATTCCTAACGCTATGTTTTCTAAGATATTGATTGGCGTACCAACTCCCATTAAATAACGAGGTTTGTCTTCAGGTAAAATTGCAGTTACAATTTCTGTCATTGCATACAACTCTTCTGCAGGCTCACCAACAGACAATCCACCAATTGCGTTTCCTTCTGCACCAACTGATGCAATAAACTCGGCAGATTGTTTTCTTAAATCTTTATAAGTACTACCTTGAACAATTGGGAAAAATGATTGGTTATAATCATACCTCAATGGTGTTTTCTCAAGGTGATTAATACAACGTTTCAACCAACGATGTGTCATATGCATCGACCTTTTCGCATAATTAAAATCACATGGATACGGTGTACATTCATCAAAAGCCATAATAATATCAGCACCAATTTTTCGCTGAATTTCCATGACGTTTTCTGGAGTAAACATATGATAAGAACCATCAATATGACTCTTAAATTTTACACCTTCTTCTTTTATTTTTCGTCTTCCAGAAAGAGAATACACTTGATAACCTCCACTATCTGTCAAAATAGGTCGATCCCAATTCATAAACTTATGCAATCCTCCTGCGGCTTCCAAAATATCAGTTTTTGGACGCAAAAATAAATGATAGGTATTTCCTAATATTATATCTGGTTTTATATCTTCTGCTAATTCTCTTTGGTGAACACCTTTTACAGTACCAACGGTTCCAACAGGCATAAAAATAGGAGTTTCAATAACGCCATGATCGGTCGTCATTACTCCTGCTCTTGCACTACTAGATTTATCTTTTCCTTTTAGTTCAAATTTCATCGGCGCAAAGATAAAGAATCGAGTTTGTTAGTTTGCAGTATTTAGAAAAAAGATTGTGAAGTAGATTTAAACGGTGGTTTATGCTTGCTAAAACTTGACTTTGTTAATTTTTTTGACTAACTTTACTTATCGTACGATAAAGGCAATTGAAACTGAATTTATCTTAACATTGTACACAAACTGGAAAAAACTTAAATTGCTGAATGGTAAAATTTATTAAAGGTCAAAAATATACTGAAGCAGAATATATTGAACTTTCAATTGAAGAAATGCGAAAGTCAATCTCAGAGCATACTAATAAAGCAGACCCTAAAGTTGGTGCAGTTTTAGTTGATAAAAATGGCGCATATTTTGATAAAGCTCACAGAGGAGAATTAAGAAAAGGAGATCATGGTGAATTCACATTAATAGAAAGAAAACACCCAGGAAAAGACTTAACGAATTTTACACTTTACACAACTTTGGAGCCTTGTGTTAAGAGAAATACACCA
Organism: Lutibacter sp.; assembly: GCA_002733665.1. GTDB lineage: Bacteria > Bacteroidota > Bacteroidia > Flavobacteriales > Flavobacteriaceae > Urechidicola. The sequence goes on from NVWM01000012.1 coordinate 59,246, forward strand.
AAAAGAGGTTGTTCATTTAGAGTCATAAATGCTAGAATAAGCAAAGTTGTAATTGGCCACCCTGACCCTGATCCATCTGTTGCTTCCAATGGAGTCAAGTTACTACAAAAAGCTAGAATTGAAGTTGCTTTCTATGATAGAAAATATGAAAAAATAATAGCTGAAGAGAATAAACAGTTTTTCAAGGAAGCATCAGAAAGAGCAGAACAGGAAAAAACTAGGGAAATAAACTCTGCTGTTGACCCAATTGAAAATGAATTGATTGATTTTCAATTGAATGATTTGTCTGAAGAAGCTCAAAAAAATATGATTGATAGAATGGGACTTCCTTTTAAACTAGGAAGTGACGGATTCAAATCATATTTGAACAAGATGAACTTAATTAAAATAGATGAAGAGGCCCAAACTGCAAGACCTACAGGTTTAGGTTTGTTATTACTAGGACAAGATCCTCAATTTCACTTTCCACAAGCAAGAATAAAATTTACAGTACGTTCTAAAAATAATGAGCCAATTATAAAAGATTTTGAAGGTCCTTTGGTTTTACTTCCGGAAAAAATTGAAGAATATCTTGAATTTGTCTTTCCGAAGGGATTTTCTCGCTCATCTTTTGAGCGCACTGAAATTATTGAAGAATCATCCGCATCTTTATTTGAAGTCATAATGAACGCAATGGTACATAGAGATTATAGTATTGATGGAGCAAGAATTATGATTGATATTGACGAAGATAAAATTATTGTTTCAAGTCCAGGTATTCCATTATGTCCAATAAATAAATTGAATGATTTTACTGCACCTTCGTTTAGTAGGAATGCTAAAATTGCTCATATTTTCTTTCAAATGGGATTTGTTGAAGAAAGAGGATTTGGTTTAGAAGAACTTGCAAAAATGGAGGGTCAAGGGTATAAGAGACCTGTTTTTAATTTAGATGGTGAGATTTTAAGAACTACACTCTACAGGATCAGAGATAAAGATTTTCAGGGAAAAGCACCATTATCAACCAATTTTTCAGGTCTTGATATATTAAGAGAGCATAAACGATTATCTACAAAACAGTATAAAGAATTAGCAGATGTTTCCGAACGCCAATCTCGTAGACATTTAAAGAACTTATTAGATATGGACTTGGCAGAAAAGGACGGAATCTATTATGTACTGAAAGAATAGAGTTTTATTAAATAAATGGGCAGTTTCATTTTCAACTGTATAATATTTAAAATGGTCCTAAACAATGGCCGATTTTGGCACCAGTGATGGCCGAAATGTACCGCTTTTGCGAAAACGGTCCTAAACAATGGCCGATTTAGGGACCACTGATGGCCGAAATGTACCGCTTTTGCGAAAACGGTCCTAAACAATGGCCGATTTTGGCACCACTGATGGCCGAAATGTACCGCTTTTGCGAAAACGGTCCTAAGCAATGGCCGATTTAGGGACCACTGATGGCCGAAATGGCCCGCTTTTGCGAAAACGGTCCTAAGCAATGGCCGATTTAGGGACCACTGATGGTTGAATTATTATGGTCGACAAATATCTTCCAGGAAGATAAAAGCCAGTGTACAACATTGTGTATAAGTAATAGCGGAATAGTACTAAAAAGAAAGTATAAAACAAAACAAAGGTCAGTGCCAAACTGAAAAGCTAATGAGTGGAAATCCGCTACTACTCATACACGAGACCGATAAGTTAAAATTAAACAATACGTACTAGCTGTGATTTTTTCTCACTCAAATTTCAAAAAAAATGAAAACAACAACATTTCTAACATTTGTAGGTGATCAATGCGGAAAAGCTGAAGAAGCGATAAATTTCTACACTTCTATCTTTCCGAATTCGGAAATTAAAAGCATCGTAAAATACCATGAAGGAGAGGCTGGAGGAACACCCGAACTTATCAAATATGGAGTGTTAACATTAAACGGCACTGAGTACAAGGTTTCCGAAAGTAATTACAAGCATAATTGGTCATTTTCACCAGCAGTATCATTGTTCGTTGAATGTAACTCTGAAGATGAGATAGAAACTTTATTTGAAAAACTTTCTTCAGATGGAGGCCAGATAATGGTTCCTTTGGACAACTACGATTCTGGGGATTACGGCTTTGGCGAAAAATTCGGATGGTGTGAAGATAAATATGGTATTTCTTGGCAACTTAATCTTACATAGTAAATTCGAACTTCTTAATGGTGATAACGAAATGGAAAAATAACTACTGCTTCCCTATTTGAAAATATGTAAACCCTTTATCAGTAAGTATTTCTTCATCATATTGATTTCTACCGTCAAATATTATTGGGTTTTTTAATTGAGTTTTGATTTCGTCAAAATCTGGCGAACGAAATTCTTTCCACTCTGTCAACAAAATCATGGCGTCTGCATCTTTTAAGGTTTTGTATTTTGAATCGACATAAGAAACTCCTTCAACATCTTTTAAGTAAAAATGTTTTGCTTCTTCCATCGCTTTTGGGTCATATGCAATAACTTTTGCGCCTCGCTTTACAAGTTCTTTAATAACATAAATTGCTGGTGCTTCTCGCATATCATCAGTTCCTGGCTTGAAAGAAAGTCCCCAAAGAGCAAACGATTTTCCAGATAAGTCATCACCAAAGTGTTTGATTATCTTATCTGAAATTACAAATTTTTGCCTGTCATTTACTTCTTCTACTGCAGCAATTAAACTTGCAGAATAACCATTCTCTTCTGCCATTTTATTCAACGCTTTCACATCTTTTGGAAAACAAGAACCTCCATATCCACTTCCTGGATAAATAAAACTATAACCTATTCTACTATCAGATCCTATACCTATTCTCACTTGATTCACATCAGCACCAACGAGTTCACAAATATTTGCAACTTCGTTCATAAACGAGATTTTAGTTGCCAACATAGCGTTTGCAACATATTTAGTCATTTCTGCTGACTTAACATCCATAAAAATAAGTCTATCTCTATTATGTACAAACGGAGAATATAGTGCTTTCATTTGCTTAATTGCAAACTCATCTTCAGCACCTATCACCACTCTATCAGGTTTCATAAAATCTTGAATTGCAGCACCTTCCTTTAAAAATTCTGGATTTGAAACTACATGAAATGGAATATCAACGTTTCTCTTTTTTAATTCTTCTGTAATTGTATTTTTAACCTTATCCGCAGTTCCAACAGGTACTGTAGATTTATCAACAATTATAAGTGGATTTTGCATTTCTTGTCCTATCTGTTTAGCAACAGATAAAACATACTGCAAATCTGCAGAGCCATCTTCTCCCATAGGAGTACCAACAGCAATAAAAACAATATCACATTTCCCTAAACTATCAGAAAGTTTAGTGCTAAAACGTAAATTTCCTTTGGCATAATTCTTAAGAACCATTGCTTCTAAATTTGGCTCATAAATCGGAATTACCCCCTTTTTAAGATTCTCTACTTTAGATTCGTCTATATCAATACAAGTAACAGTATTTCCCATTTCTGAAAAACAAGTTCCACTAACCAAACCTACATAACCAGTCCCTACTATCGTCAAGTTCATTTATTCATTTTTTAATAATCGCAAAGAAAAGAAAAATATATTACTTTTCCTTTATTACCTTTTGCTTTTCAATGCATCAGTTGGCTTCGGTACATAATGTCCTTTCCCTCCTGCTCTATCATCGTCAAAAGTTACTGGAATATCATCGTTTAAAGTACGTTCATTCCAAGTTGTATGTTCAGTTCCATCATCTTTTTGAACCATAGTAATACAATCTTCAACAGGACAAACTAATGAGCATAAATTACACCCTACACAATTCTCTTCAATTATACTTGGGATTCTATTTAAGGGGTCGTCTGATAATGAAATTGCTTGATGCGCTCCATCATCACAAGAGATATAACAGAGTTCACAACCTATACATTTGTCAGGATTAATTTCTGCTACTACTTTATGTTTCAAATTCAGATGTTTCCATTCAGTAACATTTGGCAAAGCCTTACCAGCAAAATCATAAATAGTGTTATACCCTTTATCTTCCATAAACTGAATTAGACCAGCCTCCATTTCACGCACAATTCCGAAACCATAATGCATCACAGCAGTACACACTTGAACAGAAGTTGCGCCAAGTAAAATAAATTCTACCACATCACGCCAAGTTTCAATACCACCAATTCCTGATAGTGGTACTTTTCCAATCTCTGGATGTTGCGCTAAATCTTTCAACATATTCATTGCAATAGGCTTCACTGCAGGACCGCAATAACCACCATTTGTGCCTTTTCCATCAACAATTGGATATGGAGCGTAGGTTTCTAAATCGATACCAACAATACTCTTTATCGTATTAATTAATGAGATTGAATCCGTTCCGCCTTGAAAAGCTGCTAATCCTGGCACAACAATTTCAGAAACATTTGGAGTTAGTTTTGTGATTACAGGAATATTCGCTGCTTCCTTCACCCAACCTACAATCGTTTTTAATACTTCTGGGTTTTGACCAACTGCAGAACCCATTCCACGTTCACACATACCGTGTGGACATCCAAAATTAAGTTCAATCCCGTCTGCTCCTGCGTTCTCAACATCCTTAATAATTTGTTCCCATTCTGCTCTACTTTCCACCATCAATGATGCTATAATAGCATGATCTGGAAAATATTTTTTTACCTCTTCTATTTCACGAAGGTTATCTGCCAAAGGTCTATCAGTAATTAATTCAATATTATTGAAACCCATCATTTTGGTATTTCTATAATTTACCGAACCATATCTACTCGAAACATTAACAACTGGAACTCCAAGGGTTTTCCAAACGGCTCCTCCCCAACCTGCTTCGAAGGCTTTCATTATTTGATAACCTGAATTAGTTGGTGGTGCTGACGCTAGCCAAAAAGGGTTTGGTGCTTTTATTCCTCCGAAATTTATTGATAAATCTATCATGCTTTATGTTTTGTCATTCCTGCGCAGGCAGGAATCTATTTTTATTTATTTTGAGTTTAAAAAGTAGGTCTCGACTACGCTCTACCTGACAGTATATTTTTTTGTCTCCTCGAGCGGAGTCGAGAGGTTAATATTACTACTTAGTCAACCATTGATGTATTCCTTGCGCTGCCATTTTACCATCATACGCTGCATTTACGACTTCTGCTCCACCGTTTATTGCATCTCCTCCAGCAAAATACTTTGGGTTTGATGTTTGAAACTCATCATTCGTTTTAATTCTTGTTTTTTCATCTATTTCTAAATCATCTATCAAATCATATAAATGACCTTGTTTTGCTTGTCCTGTTGCCATAATAACCATATCACATCTAACAATAAACGTATTGTTAATGTTGGTCTTCAATTTCCCATCAACCATTTCAGTTTTAGCAAATCGAACTCCTTCAACTTTTTTATCACCTTTAATGGCAATTGGAGTTACATTAAACAAACTATCAACTCCAGCACTGATTGCTAAATCATATTCAAAACCGTAAGCACCCATTTTTTCTTTAGAATTTCTATAAGCCAAAACAGTTTTTCTTGCTCCCATTCTTGCTACTTCAGAAGCGGCATCCATTGCCGTATTTCCTCCTCCAAGAATTACTACATTTTTAGGTACTTTTAACTTGTGATGTTTCATTCTTAACTCCTCAACAAACTCAACAGCGCCAATAACATTCTCTTTATTTTCTCCTTCCAAACCTAATTCTCTTGTCTTTCCTAAACCAACACCCATAAAAATAGCGTCGTATTTTTTCTCAAGACTAGATAGTTCTTCTTTTGAATTAATTTTAGTATTATATTTTATTTTAAAATCCAATTGCTTTTGAAGATAATCAACTTCTTTTAAAACCTCTTCATTGGTGATTTTATAAGGTGCGATTCCATAAACTGTCAATCCAGAAGGTTTTTCTTTCGCTTCAAATATGTCCACTTCATACCCTAAAGTTCGTGCTTCACAAGCACACGCAATTCCTGCTGGACCTGCTCCAATGATTGCAATCTTTTTTCCGGTAGGTTCACCTACTTTAAAGATTACTTTATCTGCATCAATCGTTTTGTTGGTTGCATAGTTTTGGAGTCTTCCAATTTGAATTGGAGGTACATCTTGATGATTATACACACAAGCACCTTCACACAAAACACCTGTTGGACACACAATTCCACAAGCATTCCCTAACCAATTAGAATCAAAAATAGTCTTTGAAGCTCCTGTTACGTTATCGGTATGTATTTGCTTGATAAACAGCGGGATATCAATACTTGTAGGACACGCTTGTATACAAGGTGCATCGTAACAGAATAGACAACGTGAAGCCTCGTAATACGCTTCGGTATCGTTCATCAATGGATTTTTCTGTTTGAAATTCTTATTGAATTCTGCTTCTGTTGTTGGTTTTTTATATTCTGCCATGTTCTTTAGTATCTTGTAATTGGTATTTTGTATCTGGTACTTTTATTTTAATGATTTAATTAAACTGTAAATCTTTTTTTGAATTATAGTTAACTTTTCTGTAATTCTTGTTTTTTGTTCTCCTGAAATGAAATTCAAATTATTTGATATTATCAATTGCGTATCTAACTCAAAACTTGATGCTAAAGAATATCCAAGAAATAACGCAAATTCCTTTTTAGAATTTCTTCCTGCTCCTTCTGCAATATTTGACGGAATAGAAACTGCACATCTATTTATCTGACTAATCAATCCAAATTTTTCCCTATCAGGAAACTTATCAGTTAAAAGATAAATCTCTGTAACTAAAATAACTGATTCTTGCCAAACTTCTAATTTCTTATAATTATGCATCTGTCCATATACTTTTTACCAAATACCAAATACATTTTAAAGTTCTGTTAATTTACCATACGTTTCTGGACGTCTATCTCTAAAAAATTGCCAAGTAGAACGAACTTCTTCAATAAGATCTAAATCGAATTCGGCAACTAACAATTCATCATCATCACGAGAAGCCTCTGAAAATATTTGTCCACGAGGATTTACAAAATAAGATTGACCATAAAACTTACCTAAATTCCAAGGTTTTTCTTCTCCTACTCTATTGATACAACCCATAAAATAACCATTTGCCGCAGCATGCGCAGGTTGCTCCAATTTCCATAAATATTCACTCAATCCTGCAACGGTTGCAGAAGGATTGTACACAATTTCTGCTCCATTTAATCCTAAAACTCTGGCTCCATCAGGAAAATGCCTATCATAACATATATATACGCCTACTTTAGCATACTTTGTTTGAAAAACTGGATACCCTAAATTTCCTGGTTTAAAGAAAAACTTCTCCCAAAATCCTGTTGTATGTGGAATATGGTTTTTTCTATATTTCCCTAAATACGTTCCATCAGCATCAATAACTGCAGCAGTATTATAATAAACTCCTGCTTGCTCTCTTTCATAAATTGGTACAATAATCACCATATCATGTTTCTTTGCCAACACTTGCATTTTTTCGGTAGTTGGACCTGGAACCGCTTCTGCAGATGCGTACCATTTACGATCTTGTCCAGGACAAAAATAAGGAGTGTTAAATATCTCTTGTAGACACAATATCTGCACACCTTGTCGTCCTGCTTCTTCAATATATGGTATATGTTTATCATACATTGCAGTCATTATTTCTTTAATAGTTCCTTCACCTTCTGTCATTGGAAGACTCATTTGTATCAATCCTGATTTTACAATTCTTGGCATAATTTTCTATTTTTTATTAGTTCTCGACTGCGCTCGAACTGACATTATTTTGTCTCCTCGAGCGCAGTCGAGAGGTTTTACTCATTTTATATAACCGTTTTACTTGTTTTCCCTCTTTTAATAAATTGTCCGTGACCTGCCTTTAAAAGACACTCTTCATTTTCAATGGCTACTTGTCCTCGTAGAATCACAGTTTCTGTTTTTCCAGTAACTTTCTTCCCTTCATATCCTGAATAATCCACATTCATATGATGCGTTTCTACAGAAATAGTGTGTACTTTTTTTGGATCAAAAATTACAATATCCGCATCACTTCCTATGGCAATGGTTCCTTTTCTTGGATACATTCCGAAGATTTTTGCTGCATTTGTTGAACTAACTTCAACGTATTTTGTGAGCGAAATTTTTCCTTTATCAACTCCTTCCGAATATAATAATTCCATACGATGTTCTATTGCAGGATGACCATTTGGTATTTTAGAGAAATCATCTTTCCCCATTTTTTTCTGCTCCCACATAAACGGACAATGATCTGTGCCAACAACTTGTATCAAACCTTGATTAATTCCAGACCATAGTGCTGTTTGATCTTTCTTTTCTCTCAATGGCGGACTCATTACCCATTTCGCCCCTTCAAAATCATCTTCATATAATGAAGCATCCAACACCAAATATTGAGTACACGTTTCTACAAATATTTTTTGATTGCGTTGGGTTGCTTGTCTGACAGCATTCAATGCACCTTCGCAAGTCATGTGAACAATATATCCAGGACAACCAGTGTATTCTAGCATATCAGCAAAACGACCTGAGGCTTCTGATTCGGTTACTTCAGGCTGAGATAAATAATGATAGATTGGCGCCATGTTTCCTTCTGCTCTATTTTTTGCAATTAGCGAATCAATCATATCACCATTTGTAGCATGTACAGTAACTAAACCTCCATGTTTTTTAACGACTTTCATCAATTGAACCATTTGTCCGTCATCAATCATCAACGCTCCTTTATAAGCCATAAATGTTTTGAAAGAAGAAATTCCTTCCTCTTCTATCATTTGAACAACTTCTTTGGCTACATCATCATTAAAATCCGTTACAGCCATATGATACGAATAATCACCAATTGCTTTTCCTTGAGATTTACCTTGCCAAGTTTTCAACGCATTATGAAGTGTATCGCCTTGAGTTTGTAATATAAAATCAATCACCATAGTTGTTCCACCATGCAAGGCTGCACGAGTTCCTGTTTCATAGTCGTCACTGGAATAAGTTCCCATAAAAGGCATATCTAGATGCACATGAGGATCAATTCCTCCAGGAAAAACTAATTTCCCTGAAGCATCAATTACCTTATCAGCATTGTACTTCAAGTTTTTTCCAATTGCAACTATTTTTTCGCCTTCAGTATACACATCAGCGATATAAGTTTCAGAAGCCGTTACTACACGACCATTTTTTATTAAAATTGACATACTTTTATTTTTTATCTGTCATTGCGAGTAAAACGAAGCAATCTCATTATTAATATAGAGACTGCCACATTCCGAGTACTCGGAATTCGCAGTGACGTAACCATTATGTTTTTTTCTTCATTAACAAATAATATAATACAAACGAAATAATAAATCCTGTAAACCAAGATAATGAATATAAGAAATTTAAAGCAGGAACCACAATCCCTATCAATGCTAAAAACACACCTGCAAATAAGGCTATCATTGCTGCCTTATTAAATCCTGTTTTATTATAGGAATAGATTCCGTCTTCTTTATATAATTCTGCTAATTCCAATTTCTTTTTTCTGACTAAATAATAATCAGCAATTAAAATCCCTAAAACTGGTCCTAACATTCCACTGACAAAAATTAGAGCTTCAGAAATTTGATTGAGAAGCCACCAAGGCATAATCAATATCCCTAAAATTCCTGTAATTGCTCCTCCCATCTTAAAACTTATTTTCTTTGGCCACAAATTTGAAAAGGCATTTGAAGGTGCAATCACATTCGCAGCTATATTGGTACTCAAGGTCGCAATAATCATAAAAATTTGAGCAACAATAACTACAACAGGATTTTTAAATCTTGCAATTAATGATACTGGATCCCAAGGAGCATCATCAGCAATTAAAATATCTTTAAAATTGATAACAGCAGCGCATGTAACAAAAATTCCAACGAAAGAATATAACATCATTGTTGCGGGCAATCCAATAAACTGTCCAGCGATTTGATCTTTTTGAGTTGCAGCATAGCGTGTAATATCTGCTATGCTAATTGACATCGTTGCCCAAAAACCTACCATTGCAGTTAGCCATAAAAGATAACTCCACAATTTACTTTTACTTTCATTTGCAGAATCTACATATTTTGTAGTTACAACACTTGATTCTATTATTCTATCTTCCTTAGAATTGATAAAACTAATTCTTATATCATCATCTTCAGACTCTAGAAGGCTTTGTCCTAAATGCTCTATTCTTGAAAGATTAATTGGTTCTTGATTATAAACACCAAACCAAGAAGTAGCCATATGTTCAGAACTTATTTGAAGTTCATTTGCTTTTAAATTGCCTTCTTTATCTTTTAACACATTTATATTCAAGTATAAAGAATCGTTTTGTTTTGTAATAGTTGCTGCGGTTTTTTCTAGTTGTTCACTTTGTTTTAAGACTACTGAGAATCCATCTGCTTTCGCATAACTCCAATAAATCAAACCAATTCCCATAATGACTAATATTGGCGCAGAATAGGTTTCTAACCATTTGATACTTTCTGTGCCTTTCCAGATAAAATACATATTGATTAACCAAAAAATTCCAAAGCCGACAAATTTTCCAATTGATAAACCTAACTCTCCTGTAGAACCAGTTATCGCATTAAAAATAGCATAGATAGCCAATCCACCAATCCATGTTTGAACTCCAAACCAACCACAAGCAATGATACCTCTTGTAACTGATGCTAGATGCACTCCTTTTGTTCCAAAAGCCGCACGTCCAATTACTGGAAATGGGATTCCATATTTTACTCCTGCATGACCGTTTAAAACCATTGGTACTGTAATAATTAAATTGGCAAGACCAATAATAATCAACGCTTCATACCAATTCAAACCAGTTTTAATCATATAAGAAGCCAAGAGGTATGTAGGAATACAAACTGCCATTCCCACCCAAATAGCAGCCAAATGCCATTTACTCCAAGTTCTTTGACTTGAAGGAACTGGCGCTAAATCTTCACTATAAAGTGATGAACTAGAAACATCTTCTTTTAATTCTACTATCTCTTTATTCATCTATATTAATTACAATATTCATCAGCAATCGCTAACGCTTCAGAAATAATTTTCAACCCTTCATCTACTTCTTCTTTCGTCACATTCAATGGTGGAGCGATAAAAATCCAATTCCATCGTACAAACGTAAACATTCCTAATTCTCTTATTTTTGCAGCCATTCTTAATGTTGCTTCCATTTCGTGTGGCTTCGCATTCCAAGGTGTTGTTCGCTCTTTAGTTTTTCTATTTTTAACTAATTCGATACACCCTAATAAACCCGTATTTCTAAAATCTCCAATAGAAGGATGTTTTGCTTTTAGTTTTTCAACTTCGGATTCTATATACAATCCCATTTCTGCTGCTTTATCAACTAAATTTCCTTCTTCTAAAATTTTTATATTTTCTAATGCAGCAGCACAAGAAACTGGATGTGCAGAATACGTTAAACCTAATAACATAGGTTTGTCATTAAAGTAGTTTGCTATTGTATCCGTAACAGTCATTGCGCCTAAAGGCAAATAACCTGATGTCAAACCTTTTGCCATCACCATAATATCAGGAGTCACATCGTGATGATCAATTCCGAACATTTTTCCTGTCCTACCAAAACCACTCATAGTCTCATCATCAACCAATAAAATCCCATAAGTATCACATAATTCGCGAACTTTTTTGAAATACATTGGAGGATATTTTATACATCCTGACGAACCTGATTCGCCTTCAAAAATAATTGCAGCAACACTCTCTGGATTTTCAAATTTTATCACGCGTTCCAAATGAGCCAAAGCGCGTTCTCCACATTCTTCAATCGAAGAAGAATTCCAAGGGCAACGATATGCATATGGGTTTTCTACATGTACTACA
>NVWM01000024.1 GCA_002733665.1 Lutibacter sp.
GACCATGGACCTGCCCGTCCTTGGGGACATCAAGAACGCGCACTGCCTCCTGTCCCTGGGCGACTCTGTCACCACCGACCACATCTCCCCCGCAGGCGACATCGCTAAGACGTCCTCGGCCGCAAAGTACCTCAACGAGCACGGCATCCAAAAGGCCGACTTCAATACGTACGGTGCTCGCCGTGGCAACGATTTGGTCATGGCACGAGGTACGTTTGCCAACACCCGTCTCGCGAACCGCGTGGTGGGACCCGGTGCCACTGGCCCCGTGACGATTCACATCCCGTCCGGGGAGCAGCTCTCGATCTACGACGCCAGCGCCCGATACATCGCCGACGGCGTTGATCTCATCATCCTCGCCGGCAAAGAGTACGGCAGCGGCTCGTCGCGCGACTGGGCAGCAAAGGGGCCGTACATGTTGGGTGTCAAGGCTGTGATTGCGGAGAGCTTTGAACGCATCCATCGCAGCAACTTGGTTGGCATGGGTATCGTGCCCTTGTGCTACAAGGGAGGCGAGAGCGCAGTGTCCCTTGGCTTGAAGGGCAATGAGAAGTTCGACATCACCCTTGGCACGGAGTTGGTGCCTGGCCAAGATATCTCCGTCACCACGTCTGACGGCAAGACCTTCACGGTCAAACTTCGCTTGGACACCGCGGCCGAGGTTGCGTACTACCGCAATGGCGGCATCCTCCACTACGTCCTGCGCAACAAGATCAGCAGCTCATCGTAACGTTCGGGGTGTGGGTGACAGCAGAGACGCGGAAACATCAAAAACGACCGCGCTGTGCTGAGAAGCAATGAAAGGCTTAGGCTTGAAGAAAACGTAACTATTGCAGGCATGGATTGAGATGAGAACAATGTGCATCCACCGGCTGAAACCGGTCGATACCGAACAATGTGTGTGGGCGACACAATCCATATTCGAACAGAACAGCATTGTGGAGTGTGAGTACGAACGATAAGAGCAGACGACCAAGCAAGGTGTCTACAAGTATGGCTGCACGCTGCACGTGTACTGTTTTATTGCGATTGCTTGTTGTGACAGAAAACAAGGGAACTGTACATACTTCACTGCAGCAGCAGCACGCAATGAGAGCGCGGTCGGAGTCTCCGACACAGCGGCATGAAGCGTCGTCGTCTGGAAGGCACGGTAGTCCACCGAGGGCCCACAGCACGTTGCCGTTCTACGGCGATCGCTCCAAAGACAGCAGCCCCTACAATGCTGCGTCGTTGCTACGGAGGCTGCCCAAGACGTATGCCGTTGACTTTGCCGGACGTTGATTTAATGATTAGAACGAGTGGTGAAAAACGAATTAGCAACTTCCTTTTATGGCAAATTGCTTATGCAGAATTGCATTTTACAGATGTTCTTTGGCCAGATTTCACAAAAAATGATTTTTACAACGCACTATTAGAATATCAGAATAGAGAACGACGCTTCGGTAAAACTGGAGAGCAAACTAAAACAACAAATGAGATATAAATTATCCTTATTATTATTTACATTTTTAACAATAAGTACCTTTGCACAAGAGAACTCTCTTGAAAATACAGCAATAAAAGTAACAGATTCTATACAAGAAACAGAAAGTATAACTCTTTTTGAAAAAGGGAAAACTTACGAACTTGGTGGAATTACAGTAACTGGGCTACAGAAGTTTAGTGAGCAAGCTGTTAAGGTATTCAGTGGATTAAAGGTTGGTCAAAAAATCAAACTTCCAGGAGACAAACTATCGAGTGCTATCAAAAAATTATATAAACAAAAACAGTTTAGTAATGTTGATGCATATATAACAAAAATAGATGGAGGTATAGCCTATTTAGAGTTTGACGTTGTTGAGTTACCTAAATTAAATAAAGTTACCATACAAGGAGTAAAAAAGGGAAAGGCTAAAGAACTTCAAAAAGCTAATGACCTTACCAAAGGAGTTATGGTAACTGACAATCTATTAGTGACTTCAGAAAATTATATCAGAAAAAAATACCAAGAAAAAGGATTTTTAAATACTAAAGTAACTGTTGATACAAAAAAGGACACTTCTGACATCAACACTTTAGATATGTTAGTTCATATTGACAAAGGAGAAAAAGTAAAAATAAAAAATATCTTTATTGAAGGAAACGATGCTGTAAGTGATAAGAAATTACGTAAAGTAATGAAAAACACAAAAAAAGCAGTCTTAGGTCGTTTTTGGAAAAAATCAAAATATATAGAAGACGATTTTAAGCAAGACTTACAATCTATTATAGATAAGTATAGCGAAAAAGGTCATAGAGATGCACGAATATTAAATGATTCCATTTCATGGAATGATGACAATTCAATCAACGTTCATATAGGTTTAGAAGAAGGGAAAAAATATTATTTTGGCGGAATTTCATATCTTGGAAACACTGTTTACACGGACGAACAATTAGATAGACTATTGAGAATTGATAAAGGTCAAGTTTATAACTCTAAAGTATTAAAAGAGCGTGTTTCTGGAAATGGAAAACCAGATTCTGAAGATATTGGAAGTTTGTACCAAAACTCTGGATATCTTTTTTCACAAATAAATTCTGTTGAAACAAGAGTTGAAAATGACTCTATTTATGTAGAAGTTAGAATTCATGAAGATGAACCTGCAATGATTAGAAAAGTTACCGTAAATGGTAATGACAGAACAAATGATCATGTTGCTTATAGACAATTAAGAACGCGTCCTGGATATTTATATAGTAAAGAACAAATCATAAGAAGTATACGTGAGCTTGGTCAGTTAGGATTTTTTGATCCAGAAACTATTTCTCCAGATTTAAAAACAAATTTCAACGACAAAACAGTAGATGTAGATTACACCGTTACTGAAAAAGGTGCAAGTCAAATAGAACTTCAAGGAGGTTATGGTGGTGGATCATTTATTGGTACAGTAGGATTGTCTTTTAATAATTTCTCAATGAGAAATATTTTTAACAAAAAAGCATATAAGCCTCTACCTATGGGAGATGGGCAAACACTATCACTTCGTTTACAAAAAAGTAGATTTTATACAACATCAAGTTTTTCGTTTACTGAACCTTGGCTTGGAGGTAAGAAACCGCAATCATTAACTTTTTCTATATACCAATCAAAACAATTTAGGTACAATCCAGCAACTAGAGCGGTAGATAAGAATCAACGCTTGAATATTATTGGAGCTTCAATAGGATTAGGAAAAAGATTAAAATGGCCAGATGATTACTTTTCTCTCTCTCAAACTATCAGTTTACAACGCTATGATTTAAAAGATTATCCTATTGCAACATTTTCATTTTCAACAGGGATATCTAACAACTTAGCATATGCTATAAATCTTGGAAGAAAGTCTGCAGGTCCAAATCCAGTTTTTCCAAAAAATGGTTCTGACTTTGTAATTGGAGCAAAATTAACACTCCCATATTCTTTGTTTAACAAAAAAGATTATAGTACAATATCTGATCAAGATAAATACAAATGGCTAGAGTATTACAAACTAAGTTTTAAAGGAAAATGGTACACGCCTCTTCCAGGAAAGTTTGTATTAATGTCAAACTTTGAAGCAGGATTTTTAGGTTCTTATAGCAATAAAGTTGGAGATTCACCATTTGAACGTTATTTTGTTGGAGGTGATGGATTGGCAAACTTCCAATTAGACGGTAGAGAAACAATAGGATTAAGAGGTTATGAAAACTCAAGAATTTCTTCTATTGATGGAGGTACAATTTATAATAAATTCCAATTAGAAGTAAGATATCCTGTAACGTTAAAACCTTCAGCATCTATTTACCTTTTAGGATTTTTAGAAGCAGGAAATTCTTATGATGGTTTTGATAATTTTAATCCTTTTGAATTAAAACGTTCTGCAGGATTAGGTGTTAGAATATTTATGCCAGCGTTTGGGTTGTTAGGTATTGACTTTGCTCATGGATTTGATCCATTACCTGGAACAAATGTAAAATCAGGATGGCAAACACACTTTATTATAGGTCAACAATTTTAATAAAAAAAGTATCTTTGTATAATGAAATAAAAATTTGGCACGGTTTTTTCTAAAAACATATTAGTTATGATAAAAAAAGTTCTTTTAATATTTGTAATCATCTCAAGTTTGACAACTTTTGCTCAAAGAGGTCAAAAGATTGGGTATGTAGATATGGAATATATTTTAGAAAATATTCCTGAATATGCTCAAGCCCAAAATCAATTAGATCAAAAAGTAAACAAATGGAAACAGACTTTAGATCAAATAAGAGGTGAAATTAAGACCATGAGAGCCGATTTGAGCAATGAAAAGGCATTACTAACAGATGATTTAATTTCTGAAAGAGAAGAAGACATCTATCTTAAAGAAGTTGATTTAAAAAACTTAGAAGCTGCTTATTTTTCTTCTAAAGGTAGTTTGTTTAAATTCAGAAAACAATTGGTAAAACCGATTCAAGATAAAGTATATAATGCTGCTCAACAACTTGGTAAAAGTCGAGGATATGATATTATTTTTGACAAGTCCTCTGATGTTATCATGATTTACACAAATTCAAAAGCAGATATCAGCGAGTTAGTTTTGAAAAGCATTTTAAGAACTGGAAAAACTGAAGCTGCTAAAGAAAAAAGGGATAAAAAAAATGATGCTATTCAAACTAGAGAATTGAGTGAAGAGGCTCAAAAGAAAGTAGATGAAAGAGATGCTAAACGAAAAGAAGTATTAGATGCATCAGCACAATTAAAAGCCGATAAACTAAAAAAACGTTTAGAGCAAAAAGCTGAAATCGAAAGAAAAAGGTTAGAACGTCTAAAAAAACGCGAAGAAGTAAGAAATAAATTAAAAGAGAATAAAGAAAACTCAGAAGAAGAGAAAAAAGAAAACGAATAAAAAATTAATATTAAACACAACAATTAGAAAAAATGAAAAATTTAAAAACACTTTTATTAATAGCAGTAATTGCTTTAGGATTTAATAATGTACAAGCACAAAGTAAAGTTGCACATATCAACTTACAGGAATTGATTTCTCTAATGCCTGAAACTAAAGTAATGAAAACAACATTAGAGAAATTAGAGAAAACTAATATTGACGATCTAAAGGCTGAGGATGCTATATTGCAAGCAAAATACAAGAAATTTCAAACTGAACTTGCAAATCAAACAAAAGAGGAAAACGAAAAAAGACAGTTAGAAATTGAGCAAGGTAAAAGAAAACTTCAAGCTGGAGCACAAGCTGCACAAAATGATTTGAATATTAAAAATAATGAACTAGTACAACCTATTATAGAAAAAGCAGATAAGGCTGTTAAGGCTGTTGCAAAAGCACAAGGTTTTGATTATGTTCTTGATTCATCGGTTTTACTTGTAGCAAATGGTACAAATTTATTATCTTTGGTAAAAGCACACTTAGGAATTCAATAAAATAATAATTGACTTCAACAACTTAAAATCCTGATTATTATCAGGATTTTTTTATTTTTGTTAACTATGAACACTCAACCTATTGGTATATTTGATTCAGGAATCGGCGGAACTTCTATTTGGAAGGAAATCACTTCGCTTCTTCCTTATGAAAATACTATCTATCTCGCCGATAGTAAAAATGCACCTTATGGTGAAAAATCTGCAGAAAAAATTATTGAGTTCAGTGTTAAAAACACAGAATTACTATTAGAAAAAGGGTGTAAAATTATCGTTGTTGCCTGTAATACTGCAACAACAAACGCCATTGAAATCTTACGAAGTAAATACGATGTGCCTTTTATAGGAATTGAACCTGCAATTAAACCTGCAGCACTACAAACTCTAACAAACAGCATAGGAATATTGGCAACAAAAGGAACATTGAGTAGCTCTTTATTTTCTAAAACCTCTGAAAAATTTACATCAACTATTAAAATTATAGAACAAGAAGGAAAAGGGATTGTAACACTTATAGAAAGTGATAAATTAGTTTCTGTCGAAATGACTTTATTACTCCACAAATACCTCAATCCGATGCTAGAACAGCGTATTGATCATCTTGTTTTAGGTTGCACACATTACTCATATTTGTTTCAGCAAATACAAAAAATTGTAGGTGAAAATGTTCAAATAATTGATTCTGGATTGGCAACTGCAAAACAAACAAATACAATTTTGGAAAAAAATAATTTAAAGAATTTTACTTCAGATGCCTCTAAGCATCAATTTTACATCAATTCTGAAAAAGATGTTTTAGAGAGTATATTAAAAGAGGTTTCTTTAGAATATACTGTAAATAAGTTAGACTTTTAAAAAGATTCTTCGACTTCGCTCAGAATGACAATCAAGAAAAAGTTCTCGATACGATTTTCTATTAAAATCACTCAAAAAGAAGCAAATTACTGAAAAAACGACAATAAAATAGACTTCTTGGAAGGGGCAACAGACAGTTCTTTTCCGTTATTCAAAACAATCGTTCCGCCTTTTCCTTTCTTATATGTCGTCACAAAATTTACGTTTACTAAATATGATTTATGGATTCTCACAAAGCCATTTTCTGATAAAATAGTCTCAAAATACTTCAATGTCTTACTTACCAATTTTTTATGACCATCAACCAAAAAAAGTTGTGTGTAGTTATCGTCAGCCTTGCAATACAAAATATTTTGAATCTCAATCACTTCAAATCCATCTTGAGTTGGAATCGTGATTTTACCATCAGCAGAAGTAACTTTAGGTTTTAAAACTGAATGTTGTAACTCTTGCTCTTGCTTTTTAGTTTCTACAACATAATCGACAGCCTTTATAAGTTCGTCTATAGAAATAGGCTTTAAAAGATAATAAGATGCATGATTGTTCAACGCATCAATTGCATAATGGTCATATGCAGTTACAAAGACCGTTTCAAAATCAACGTCACCTAGTTTTTCGAGCAGGTCAAAAGCGTTACCATACGGCATTTCTACATCAAGAAATACCAAATCCAAATCGTTATTTCGTATCAACACCAATGCTTCTTCAATATTTTCGGCTTCTCCCAAGACTTCCACATTCGGACAGTATTTAGCCAAGTAATTCTTAAGAATTTCTCTGCTCGTTTTTTCGTCTTCTACGATGATAGTTTTTAAATTCATTTAATCTTTCTTTAAAGTCAATACAACTTTGGTTCCTGAGTTATCAGAATGTAAATCATCAATAAAAACATCTACTTTATCGCTATACATTTTATTGAGTATTGCAATTCGTTTTTTGATATTATTCATTCCTTTACTTTCTTGTTTTTGCTGATTATCGGTTTTTAATTCTTTTGATTTTTTGCGTCCTATTCCGTCATCAGTAATTGAAATCTCTATAGTTTCATTATCTTTTTGGCGAATGTTTATCTCCAATTTTCCTTTCTCTTTTTTATAACGCAATCCATGCCAAACAGCGTTTTCTACATAAGGTTGTAACAGCATTGGTGGAATCTGAAATTCACTTATATGTAATTTTTCGTCAACTATCAACTCGTAATCAAACTTATCCGTAAATCGAGAATGCTCCAATTTTATATACAATTCCAATAATTCAATTTCTTTTTCTAACGGAATAAAATCCTGTTCAGAATTATCTAAAACACTACGCATCAATGTTGAAAATTCGGTCAAGTATCTATTTGCGGCACGTTCATCATTTTGCGAAATATAATTATTGACTGAGTTTAAAGCATTGAAAATAAAATGAGGGTTCATCTGCGAACGCAAAGATTTTAATGCCAATAAATTGTTTGCCAATCGTCTTTGCTTATTACTTTTATACATCCAAAAAACAGAAAAAAGTAAGAGTAACAATCCGCCTAAAAGAGAATAAATAATTAATTGCTGTCTTCGGTATGTTTCTTTTGTTAATTCCTTTTGACTACTGAAAAGGCTATATCTACTTTCTGACAACTCTCTATCTTTTTCTAGACTATTAATTCTATTTTGCTTGTTTGTCAATTCTTTTCCAAGCGTAATTGCATCTTCTATTTCATTTTCCTTTTGCTTATATATTGCATCTACCAATTCTGCATATTCTTGATATTTTTCTAATGCCTTATTCGATTTTCCTGCTCTTCTATATAGTTCTGACAAACGTTGCAAGGCATCTTTTTGTGTTTCTAAATCATCCGCTAAATTTGCGGTTTCAATACTTTTTTCTAAATACGGAATCGCTTCTGATAGTTCTCCTTTATTCAAGTATGCAGCACCAATATCAAAATTTAATTTTTGTGAATTCACTTCTGACTCTACATCATCAAATACAATTTCATCAGCAGAAACACTTTCTAATTCCTCCAAAGTTTCTTTACGAAGTTCAATTTCTTTGTCATAGTTTTTCTGTTCTTTATAATAATCTGCTATAGAATTTTTGGATCTAGCACGAGAATTTACATCTTCTTCTTTTGACAATTCCAATGTATTATTAAAGTAGCCCTCTGCTTGTTGGGTTTCTCCTTTTTGTGAATAGGTTTCTCCTATTTTAGAATTTAGTTCTGAAATTTTAGGAGTAATCTTGTTTTGTGTTGCAATTTTAAGTCCTTTATTATAATGTTCTATTGCTTCGTCTAACCTATCCAACTTTTTTGAAGCATTATCTCCTAAGCCTTCATACACTGCAATTTTTTGATTTGTACTGATTTTTTCTTCTAGCAATTCATTGTACATTTCTGTACTTTCAACAAAGTTATTGTTAAGTGTATATGCCTTTGCCAACTTAAATTTAATCGTGTTTTCTTTATTAAAATTAAGTGCAAACTCATAATTAGATACTGCTAGATCATATTGTTTTATATGAAAATATGTGTCTCCTAAAATAGTATATGCTTGAGAAAGTTCTGTTTTATTTCCTCTTGAACCTATGTTTTTTAAGGCTTTCTCAACAAAATTGATACTTTTATCAGGATTTATTTTTTGATACAATCTTGCAGAATCTAACAAACTTTGAGAAGAAATACCTCTAGTTTTTTTAGAAATTTTATTTTTATATTTTGATTGTACTTGTTTCGTTTTAGATTCATCATCAATTTTATAAAAATTACTATTATTTAATGTAATCGTATTTATACGTTTTCCTTCTTTACTTATGATGAGTACATCTCCAGGCTTTGCATGTACGGTGAATTCACCGTCAAAACCTGTAACAACAGACTCTCCCGTACCACGAACACGAACTGTTACTCCAGATAATGGTTTTCCTGTATCCTCTCTAATTATTGATGTATACTCACCCACATCCTCTTTAAACACCGAAGTTTTTGCATTCTCTTCTTGGCTAAAAGATGATAGGCTTAAAAATACAAAAATGATGCATGCTATTTTTTTCATTATTTATCTTATACATTAATTCTTATCTCCTTGAGTAGATATTTAATTTGATTTTTTTTGTTTCTACCTCTCGAATCCGCTCGAACTGACAGTTGGCTGTCTCCTCGAGCGGAGTCGAGAGGTTATATTTTTTCATTATACTTAGAATGTGTCATATTCTTACACTCTGATAAAATTTGCAACATATCAAAATTATCATCTGCTAAGGCTAATTTCTTTTTCGCACTCCATTTTTTGATTTTCTTCTCAAAATAAATTGCTTGGTTTACATCATTAAACTCTTGATAAAAAATTAATTCAACAGGTCTTCTTTTAAAAGTAAAACAATCTTTATTCATTCCTCTTTGATGTTCTCCAAACCTTCTTTCAACATCATTTATTATTCCTGTGTATAACAAATGATCTGAACATTTTAATATGTAAACAAAATACAACTTCATTTTTTTCTTAGTTCTCGACTCCGCTCGAACTGACAGTTAATTTGATTTTCTTGTTTCAAGTTCTCGACTCCGCTCGAACTGATAGTTGGCTGTCTCCTCGAGCGGAGTCGAGAGGTTTAATTATTGTAAAACTACGGACTATTATCGGTTTGGAAAAATGCCTTTTCCTTAAAAAGGCTGGTTTCATACATTTCACAAGTGCTTTTGACCACTTTACACATTCAAATGCCGTTTTCACTCATTCAAATGATGTGTTCACTCATTTTGAGTTTTATATTGGAAAATGTCAATTTAATTTTACTCCGAATTTAAAATCTAACATAAATGAAAACACTCTTCAAAACAGCACTTCTAGTATTGGCATTTTCAACAATATCGTGCAACGCAAACAACAAAAAAGAAAACAAAGAAAATCAGTTGGCAATACATACTCCATCAGAAAAAGAAACGAAAAAGCAGTTTATTAAAATTGCTTTATTATTAGACACAAGCAACTCAATGGATGGTTTGATAGATCAAGCAAAAGCACAATTATGGGAAATTGTGAACGAATTATCGTATGCCAAATGCAAACACGAAGATCCAGAGTTGAAAATCGCTTTGTATGAGTATGGGAATGATCGTTTAGAATCTTCTGATGGATATATTCGTCAGGTTTTAGATTTTAGTGGCGACTTAGATGAAATCTCTGAAAAATTATTTTCATTGACTACTAATGGTGGAAGTGAGCATTGTGGAGAAGTGATTCAGACTTCATTAAATCAATTAAAATGGGGAAGTAATAAAGATGATTTAAAACTGATTTTTATTGCAGGAAACGAGCCTTTTACACAAGGGAAAATTAATTATAAAGATGCTACTACAAATGCTGTTGAGAAAGATATAATTGTAAACACAATCTTTTGTGGAAACTACAACAATGGTATAAATGGAAAATGGTTAGACGGTGCAAAATTAACTGGAGGAGATTATTTAAATATAGATCAAAACAGAGAAATCATTCATATTACTACTCCTTATGATGATATTATTATTAAGTTGAACAGCAAACTAAATAAAACATATGTTAGATATGGCAAACAAGGGTATTCTAAATATACCAATCAATCTGCACAAGATGATAATGCTATGGAACTTGAAGAAGTTGTCGCAGTAAAACGTGCTGTGAGTAAAAGTTCAAGAATGTATAAAAATAAATCTTGGGATTTGGTAGATGCAGAGAAAGAAAAGGATTTTAAATATAGCAAATTGGATAAAAAGACATTGCCAAAAGAATTGCAAAATAAATCTACTGAAGAATTAAAATTATATGTTAAAAAGAAAGGTGATGAACGCAAGGAAATTCAGAAAGAAATTCAGGAATTAAATAAAAAGCGTACTGTTTATATCTCCGAAAAAAGAAAAGCATCATCAAGTGAAGAAACATTGGATAGCGCTATGATTAAAGCAATCAAAAAGCAAGCAGAGAAGAAAAACTATTCTTGGGAGTAAGCCAAAAAAATATTGTCATTTTGAGCGTAGCCGAAAATCTCATAACTAATTATTAATTTAAAGATTCTTCACTTATGTTCAGAATGACATTTCAACAAAAAAAAGGAGCAATAATTTGCTCCTTTTTTTATTTATATTGTTTGTCCCGTCCTGAAATAGCGATACACTAAAACTTTAGTGTAATGAAAACATCAGAAAATTCAGGGTATGTTAAGCGTACTCAAAAAGATTACTCACT
>NVWM01000025.1 GCA_002733665.1 Lutibacter sp.
AAACTCAAACGTAAACGATGCCGATTGTGACGGTGTTCCAACAAGTGAAGATTGTGATGATAACGACGCTTCAAATACCAACTCTAATGTAAACGATGCAGATTGTGACGGTGTTCCAACAAGTGAAGATTGTGATGATAATGATGCTTCTAATACCAATTCAAACGTAAACGATGCAGATTGTGATGGTGTTCCAACAAGTGAAGATTGTGATGATAACGACGCTTCAAATACCAATTCAAACGTAAACGATGCTGATTGTGATGGTGTTCCAACAAGTGAAGACTGTGATGATAACGATGCTTCAAATACCAATTCAAACGTAAACGATGCAGATTGTGACGGTGTTCCAACAAGYGAAGATTGTGATGATAACGAYGCTTCAAATACCAACTCTAATGTAAACGATGCWGATTGTGATGGTGTTCCAACAAGCGAAGATTGTGATGAYAACGATGCTTCAAATACCAACTCWAATGTAAACGATGCAGATTGTGAYGGTGTTCCAACAWSWGAAGATTGTGATGATAACGAYGCTTCAAACACAAAYTCAAACGTAAAYGATGCAGATTGTGATGGTGTTCCAACAAGTGAAGATTGTGATGACAACGAYGCTTCAAAYACMAACTCTAATGTAAACGATGCMGATTGTGATGGTGTTCCAACAAGCGAAGATTGTGATGATAACGATGCTTCAAACACAAACTCAAATGTAAACGATGCAGATTGTGATGGCGTTCCAACAAGTGAAGACTGTGATGATAACGATGCAACTGTTGGTCAAAACTGTGAAGGAACTTTACAAGTAACTAAAACAGCTGACGTTTCAAGGGCTAGTCTAGGTGATTTAATTACCTATACCATTTTGGTTGAAAATACTGGAGGTGTTATTTTAACAGATGTTAATCTAATAGACACGTTTGTTGATAATAATGGAGCTGCATTAACGCTAACTACTGAGCCAGAATTTATTAGTGCTGATTTAGGAAGTGTTGAAGGAACACTAATAGTGGATGAAATAGCCTCTTATACAGCAACATTTATTATTACTCAAGATGTAATTAATACTGGAAGTATTAGCAATAGTGTTGAAGCTATTGGTAAGACACCACTTGCAACAATTGTGAGTGACACGAGTGATGATGATGATGATTTTGATGGGAATACATTTAATGATCCAACAGTAACTCAATTAGGTTGTTTGGTAATTTATAATGAGTTCTCGCCAAATAATGATGGAGAAAACGAAACTTTCGTTATTGATTGTATTGAAGATTATCCAAGTAATAAACTAGAAATATATAATCGATGGGGAAATATCGTGTACTCAAAGCAAGGATATGCAAATAACTGGGATGGAACTTCAAATGGTAGTATGACTATTAATGAATCTGATAAATTACCAGTTGGCACATACTATTATGTTTTAGATCTAGGAAATGGTTCTAAACCAAAAGTTGGATGGGTATACTTAAATAGATAAAATTTATTTCTCAATTAAAAACAATAAAAATGATACATAAATCATCAAACATAAAAGGTTTAATCATAGCAATTTTCATGCTAATGATTACTTTTAGTAGTTTCTCACAGCAAGACCCTCAATATACACAATACATGTATAATACTATGAGTGTTAATCCTGCTTATGCTGGACAAAGAGAGACATTAAGTGTTACAGGTCTATATAGAACTCAATGGGTTGGAATTGATGGGGCACCAAAAACACAGACTTTAGGAATTCATTCTCCTTTACGAAATGAAAGAATTGGATTAGGATTGTCTATAGTTAATGATGCGTTAGGTCCAGCAAATGAAACTTACATTAACGCAAATTTTTCTTATACAATTCCATTAAATCGCTATGATAAAAAATTATCATTTGGACTTAAAGGAGGATTTCATTTATTAGATACTGACTGGAGTAAAGGGAAGTTTCAAAATCCAGATCGTGTATTTAACGAAAACGTAAATTTAATTTCTCCAACTGTTGGAGCAGGTTTATATTTACATACAAGAAAATGGTATCTAGGACTTTCTGTACCTAATTTTATTACTACAAAGCATTATGATGATTTTCAAGAATCATTTGCTGCTGAGCGTTTGCATTACTTTTTGATTGGAGGATATGTATTTGATTTAAATGACAATACAAAGTTAAAACCATCTTTTCTAGTAAAAGCGGTTTCTGGTGCTCCGTTAATTGCTGATGTATCTGCAAACCTTCTTTTCAAAGAAAAACTAACCCTAGGATTAGCTTGGAGATGGGATGATTCCTTTAGTGCATTGGCTGGTTTTCAGGTTGATAAAGGTTTGTATATAGGTTATGCATACGATATGACAACTACAAATTTGAATAATTATAATAGTGGAACGCATGAGATTATGATGCGTTTTGAATTACAAAAGCTAAGTAGGTTTATGTCTCCAAGATTCTTTTAAAAAATAATACAATGAAAAACAGACTATTTATATTATTGTTGATTCTAATTACTAACTTGTCTTTTGGACAAAAAAAAGTGAGTAGAAATGCCAAAAAAGCGTACACAAATTTTTCTTACATAAAAACAACTCAAAAACTTTTAGAATTGGCTGAAAAAGAAAAAGCTTCAGCTGAAGATCTTCAATATTTAGCAAATTCTTATTACTTTAATGGAGACATGTTTAATGCTTCAAAATGGTACAAAGCATTTGTGAGTGTTGGTCAAGAAATAGATTCAGAAAGCTATTTTAGGTATGTATTAAGCTTAAAAGCTATTAGCAATTATTCTGAAGCAGACAAAATAATGAAGGTGTTTAGTGAATTATTTCCGATGGATTCCAGAAGTAAATTGTTTGCAGAGAATCCTGATTATCTTTCAGAAATA
Source organism: Lutibacter sp. (assembly GCA_002733665.1). Taxonomy (GTDB): domain Bacteria; phylum Bacteroidota; class Bacteroidia; order Flavobacteriales; family Flavobacteriaceae; genus Urechidicola. Next base: position 2,868 of record NVWM01000025.1, read on the forward strand.
GAAAACCTGTCAAGTGATTTTGTACTTCAAAATTTAGCTATTAATACGCCTTTTTCAGATTTTGGAACTTCAACCTATAAAGGGAATTTAATATTCGCATCTTCAAAGGATATTAGCGAGAATTTATACTCATGGAATGAGCAACCTTTTTTAGATTTATTTCAATTAAATAATGATGGAAATGTAGATGAAGTTATGGGTGATATAAATACAAAATATCATGAGTCTTCAACGACCTTTAGTAAAGACGGTAAAACCATGTACTTTACTAGGAATAATTATTTCGAAGGCAAACTAAAAAAGGGTAAAAATAATACCCATAAATTAAAAATATACAGAGCAACTTTAGTAGATGATCAATGGACAAATATTGAGTCAATGCCCTTTAATAATGATGAGTATAATGTTGCACATCCTACACTAAATGACGATGAAACAAAACTGTATTTTGCTTCAGATATGCCTGGAACTTTAGGTGCCTCAGATATATTTGTGGTTACAGTAGATGAAGATGGAAGTTATGGAGTTCCGGTAAATTTAGGATCTAAAATTAATACAGCTGCTAGAGAAAACTTTCCATATATAAGTAATAATGGAACACTCTATTTTTCTTCTGAAGGAAGAATAGGTTTGGGAGGGTTAGACGTGTTTAAATATGAAAACATTGAAGCAATTTCAACATCTAACAATAAAGCTGTAAATCTCGGAAAACCAATAAATAGCATAAAAGATGATTTTGGTTTTATTATAAATGAGAATACAAGAAAAGGATATATTTCTTCGAATAGAAAAGGAGGAAAAGGAGATGATGATATTTATACTTTTGAAAAAACTATTTGCAAACTATTAATTACAGGTACAGTTGTAGATGCAACAACAAATCAAATCTTGTCAGATGCTGATATCACTATATATAATGAAAATAATGTCATTATTAATACTTTTAAATCTGATTCTAAAGGAATGTTTAATCAAGAACTCCCTTGTGAAGGAGCATTGCTAAAAGTTAAAGGAGAAAAAGAAGAATATATACAAGATGTTGTAAGTGTAGAAATTGATTCTAAATCTAAAGAAGATGTTATTCTTAAATTAAATTTAAAGCCAGAACCTGCTGCTGTTGGTACAGATTTATTTAAATTATTAAATTTAAATCCTATTTATTTTGATTATGATAAATCATTTATCAGATCAGATGCAGAAATTGAGTTGGTAAAAATTATTAATTATATGAAAGAATTCCCATCTATAAAAATAGATGTGCGATCACATACAGATTCTCGTGGAAGAGACGCTTACAATTTTGCATTGTCTAACAGAAGAAATAAATCAACAAGAGAGTATATTATAAATATTGGAGGTATTTTTGCTGATAGATTAATCGGAAAAGGATATGGAGAGACAAAACTTACCAACCAATGCTCTAATAATGTAAAATGTTCTAAAGAAGAACATCAAGCAAATCGTAGAAGTGAATTTATAATTACTGAAAACTAAAAAAAATGAAAAAAATCATCATCATAATGGCTGTTTTAACGTTAACAGCTTGTAAAAATAATAAAGAGAACCAAACTCCTGCGACAGAGATTAATCAAAGTTCTATTGATGAGTCAAACTCTAATGACTTTCCAGTTATGACTTTTGAAGAAAGAGAACACGATTTTGGAACAATAAGACAGGGAGATAAAGTGTCTACTTTTTTTAAATTCACCAATACTGGAAATGCACCTTTACTAATAAGCGATATCAAAGCTAAATGTGGTTGTACAGTTCCTGATTGGACAAAAGAAACAATTGCTCCAGGAGATAGTGGTATGTTCAAAGTGGATTTTAACTCTAGAGGTAAAAAAAATAGAATAAGACAAGTTATAACAATTGACGCTAATACTAAATCTGTTACTGAGAAAGTAACAATTGTAGCAGTAATTAAAGTTTAAGGTATTAGTAGAAGCATACCTCGAGATTTTTAGGTTCGTTTTGTCTTTTAAAGTTTTAATTTCAATAATAGAATTGTTGAAAATACTATCATAGAACTAAGGACATAAAGTTCACTTATTCGAGTTCAGTTCCAGCTATAAAAAAGAGTAATCAGAAATGATTACTCTTTTTTATTTATAGTTTTTTTTGCATTTAAATTAATTAAACCTGTAAAACAAAGCTATTTGTTAAAATTTTGGTGTTCTTTAAACTAAAATTATTAAATTGCACATCTCAAAATTAATAACCTAATTCTCAATTAAATGAAACTTACTAATATAGCAATGCTTGTATGTGTTATTCTACTCACATCTTGCCAATCAAAAGACGAAAACGTGACTGAAAAAACATACGACAATCCGATATTAGCAGAATGGGATACGCAATTTGGTGTTCCTCCATTTGATAAAATTAAAAACGAAGATTACAAGCCTGCATTTGAGGTTGCTTTAAAAGAACATAAAGATGAAATTGACGCTATTGTAAAAAATTCAGATGCGCCAACATTTAAAAATACGATTGAAGCATTAGAATTAACTGCAAGTTCACTAAACAAAGTGTCAAGTGTGTTTTATGCGGTTCAAGGAGCACATACTAATGATGTCTTAGATGCTGTTGCAACTGAAATGGCACCAATATTCTCAGCTCATTATGATGATATTAATCTAAATAAAGAATTGTTTAAACGCGTAAAAAAGGTTTACGAAACTACTGATAAATCTAAATTAACAGGACCACAACAAAAATTACTTGAAGATTCTTACAAAGGTTTTGTACGTTCAGGAGTTGCATTAGAAGGAAAGAAAGAAGAACGACTACGTGCTATCAATGCAAAATTAGCAGAACTGACAGATAAGTTTGGTAAAAATGTACTTGCAGAGACAAACGCATTTGAAATGCATGTAACGGATAAAAAAGATTTAGGAAACTTACCTGCAAGTTTGGTTGCGTTAGCTGCAGACGAAGCAAAAAAGAGAGGTCATGATGATGGTTGGTCAATTACAGTACAACGACCAAGTATCAATCCATTCTTACAATCATCACCAAATAGAGAAATGCGTAAAACAATGTTTGATGCTTATGCAATGCGTGGAGATAATGACAATGACAATGACAACAAAGCAATTATTGAAGAGGTAGTACAACTACGTGTTGAAAAAGCAAATTTATTAGGCTATGAAACACATGCAGATTTGATTTTAGAAAATGCAATGGCAAAAAAGCCTGAAGCAGTTTTAAAATTTATGGATCAACTATGGAATCCTGTGTTAGATATGGCAAAGGCTGAACGCAAAGCTATGAAAGATTTTATGGCAAAAGATGGTGTTAAAGGTGTTTTTGATGGAAGTGACTGGAGACATTATGTAGAGAAAGTAAGAAAAGAACGTTATGATTTTAACGAAGAAGAAATGCGCCCATATTTTGAATTTAATGCTGTTAAAAACGGAGCATTTGAATTATCTACAAAATTATTCGGACTTACATTCAAAGAATTAAAAGACATTCCGAAATGGCATGAAGACCAACAAGTATTTGAAGTTTTAGAAGCAGACGGTAAACATCTAGGAGTTATATATATGGATTTCTTTGCACGTGATAGCAAGCGAGGAGGTGCTTGGATGAACGAACTAAGAGCACAATCTAATGTTGATGGAAACTTCGTAACACCTATTGTAACAAATAACTTTAATTATCCTAGACCAACAGAAGGTCAGCCTTCTTTATTATCATTTAGAGAAGCAGAAACAATGTTTCATGAATTCGGACACGCATTACACGGTTTGTTTTCAAGCACAACATACCAATCTCAATCAGGAACAAATACACCTCGTGACTTTGTAGAGTTTCCTTCTCAAGTGATGGAAAATTGGATGAGCGAACCAGAAGTTTTAAAACTATATGCGAAGCATTATCAAACAGGAGAAGTAATTCCTGATGCATTGATTAAAAAAATGAATGATGCCAATAGTTTTAACCAAGGATTTGCAAACGTTGAGTATATGGCTGCAGCATATTTAGATATGTACTGGCACACCTTAAAAGATACAGATAAGCGTGATGCACGTAAGTTTGAGACTGATAAAATGAATGAATTAGGATTGATAGATGAGATACTTCCAAGATATAGAAGTGGTTATTTCAATCATATTTTCTCAAGTCCTGTAGGATATTCTTCTGGATACTATTCTTACAAATGGTCAGAAGTTTTAGATGCCGATGCTTTCCAAGCGTTTAAAGATGCAGGAAGTATATTTGACCAAGAAACAGCAAAAAAATACCGTAACATGTTAAGTCAAGGAGGTTCAAAAGATGGTATGGAATTGTACAAAGAGTTTAGAGGAGCAGAACCTAAAATTGAGCCGCTGTTGGTGAAGTTGGGGATTAAAAAATAGAACAAGATTATTTCGACTGTTTTAAAAAAGAGGAATATATTTTGTTAAGTTTACTGATGATAACGGTAATTATATCACGAAAAAAATCATAAAAATTTAATTCAAAAACATGAAATTTCAAATAGATAAATATTGGATTTTAATAGTCTTTATACTTTTTTTTACTTTAGTCGGCTACTCTCAAGAGAACCAAAAAATAGAAAATATTATAATTTCTCATCCAGAAATGAGAAGTACTTCGGGTGTTTTTATCCATTTTATAGAAAAGGGAAATTATACTTTTAAAATTTTAAAAGGTACTGAAACTGTTTTTTCAAAAGAACTAGCAGAAGTAAAGCAAATCTCTTTTAAAATAGATTTTTCAGACTTTAATATAGGATTGTATCAAATAATTATCAGAGATAAGAATGATAACCTTTTGTATGACAAACAAATTTTAAAAGAATAAAACTTAGATTATGATAAATTCATTTAATTATAGATATATACTTGTTTTTTTAGGAATATTTTTATTTACTATTTCATCTTTTGGGCAAGTACAAAGCGATTGTGCAAATGCAGTGGCTGTTTGTTCTAATGCAGGTTCAAATGGAACTGTTGGCGGAGCAGGAATTGATGATTTTGGTGGAGCAACAAATTCAGGATGTTTGGGAGGAGGAGGAGGAGGTTCAGGGATTGAATCTAATTCTGCTTGGTATACCTTTACGCTGGCCGTGGATGGTCAATTTGGTTTTGATATTTCTCCTTCAAATTTGGGCGAAGATTGGGATTTTGGTTTGTATGGTCCATTTGTAGATACAACAGGAAATTGTAGTAGCTTAGGAAATCCAGATGCTGCTTGTAATTATGCTGCTAATCCAGGACATACAGGTGTAGGAGTAAATCCAGCAACAGGAACACAAACAGCGGCTTATAATCCTTGGGTGAATGGACTTGCAGGAGAAACCTATATCTTAATGATTAATAACTTTTCAAATTCTCCAACTGGTTTTGTATTAACTTTTACTGGAGATATTTTTGATGCTCACACACCGCCATTAGATTGTTCTGTTGTAGCATCTATAGATTATTGTGTAGGAGATAATATTAATTTAGACGCAACTACTCCTAACGCTACTTCTTATATTTGGGATGAAGTGGGAACTGTACTGTCAGAAACAGGGCCAATATTATCAGGGATTTTAGCAACAACGACTCAATATCATGTACAAGCTTTTAATAGTTCTGGAGTTTTGGTAGGAGAACAAACATTTAATGTCTCAGTTTCTACTCCAAATGCAGGAACAGCAATTGCCATCGCAGATATTTGTGAAGGAGATACTATTAATTTATATGATTTAGGTTTAACAACTGATGCAGATACAGGCGGGACATGGACAGATGACGAAGGTTCAGGTGGAGTTATTACAGGAAATAGTTTTGATGCTACAGGTGTTGCAGCAGACACTTATGATTTCACATATACTGTAACTCTTGGTAGTTGTCCTCCAGATATAGAGACAATTGAAGTAACTGTTCTATCTTCACCAGCTACACCTATAATTACAGTTGTAGCACCAACGTGTTCAACAACCGGAACGGCAACTATGACTAATCCAGTAGCAGGAAATACTTATACTTCTACACCTGCAGGATTGACT
>NVWM01000013.1 GCA_002733665.1 Lutibacter sp.
TTAAGCCTATCAGCGCAGATGGTACTGCCATTACGGTGGGAGAGTATGTCATCGCCTTTCTTTAAATCCTTCAACTTTTATTAGTTGAAGGATTTTTTTTTGTAAAATAAAAAATCATAAACGATAAGAATTAAAAAACCATATCAATTTGAGATGGTTTTTTTAATTTATAAGTATATAATTAATTTACCCTTTAATCACACTTCTAGAAATTACAATTTTTTGAATTTCAGAAGTCCCTTCGTAAATCTGAGTAATTTTTGCATCTCGCATTAAACGCTCAACATGGTATTCTTTTACAAAACCATTTCCACCATGTATTTGAACTGCTTCAACTGTTTGTTCCATTGCAACTTTTGATGCATATAATTTTGCCATTGCACTAGATACGTCATAGTTATTACCTTGGTCTTTATCCCAAGCACATTTCATTACTAAATGACGTGCTGCTGTAATTTCAGTTGCCATATCAGCCAATTTAAAAGCAATTGCTTGATGGTTACAAATCTCAGTACCAAAAGCCTTACGTTCTTTAGAATATTTTAAAGCCAACTCATATGCTCCAGCCGCAATACCTAAAGCTTGAGCAGCAATACCGATTCTACCTCCAGAAAGGGTTTTCATTGCAAATTTAAAACCAAATCCATCTTCACCAATCCTATTTTCTTTTGGAACTTTGACATCATTAAATTGAAGTGTATGAGTATCACTACCTCTAATTCCTAATTTGTCCTCTTTTGGACCTATATGAAACCCTTCCATACCCTTTTCTAGAATAAAAGCATTGATTCCTTTATGTCCTTTATTTCTGTCAGTTTGTGCGATTACTAGATAAACTCCAGCACGACCACCATTGGTAATCCAATTTTTTGTTCCGTTTAACAAATAATAGTCTCCTTTATCTTCAGCAGTTGTAGCTTGTGATGTAGCATCTGAACCAGCTTCAGGTTCACTTAAGCAAAAAGCTCCAATTTGCTCTCCAGTAGCAAGTTTTGTTAAATACTTTTGTTTTTGTTCTTCACTACCATAATTTTCTAAACCATAACAAATCAAAGAATTGTTTACAGAAACCATAACAGAGGCTGAAGCATCAATCTTTGATAACTCCTCCATTACAAGAACATATGAAATTGCATCCATACCACTTCCTCCATATTTTGGGTCAACCATAAGTCCAAGAAATCCAACTTCACCCATTTTACGAACTAGTTCATCAGGGAATTCTTGTTTATTATCTCTTTCTATTACTCCTGGAAGTAATTCTGCTTGTGCAAAATCTCTTGCTGCATCTCTAATCATTATATGCTCTTCGGTAAGGCTAAAGTCCATTATATAAATTGGTTTTGAATTGTTTTTTGTATTTTTCAAAGATAGTGTTTTTGAGGGTAAAATAATAATAGATAAGTTCTAATATGATTTGTATTTTTACTGAATGAGTTTTGATAAAAGATTTGCAATAGGTATGATGAGTGGAACATCGTTAGATGGTGTAGATTTAGTATATGTATCCTTTGAAAAAAGAGAAAATTATTCTTTTGAAATAATTCAAACTAAAACGTATTCTTATACTGATGAATGGAAATATAAACTTAAAGCCGCATTCAATCAATCAGAAATAAAAATCAGACAATTAAATGTTGAGTATGGTAACTATTTAGGGAGGCTAATAAATTCATTTATTTCTGATTATCAGATAGGTGAAATTGATTTTGTTGCATCTCATGGTCATACAATATTTCATAAACCAGATGAAGGAATCACCTTACAGATTGGAAATGGAAGTGAGATTTCTAACATGACTAATCAAAAAGTTGTATGTGATTTTAGAACACAAGACGTGAAATTTGGAGGTCAAGGAGCACCACTTGTTCCGATAGGAGATAAGTTACTTTTTGCTGATTATAAATACTGTTTGAATCTTGGAGGTTTTGCCAATATTTCTTTTGAAAATAATGAGGAACGCATAGCATTTGACATTTGTCCTGTAAATATAGTTATGAATCATTATGTGCAAAAAATTGGGTTGGAATATGATGATAAAGGGAAATTGGCATCACAAGGAGATATTAATTTTCAGTTGTTAAAAGAATTAAACAACCTTAAGTTTTATGATGATGATAAGCCAAAATCATTGGGTTACGAATTTGTTGTTGATGTTATTTTTCCATTGATTGATAATTACAATTTGTCAGAAAAAGATATACTAAGAACATTTGTAGAGCATATTGTTATTCAAATTTCGAGTAAAATAAAATTTAAAGGAGAATTGTTGATTACTGGAGGAGGAACTTTTAATACTTTTTTGATAGATGAATTGAGGAAAAAAACAAGCAATCAAATAGTTATTCCAAAAAAAGAAATTATTGATTTTAAAGAAGCCTTAATTTTTGCTTTTCTAGGACTGTTACGTATTGATAATCAGATTAATTGCTTAAAAAGTGTGACGGGAGCAAAAAAAGACCATAGTAGCGGTCAAATTTATGTGCCTTAATTTGATATATTTGTGCAACTTAATTTTATAGATGAACCGAGCATGTTAAAATCATTTACATAAAAAAGATGATTAGCAGCGAACACATGTGACAATTAAAAAACAATATAGACACACACACACATGAAAGAATTACTTAAAAAATACGAAAATAAAAAACCAGAAATAGTTTTTCATTGGCAAGATCAAGAAACTGATGCCGAAGGTTGGACAGTTATTAACTCACTTCGTGGAGGAGCTGCTGGAGGTGGAACAAGAATGAGAAAAGGGTTGGATATGAATGAGGTTTTATCACTTGCTAAAACGATGGAAGTGAAATTTACCGTTTCAGGACCAGCAATTGGAGGAGCAAAGTCAGGAATTAATTTTGATCCAAATGACCCAAGAAAAAGAGGTGTGTTAGAACGTTGGTATAAAGCAGTTACACCTTTATTAAAACATTATTATGGTACAGGAGGAGATTTAAATGTAGACGCAGATAAAGACGTAATTCCTATTACAGAAAGTTGTGGAGTTTGGCATCCTCAAGAGGGAATTTTTAACGGTCATTTTAAGCCAACAGAAGCGGATAAAATAAATAGAATTGGTCAATTGCGTTTAGGTGTAATTAAAGTTATCGAAAACAAAGAATTTTCTCCTGACTTATCAAGAAAATATACAGTTGCAGATATGCTAACTGGATATGGAGTTGCTGAAGCCGTGAAACATTATTATAACATTTATGGAGGGAAAATTGCTGGCAAAAGAGCAATAGTTCAAGGTTTTGGAAATGTTGGCTCTGCAGCAGCCTTTTATTTAACTCAATTAGGCGCTAAAGTTGTCGGAATTATAGATAGAGAAGGTGGAGTTATTAATGAAAAAGGATTTTCTATGGAAGAAATGACTGCTTTGTTTTTAGCAAAAGACGGAAACAAATTAGTTGACGATAATATGATGTCTTTTGAAAAAATTAATAATAAAATTTGGAGTTTATCTGCAGAAATATTTGTTCCTGCAGCAGCTTCAAGATTGGTAACCAAAGATCAAATCAGTCAAATGATTGAAACAGGTTTAGAGGTGATTTCTCCAGGTGCAAATGTACCATTTGCAGATAAAGAAATCTTTTTCGGACCAATTATGGAGTATACAGATGATCAAGTTAGTTTACTTCCTGATTTTATTTCTAATTGTGGAATTGCAAGAGTTTTTGCTTACTTGATGGAATCTAGAGTTGAATTGCCAATGAAAGATAAAGCGATTTTTGAAGATACATCTAATACAATAAAAAAAGCATTGGAAAAAACATATCAGAAAAAAAACAGCAAACAAAATATATGTAAAACCGCTTTTGAAATAGCATTGAATCAACTAATATAACTTTATAAAACTTATGGAAACTCTTATTATCATAATATTCGTTTTAGGATATTTAGCAATAGCATTAGAACACAATACAAAATTAGATAAACTTATACCAGCATTGGCAATGATGGCTATTCTATGGGCATTAGTAGCCTTTGGTATTGAAGCATATCCAAATTGGTTTGATTCAGGAGCCCATGAGTTGATTAATGGAGAAGGCGGGTTTTTAGGTATAGAAAGTGAAGAGAAACATCATTTACTTGAAGAGACATTATTACACCATTTAGGTAAAACCGCCGAGATTCTATTCTTCTTATTAGGAGCGATGACTATTGTTGAAATTATTGATTATTTTGATGGATTTGCAACGTTTAAGAATTATATAGTAACTAGAAAAAAGAAAAAATTGTTATGGATTTTTGCTTTTTTAGCATTTGTTCTATCAGCAATTATAGATAATTTAACAGCAACGATTGTTTTAATTTCAATACTTCAAAAAATTATTAAAGACCGTAACACACGTTTGTGGTTTGCAGGTTTAATCATTATCGCTGCAAATGCAGGAGGAGCATTTTCTCCTATTGGCGATGTAACCACAACAATGCTTTGGATCGGTGGTAAAGTATCTGCTTTGATGCTGGTTAAATATTTATTTATTCCATCTTTAATATGTATGGTTGTTCCGGTAACTATAGCGTCATTTATGAAGCCTTTTAAAGGGAAAATTGATAAAGTTGACGATATAGAAAGCCAAAAATCTAAAAGTAAATATGGATCAACAATGTTATATATTGGATTAGGAGCGATTATTTTTGTGCCATTTTTCAAAGTAATTACACATTTACCTCCTTATGTTGGTATGATGCTTTCGTTGTCTGTTGTAGGACTCTTTGCAGAGCTGTATAGTCGTTCAGAATTTAGTATTTCTCATGTTGTTGATCAAGAAGGAGATGATTCTCAAGGGCATCACAGTCCAGTACACGCTTCATTATCAAAAATTGAAATGCCAAGCGTTTTATTTTTCTTCGGAATATTAATGGCTGTAGCAGCACTTGAATCTTTAGGTATATTATTTATTGGCGCCGAATCTTTAAAACAAATAATTCCAAATACAGATATTGTAGTGATGTTATTAGGTGTTGGTTCAGCAATCGTTGACAATGTGCCTTTGGTTGCAGCAAGTATGGGTATGTTCCAAGAACCTATGGACAACCCTTTATGGCATTTCGTAGCATTCTCTGCAGGTACTGGAGGAAGTATGTTAATCATCGGTTCAGCAGCAGGAGTTGTTGCCATGGGAATGGAGAGGATAAATTTTATGTGGTATTTGAGAAAAATAGCATGGCTTGCGGCAGTTGGGTTTATTGCTGGCTCACTCGCTTTTATAGGAATGAGAGCAATTTTAGCATAATAAAAAAGAATAGAAACTGTCATTTTGAGCGAAGCCGAAAAATCTTACAAACTAATTTAGTTTTAAATTCTTCATTTCATTCAGAATGACAGTTTTTAATTTTATATAATACAACAATTACAATTTCTAAACATTAATTTCGTTACAGTAACGTATATAAAATAAGAAAATCAATGCAACAAGAAGCACAAGAAGTTTTAGACGAAGCCTTATCAGAAGAGAAAACACTATCTATCTATAATTTAATTATGGATGGCGGTATAGGAGGACAAGTAGTAATTGCTATTTTATTAATCTTATTGATAACAGCACTATACATTTATTTTGAAAGAGTTTTTGCAATCAATGCTACCTCTAAAACCGATGATAATTTTATGAATCAAATAAAAGATCAGGTTTCAAACGGAAAATTAGATGCAGCAAAAGTACTGTGTGCACAAACGAATTCTCCTGAAGCAAGATTGATAGAAAAAGGAATTTCAAGAATAGGAAAACCGTTGGATGACATTAATACTGCCATTGAAAGTGCCGGAACTCTCGAAGTCTATAAACTCGAAAAGAATGTAAGTATTTTAGCAACAGTTGCAGGAGCAGCGCCAATGATTGGTTTCTTGGGAACTGTAATTGGTATGATTTTGGCATTCCATGAAATGGCAACTAGTGGCGGACAAGCAGATATGGGAGCATTGGCAGGAGGAATTAATACAGCAATGACAACAACTGTTGCAGGATTAGTTGTTGGGATTATTGCATATATTGCTTACAATCATATTGTTGTTAAAACCAATAAAGTGGTGCATCAAATGGAAGCAAAAGCAGTTGAATTTTTAGATTTATTAAACGAACCAGTTTAGTTTTGTCATTCCTGCGAAATCGAAGATTCACGAATACATTATTAAAAATAAGTCTAGAAGAGTAAGGCAGGAATCCATTCATTATAAAAATTATGAAATTTAAAGGAAGAAATAAAGTAAGTCCAGAATTCAGTATGAGTTCAATGACAGATATTGTATTCTTGTTATTGGTGTTTTTTATGCTGACATCTAATGCGCCAAATGCGTTGGACATGATTTTGCCAACAGCCAAAGGAAAGTCTACCAACACAAAAACTGTTTCGGTAAGTATTAAGAAGAACTCTCGGTTTTATATAAATGGCTCGAAAGTGAAAAAATCAGAAATAGAAGGACAATTAAGAAATTTATTGGCAAATAGCGAAAGTAAAACAGTTCTTTTAAGAGCAGAAGAAGGTGTGCCAATCGAACAAGCAGTTTCGGTAATGGATATCGCAAATAGAAATAGATTTAAAGTGATTTTGGCAGTAAAGCCTAAATAAATGAAAGGTTTAAATACTATACATAAACGAAAGTCAGCAACTATAACTACAATAATAGTATTGTTGTTATTGCTGTGTATTTTCTTTTTCGGATTAAAATATATGGATCCGCCAATAGAATCTGGAATTGCTGTTAATTTCGGAACTTCAAATGTTGGTAGTGGAAACATTCAGCCTTTAGAACCAGTTAAAACACAACCAAATCCAGAAGTTACAGAAGAAGTTTCTCAAGAAGAAGTTGTAGAGGAAGTTGTTGAGGAATCTACACCAGATAACTCGCCAACCGAAGATGTGGTTACGCAAGAATCAGAAGAATCTATCAAAATCAGAAAAGAAAAAGAAGCAGAACGGAAAGAGCAAGCTGAGGCTGATAGAGTTGCAAAAGTAAAGGCTGAAGCAAAACGTGTAGCTAAAGCCGAAGCAGCGCGTAAGAAAAAGATAGAAGACGATAAAAGACGTAAGTTGGATGAACTTATGGGAGGATTAAATACTTCTGATGGTACAACTACAGGAGGCGAAGGAGATGACAATACAGCAGGAGATAAAGGAAATGAAAATGGAGACCCAAATGCTGATGGCTACTATGGAAATGGTGGAACTGGAGGTGGCGGAGACTATCAATTAGGAAGTAGGAAAGCAACATATAGACCAAAACCTAAGTATGATTGTGGTAATGTTGAAGGTTTAGTTGTAATTGAGGTTATGGTAGATAGAACAGGAAAAGTTATAAACGCAACACAAAATCTTAAAAAATCTAAAACTTCTAATCAGTGTTTAGTTAATAGAGCTATAGAGGCAGCTAAGAAAACTACTTGGGATGCAGATTCTAAGGCTGGAGCGAAACAAGTTGGGACAATAAGATATAATTTTTCTTTATCTAATTAATGACATATCAAGAAACTTTAGACTGGATGTTTTCTCAGTTACCTATGTATCAAAATCAAGGCAAAACCGCCTTTAAAAAAGACTTAACTAATAGTATTTTATTTTCAGAACATCTTCATTCTCCTGAACAGAAATTTAAATCTGTTCACGTTGCAGGAACAAACGGAAAAGGCTCAACAAGCCACATGATTGCATCTATATTACAAGAAGCAGGTTATAAAGTTGGTCTATACACATCACCTCATTTAAAAGATTTTAGAGAGCGAATCAAAATTAATGGTCAACCAATTTCAGAAAGCGAAGTTGTCGATTTTATTGCAGATAATAAACCGTTTTTTAATAAGAACAACCTATCATTTTTTGAAATGACTGTTGGATTGGCATTTCATAGTTTTGCGAAACACACTATTGATGTTGCTATTATTGAAGTTGGTCTTGGGGGACGTTTAGATTCAACAAATATCATTACACCATTGGTTTCGGTGGTTACAAATATTGGTTTTGACCATACACAAATGCTTGGAAATACCTTACCAGAAATAGCATTTGAAAAAGCAGGAATTATTAAAAATGAAGTTCCAGTTGTTGTCGGTGAATATCAAGCAGCCATTCATTCCGTTTTTTATCAGAAAGCGATAGAAACACATTCTAATTTATTTTTGGCTGATAAAAATATCAAGGAAGATTATATTTCGGATTTAAAAGGAAGTTATCAATCAAAGAATATCAAAACAGCAGTACAAACTATAAAGGTATTGCAAGATAGTTTTTCAATTTCTGAAGAAAATATCAGTAAAGGATTGCAAAATGTTATCAAAAACACAGAATTGTTAGGTCGATGGCAACTATTGAGTGAAAAACCATTGACTATTTGTGATACAGCACACAATAAAGAAGGTTTGACCTATGTGATGGAACAAGTGAAGGCACAAGAATTTGATATGTTACATATTGTATTGGGAGTTGTAAATGACAAAGATTTAGATTCCATTTTACCACTATTTCCAACAAAAGCAACATATTATTTTTGCAAACCAGCTATTCCACGAGGTTTAGAAGCCTCAATTTTAAAAAAGAAATCTGCTGAATATAATTTGAAAGGTAAGGAGTATTCTTCTGTAAATAAAGCACTTGAAAACGCTATGAGGAACTCGTCAGATACAGATTTAATTTTTATTGGAGGAAGTACATTTGTAGTTGCAGAAATAGTTTAATATTTTTTATCAAAAACTTTGTGAGAATAAAAAACTCACTTATATTTGCATCCGCTTAGGGCAATTAGCTCAGTTGGTTCAGAGCACCTCGTTTACACCGAGGGGGTCGGGGGTTCGAATCCCTCATTGCCCACATCAATTACAATCCTGATGATTTTTCATCAGGATTTTTTGTTTTCAAAAAAAAAGAGGAATGTATTCATTATTTTTTTTGAAAATAAAAAATATAATTGTGCAAAGCACAAAAGGATTGTATTTGCAGTAGCGGTTTCATTGTAGGGAACATAAAATAATCCCTCATTGCCCACCAAAGTAAAATCCTGATGAAATTTTCATCAGGATTTTTTGTTTTCAAAAATTTTTGAAAAATTACTTTTACCCATCGTGAAGAATTAAACTTATGCAGCTTAGAAATTAACTAAAGACCTGCGTACAGTATCTAAAATAAATTATTTAATAAAAATAGACAATATTTAGTCTAAATATAAATATAAAACGTATATTTAGACAATATTTAGTCTATTATGAATAATTTTTCAATACAAAAAACACCAAAAAATATTGCGAAAGAGATTGCTGCAAAGTTTAAAAAACTCCGTAAACAAACAAAATTGTCTCGAAAAGAACTTGCAGAACGTTCTGGAGTGTCAGAAAGTAGTATTAAACGTTTTGAGACTACAGGTCAAATAGCATTCGTGTCATTGTTGAAAGTAAGTCAAACTATTGAACGAATAGATGATTTTGGAACTATTTTCTTAATTAATGATAGTGAATCGGTAATAGATTTATTTAGTGATAAAATGAAACTATAATGGCGTTGTTAGAAAGACTTACCGTTGTGTTAAATTTTGGAACCTCTTTAATAGAGGTTGGAGAAATAGTAACAAATAAAAAGAAATATTTTTTTAAGTATTACCCAAGTTTTTTAGAGCGGAAAATAGAAATATCACCATTTAAACTTCCTTTAAATTCAAAAATTCAAACTCCAAGTGAATTATTTTTTGATGGTCTTTTTGGCGTTTTTAATGATAGTTTGCCAGATGGTTGGGGACGTTTATTGGTCGATAGGCATCTTTTAAAAAATGGCTTTCAATTGCAACAAATTACTGCCCTTGATAGGTTATCACTTATTAACAATAATGGTTTAGGTGCATTAGAATATAAGCCTCAAGAAAAAATTGTATCAGAAAAATACAATAGCATTCAGTTAGATACTATTGCGCAAGACATGCAAGTTGTATTGCAAGGAGAAAGTAATGTTGTAATAGAAGAATTGTATAATTTAGGAGGATCTTCTGGTGGTGCAAGACCTAAAATAATGGTAGGTTATAATGAGAAAACAAATAAATTGGTACATGATAAGGCTATATTGCCCAAAGATTTTGAACATTGGATTATAAAATTTCCTTCTAGTACAGATATGCAAGACATTGCTCAAATAGAATATGCTTACTATTTAATGGCGGTAAATGCTGGTATTTCTATGAGCAAGTCACAACTTTTTAAAAGTAAAAAAAATGATTATTTTTTTGGAACAAAAAGGTTTGATAGAGATAAAAATAACAAACTACATTTGCATTCTGCAAGTGGTTTATTACATGATAATTTTAGGTTGAGTAGTTTAGATTATGGTCATATAATGAATGCGGCTTTTCAATTAGAAAATCACATAAATGGGTATGAAAAAGTTTTTCGTTTGGCATGTTTTAATATGCTTGCACACAATAGAGATGATCATAGTAAAAATTTTGCATTTTTGATGAATGAAAAAGGCAAGTGGCAATTTGCACCTGCTTATGATCTTACTTTTTCATCATCATCACATGGGCAACACAGTACAACTATTAATGGAGAAGGAGTAAATCCTACTCAAAAACATTTATTAAAATTGGCAGAAAATTTTGATATGAAAAATGCAGTACATATTTTAGAAGAAGTAAAACAATCAATAAATAATTGGACTACTTTTGCTAATCAAGCAAATGTGAGTAAAGCATCAACAAAATTAATAGAGAAGGTCATAGAAAATCAATTAAAAAACTATTAATACAAATACACTGCACAAGTGCTAATTATCTTTACATCTGTAAGATAATAAAGTGCGTTTGCTATGATATAAATTTTTAATCACTTAATAAAAAAAGCAATGAGAAATATTATATTAATTGTTGATACAATTAATCAAAATGTCATTGCATAATTTTTAAAGTAATGGGCATTCAAATAGAAATAACAGTTTTTTTGTTTAAGACTTTTTTAATTATTGGATTTGATTTTTATATGAGTTAGTTTGCCTTAATTAAAGGTGAAAAGCAGTTTCGTAGAATAATAATTTAGCAAGTTGACTTGCCAGAGCACCAATTTATTTCCTCAAAAAAAAGTCCTACCGAAGCAGGACTAAAGATTTTCATCTACGGCATATAGCCTTATTGTGATAAGATTAAAGATTAGAATAATTTTTTTCACATATCAAATGTACAAATTTATTGTTTAATAAAAAACTTTTCTTAAATTTATAGTACTTATAAAAATTGCTAAACAATATATAATATGTCAAAAATTTTAGGATTAGATTTAGGTACCAACTCTATTGGTTGGGCTTTAATCGATGATGGGAATAAAAAAATACTTGGAATGGGGAGTCGTATATTTCCTGAAGGAGTTGTTAATTTGGGAGAAGGCGAAGGACGTGAAACTTCAAAAAATGCTAGTAGAACTGAAGCAAGAGGAATTAGGCGTCAAATTTTTAGAAGGCGATTACGCAAACGTTATCTTCTACGAGAACTTGCTAAAAATGGTCTATGTCCCTTAGATTATACCTTAGTTAAAGTGTGGAATGAAAAAGAAATATTTAAAAACACTCAATTGCAAGAATGGTTTAAATTAAATCCTTATGACTTACGCTCAAAAGCAATTAAAGAAAAAATTTCTTTAGTTGAATTAGGCAGAATTTTTTACCACATGATTCAGCGTAGAGGATTTCAAAGTAATAGCCGAAGTGCTGGAACTGACAATAACGAAAAGAGTGTCATTTTTAATGGAGATTCCAAAATCGGTAAAATTGGTATTGCTGAAACTGCTCAAAGTATAAAAAGCAACAAAACACTTGGGTCCTATCTCCATTCAATTTCTCCGAAAGAAAACACACCTTATTCAGGTGAATTAGAACGTATCAGAAACAGATACACAACTCGTCAGATGTACATTGATGAGTTTGAAACTATTTGGGAGTATCAAAAAAAGTATCATTCTGTATTAACACAAAATCTAAAAACAATCTTTGGAGGTAGAAAAAAAGATGGATATGCAGAAGATGGAGTGCTGTTTCATCAAAGACCTTTACGCTCTCAAAAACATTTAGTTGGGTATTGTGCTTTTGAGTCTAAAAAAACAAAATGTCCTATTAGTGCCATTCCAAACGAGTTAAGAAGAGTTTATGAATGGGTAAATAATTTAAAGTGTGATATTGCTGGGGAATCAGTAAAATTTACATCAGAAGAAAGAAAAAAAATTATCGATTTATTGCTATCTAAAGAGAAAGTAAGGTTTAAACAGATTAGAAAAACAATCAATAAATTAGAAAGTTACCATCAATTTAATTATAAAGATGATGATTATATAATAGGTACACATACTATTAGTAATTTATCTAATAAAAAATTTTTTGGAGAAAAATGGTTTGATTTTACAGAAAAGGAACAAGAAGATATTTGGCATATACTTTCCTTTTTTGAGGATAGAGAAAAACTAAAGCAATATGCTATTGAAAAATGGGGATTTGATGAGGAAAAAGCCACATTGATTTCTAAATTCAATTTAAAAGATGAATATGCCAATTTAAGCAGAAAAGCAATTAGTAATATTTTGCCTTTTTTAAAATTAGGGTTTCAATACGATGTTGCTGTTGGTCTTGGCGGAGTTAAAAATACTTTAGGTAGTAAATGGGAGGAAAACAAACAATTCATATTAGATAATGTCCCAGAAATAGTACGTTCTAATTTAAAAGGAGGTTATATCGAGCCTCTAAAAATGATGCTTAAAAATGAATTTCACCTTTCTGATAAACAGTTTGGTAAATTATATCATCATAG
Source organism: Lutibacter sp. (assembly GCA_002733665.1). Lineage (GTDB taxonomy): Bacteria > Bacteroidota > Bacteroidia > Flavobacteriales > Flavobacteriaceae > Urechidicola. The sequence continues at coordinate 12,767 of NVWM01000013.1, forward strand.
TAGTTCGATTAAAACGGTTAAATTATTAGATAAATTACCAGTTAATTTAAAAGCAGATACAGAAATTCAAAGTATAAAAAATCCTGTTGTAATTACAGCACTATTTGAGATTAGAAAGTTGGTAAATGAACTAATTGATACTTATGGAAAGTCTGATGCAATAAAAGTTGAATTGGCAAGAGACTTGAAAGCATCTAAAAAAAACAGGTATGAAACAAGAAGAAAACAACAGCAATTAGAAAAACAAAATGATAGAGTAAAAGACGAATTAGAAAAATTAGGACAGCGAATAAATCATACAACTATTTTAAAATACAAGTTGTGGGAAGAATGTGATAAAAGATGTCCTTTTACAGGAAAAAATATTGAAGTAAATGAGTTGTTTTCTGGAGAAATACAAATAGAGCATATTTTCCCTTGGAGTAGGTCATTAAACGATAGTTTTATGAACAAAACACTTTGTTTTGCTGATGAAAATAGAGCGAAAGGTAATTTGACTCCCTATGAATTCTATAGCAAACTAGGAGAAGAAAAATGGGAAGAAATAAAATTACAAGCATTAAGTTGTTTTAAAACGAAACCTAATTATCCTAATGCTTATCATAAATTCAAACAATTTGTTAAGAAAAAGCATGACGATGATTTTATAAGTCGTCAGTTAAATGATACTCGTTACATAAGTAAAGAAGCAAAAAATTATTTAAGTAAAATTTGTAATAATGTGCAAGTTGCTCCAGGACAAATGACTGCAACTTTACGCCATCATTGGGGTTTAAATTCTATTTTGAATAAAGATGATGATACTAAATCAAGAGATGACCATCGCCATCATGCAGTAGATGCTTTGGTAATGGCATGTTCTACAAGAAGTCATTTACAAGAATTAACAAAAAGAAATAGATATCAAAAAAATCATGAACTTAAAGATTTTGAGATGCCTTGGCTATATTTTAGGCAAGATGCAGAAAAATCTGTTGAGCAAATATTAGTGTCTCATAAAAAAACAAATAATGTGTTAACGATAAGAACACATAAAACAAAGAAACATGGAATAGTATATAAAAATACAGGTGTTGCGGCTCGAGGGCAATTACATAAAGAAACTGTATATGGTAAAAGGACTGCTCCAGATGGTGTTGAAGCATTTCATGTACGAAAACCAATTGACAGTTTGACAACCAAAAAACAGATTGATAAAGTAGTTGATGAAACAATACGCTTCCTTATTTTAAAAAGGGTTGATGAATTGGGTGGCTTCATAAAAGGAAAGGTTCCTGATGGTGCTTTTTATGCTGTAGATGAAGGAGGTAATAAACTAGCACAATTATTTTTACCAAATAAGAATGGGAATCCAGTGCCAATTAAAAAGGTACGTATGCGAGAAAATATTGGAGGAGCAGAACCATTAAAAGAGACTATAAATCAACATGTAAACCCTCGTAATAATCATCATGTACTTATTTATAAAGATTTTGATGATAATTTGAGAGAGCAGGTAGTTACATTTTGGACTGCTGTTGAACGTAAAAGACAAAAACAATCCGTATTTCAATTGCCTGAAGATGGTAAAGAAGTTGTTACTACTTTACAAATTAATGATATATTTCTATTAGGATTAAAAAGTGATGATATTGATTGGGAACAACCTAATTATGAAATACTGAAGAAGCATTTGTATAGAGTTCAGAAATTAACATCTAAAGATTATTTCTTTAGAAAGCATAATTCATCAACTATTACAGATGATGATTATAAGCAAATAAGAGGTTTTGGAGAAGGGAAAACAGGTTGGCTTACCTTTAATCCAATAAAAGTCAAAATTTCAGTTTCGGGTAAAATTGAAAAAATATGAAGCGCAAAGAGTTTTTAAAAAGTTTAGGAATAGGAGCATTAGGCTTAAGTGCTTTTTCTTTTCAAGAAATTATAGATAGAAGACCTGTAATAATATATGATAATTATTTGCGAGGGACTTTTACATACAATTTAGAGACCATTTATAAGCAATTAAATGTTGGGCAAGAATTAATTTTACAGCGAGAAATAAACAATGAATACGACAAGTATGCTATTGCAGTTTTCTATAATAAGCATAAATTAGGATATATTGCTGCTTATGAAAATATTGTTTTAGCAAACATGTTAGACGCAAATGTAAATTTAACTTCAGTAATAAGCTATTTAAATAAGGGTGAAAATAAAAATAGAGAAATTGCAATACAAGTTTTTTGTAATTTAATATCTCCAACACCTTTGCTAATTACTGAACTTGAAAAGCGTTCTGACGATGAAGATGACTTGTACAGAAAGAAAATCTATTTTGATAATAATTAATACACAAATTTAGTTCTTTGACATATTTCTTAACCTTGATTAAAGATTAGAAAAAACGATATTTATTTCTAAAAAACTCTTTTGTACTATTCCGTTGTGGTTTGATTAAAGATTAGAAAAAACGATATTCTTAATAGAGCAGGGAAGAGGAATAACGGTGTTGTGGTTTGATTAAAGATTAGAAAAAACGATATTCTTGCGCATCTTTTATATAAGCTTCTCTTGGTTGTGGTTTGATTAAAGATTAGAAAAAACGATATTAGCCTCTGCTCCAGGTTTAAGTAGTGCACTGTTGTGGTTTGATTAAAGATTAGAAAAAACGATATTGGTTGATGATGGACAAATAACCAAACAAGGGTTGTGGTTTGATTAAAGATTAGAAAAAACGATATTCTTACCTGAAAAGATTAGAAACAGAGCATTGTTGTGGTTTGATTAAAGATTAGAAAAAACGATATTTTCCGCAGGAAAAAACAAGCATATAGATAGTTGTGGTTTGATTAAAGATTAGAAAAAACGATATTAAAGCAACAAATTACGCCAAAGCAAAAACAGTTGTGGTTTGATTAAAGATTAGAAAAAACGATATTTCGTAAAGCACAATAATAAAATGACAATAAGTTGTGGTTTGATTAAAGATTAGAAAAAACGATATTATGCGAATTAGATAGATACCCAGAGTTCCGTTGTGGTTTGATTAAAGATTAGAAAAAACGATATTCAAGGAACTGGTATTATAGCCTCTGATTTGTTGTGGTTTGATTAAAGATTAGAAAAAACGATATTCTCCTTGAAACATACCATTCCACATATATGTTGTGGTTTGATTAAAGATTAGAAAAAACGATATTTCAAAAGTTGTTGGATGTATTGTAACACATGTTGTGGTTTGATTAAAGATTAGAAAAAACGATATTCTTTATCTGTTCCAACAATAATATCTTCTTGTTGTGGTTTGATTAAAGATTAGAAAAAACGATATTTTATTAGGAGCATCAACTTACGTGAAGTAAGTTGTGGTTTGATTAAAGATTAGAAAAAACGATATTACCATCTGCCCTAATTGTTCGCATACACGTGTTGTGGTTTGATTAAAGATTAGAAAAAACGATATTATTGGGTCCTGGAGAATGCTGTTTTGTATGGTTGTGGTTTGATTAAAGATTAGAAAAAACGATATTTATATAGACTGCTTCTTTTACATCGTATTTGTTGTGGTTTGATTAAAGATTAGAAAAAACGATATTACTACAGAACCTAATAATGTAAAGGAGATTGTTGTGGTTTGATTAAAGATTAGAAAAAACGATATTATGGTTTTCCTTTTACATAGTCTACCAATTGTTGTGGTTTGATTAAAGATTAGAAAAAACGATATTAGCAATCTCCTTAGATGCTATATATCAATTGATTATTTAAAAATGTCGTGTAAAAAAATGCTCCTTATAAAGACATAATTGCTTTATTTGGAGCATTTTTTGATTTCTATCAAAATAATTCTAACTGCAAAGGTGGCGGTTCCTTTGGTGTCTCAACTCTACCCCAAAAGTTCATAATATTACCATATTGTTTATCAGTAATTCTTAGTACACTTACCTTTCCTAATGGTGGCAACAAGTGTTTAATTCTTTTTTCATGAGCATCAGCACTTTCACTACTTGCACAATGCCTCATATACACAGAGTACTGCATCATTGTAAACCCATTTTTTAATAGGTTTTTACGAAATTGTTGAGCATTTCGTCTATCTTTTTTTGTTTCAGTTGGTAAATCAAAAAATACAAATAACCACATAATACGATAACCGTTTAATTCCATAATTTGGGATAAATTATTTTCCTTGTTTTGCCCATAAAACACTGCTGTAAACTACTTGTGGTTCTAGATATGCCAACCATTAAAGGGCTTTTGTATCCATCAAAATACACAGTTTCTGTAAGTACGTTTAATAATTCTGTTTTAATCGGTGTGATTAAATCCTGCTCATCATATCGTTGCATAATTTCAATTACTTTAGCATCTACTAATGGTCTAAAGGGTTCCATAATATCATCAGCCAAACAAAAGGCATTGTATTTATTATGATGATGAATACCAAGAGTAGTTAATAAACCACTTCCAGATAATGCTCTTGCCACAGCAGCTCTCAAAACAATGTACCCATAGTTTAAAAATAAGTTTGGATATTTACCATAGCGTTCTCGTTTAAAATTAAAATCAAATAAATGCTTCCAATAATAGGCGGCTGCAACACCCTCTCTATTATCAGTATCACCACTTAAAACTTTTGAAGCGTAATAATCCATAGGGTTATTTTCGCAGTTCATTCTGTTCAATAATTCAGATTGATTTTCAATTTTTGACTTAACAATTTGTTGCCATAATTGCTTTTTTAAAGGTTCAGAAGCGTTAATTTGATTTCTAAATAATTCTTGTTGAATGTGGTGACTGTCTAAATTCAATAACATACTTTGTGGCATGTGCTTATTATCGCAAAAAATGACACTAGTATTATTTGATGATAATTTTGATAAAGCAGGTATGGAAATATAAGACTCTTGATGCTCAATGACAATAAATCCAATATCTTCTATTGGCACTGTTGTTTCTCTTTCAGAAGTTTTTATAACTAGTTGCTCATATTTAGTAGTTAATGAGCATTTATTTCCAAAGAATAAAGTTCTTTTTATCATAGTTTTTTTAATAAAGATATAAAAAATGATACTAAGATGAAGTAATCACAAGAATATTTAGCAATGAGAAAGATATAAGAAATAGTATTTCTAATTAATTGTATATTTACAATTCAATCGTAAAAAGAATATTCATGGAAACTCAAAATTATAAAAATCACAGAAAAATGGTTACTGGATTTCACTACGTAACATTTGCAATAACGGTTATATTATTAATAGGCACTGTTATAAACATTATAAAATCATCAGCAGATAATATATATTCAGCATCTTTACTCGTCTTAGTGCCTCTTTTGTTTTTAATTTTTGGTTACTATATGCGTTCGTTTGCATTAAGAGCACAAGATAGAGCAATACGAGCAGAAGAAAATTTTAGGCATTATTTATTAGCAGGAAAACCATTTAGTAAAGACTTAAAAATGCGTCAAATTATTGGTTTACGCTTTGCATCAGATGATGAATTTTTAGAACTTGCAAAAAGAGCGGTTTCGGAAAATTTATCAGAAAATAAAATAAAAAAATCTATCAAAAATTGGAAAACCGATACTTATAGAGTATAAATTAAATTTATTGGACTTTATGTTTCCTGTAATATTTAATTTTAAATTGCGACTTATAAAATCTAACGAAACTTAATGTTTAATTCTAAGCAAAAATTTACTTATAAAGTAGTATATTCTACTAAGGATATAAATTTAACAGATTGGAATTCATTTTCAACTGATAATATTTTTCTTGATTTAGATTACCTAGAAACAGTTGAAGAAACGGTTAGTGACGTACATCAGTTTATATATGCTTTGTATTATGATGAGAAAGGAAAACCAATTGGAAAATCAATTTTTCAAGTATTAAAGTATGATGCTAGTACGTTTAATTTTGATAGTGTTCCTTGTAGGTTTCAAAATAAAATTTTAAGAAAATTTTTAAACAAACAGCTAACCATACTTATAGCAGGAAATATTTTTGCAACAGGAGAAAATGTTTTTTATTTTCAAAAAAACATTGAAGATGATATTATTTTTGAAAATATAAATAATGTTATAAATCAATTGCTTCAAAAAAATAAATCTATTAATTATATTGTTTTCAAAGAATTTTATCCAGAGAATAATTCGGTTAAAACTATATTAGAAAATCAACAATTTTTAAACTTTAATATAGATGCGAATATGGTTTTTGATTTAAAGAATCACTGGAATGATTTTGATGATATAATGCAAGACTATCGAACTAAATATAGATCTAGATTTAATAAAGTATTAATTAATTCTAAACATTTAGTTGTTAAAGATTTTAATGTGAGTGATATAAAAAAACATTCAGAAAGATTTCAAAATTTATATAATCAAGTTTTGAAAAACTCAAACTTTAATTTGGGGATTTTTAATATCAACACGTTTATAGGGCTTAAAGAAAAGTTATCAGATAAGTATAAGATTTTTGGCTATTTTGTTGATGATAAGTTAATAGGATTTAGATCTTCATTTGTTAAGAATAGTACATTAGAAACGAGTTTTGTTGGGATTGACTATGAATATAGTTTGAAATATAAATTGTATCCAAAAATGCTTGTTGATTTTATAAACGATGGCTTAAAAAATAACGCTACTTCTATTGGTTTTGGTAGAACTGCAGAAACCATGAAGAGTGCTTTTGGAGCAAAACCACTAAATATGAATTTATTTATTAGACCACGATCTAAAGCTGGTAAGTTTTTATTGCGATTAATTGTCCAGAATATCAATCCATCTGAATTTAAATTGCGGCAACCATTTAAAAGAGAGTTTAATACAGATCAAAATACACTTGCTGACAGTAGTACAATAAAAATTAAGGAACATCGTAATAGTTTTATGAATTTTAACTTTTATCCTTTTAATAGAAACAAAATTTCAAAGATTTAGTAAAATTAAATGGATTCATTAACACAAATAGTTTTAGGAGCAGCAGTTGGAGAAGTTATTTTAGGTAAAAAACTTGGGAATAGAGCCGTGTTTTGGGGAGCCATTGCAGGAACAATTCCAGATTTTGATGTTTTTCTAAATTTTATAGTCTCAGATAAATTGTCTGCAACATTAATGCATCGCGCATTTTCACATTCCTTTTTATTTGTAATTACCATTGCACCTCTTTTGGGTTATTTGTTCACTAAAATGTTTAAGAAAAGCAAAGCCACTTTTCGAGATTGGTCAATACTTTTTTTCTGGGGATTTCTGACTCATATTTTATTGGATGTACAAACAACTTATGGCACGCAATTACTTTGGCCTTTCCATAATCGATTGGCAATAAGTAATGTTTTTGTTGTCGACCCGTTTTATACGTTGCCCTTTTTGATTTTTGTGATTGTAACGATGTTCTATAAACGTACAAATCCAAAGAGAGCAAGAATTAATAGGATTGGATTATATGTAAGTTCAGGTTATTTAATACTAACACTAGTATTCAAAATGTTTACCTATCAAAAATTTACAAAAAATTTAGAAAGTCAACAAATAGATTATAATCGTATTGAAACTGGTCCAACTCCTCTAAACGCAATACTTTGGTATGCAAATGTTGAAACAGATAATCATTATTATGTTGGATATTATTCGCTATTGGATAAAGATGATAACATTCAATTTAAAAAGTTTGACAAGAATCATCAATTGAGAAATCAACTAAAAGAGTATAATAATTTTAAACGGATGAATCGTTTTTCTAAGGATTGGTATTTTCTAAGTGAAGCAAATGATATTATTTATTATAACAATATACGTTTTGGAACTTTCGGATTTAAAAATGAAGATAGACAATTTGTATTTAATCAACAGGTGAAAATTATTGGTGACGATATTCAGTTTGTGGAAAGGGATAGAAACCCAAAATCACTTGCTGATAATAAAGATGAAAAGAATGAAGATTCCTTTTTTAAACTATTTTTTAATAGTTTGATCAAAAGGGTTTTGGGGAATAAATAAAAAACGCTTTAAAATATATTTTAAAGCGTTTTTGTAAATATGTTTATGAAAAGAATTCTACATATAAGCGCAAATAACTCCACCCATTAATCCAAGTGTTACAATCCAATATCCTGAGTTTATTAGAATGTTTTTAAACCCTTTTCGTTCAAACATTGCGTTTGTTGCTATCACTGGCATTGCAAAAAAGAAACCAGCAAGTACTCCATGTAAAACTCCATGTTTAAATGTTCTGAAGTTTGTGCCATATTTAGCCATAAAGTCTGCAAAATATTGAGTAGAACTTTCATCTAATTCAGATCCACCGAGAGTAGATAAAACTCCAAATTGATGAATAGACATTTGCATAATTACCGACGCAATCAAAATGCTAAATACGTAACTTAGAAAGAATATAAGAGGCATATTTGCTCCTTTCATTTTTTCTTCTGTAAGTCCTGTTGAGTTCATCCAAGCAGTACCAAATACTTTTGGGTTGTACCAAATAAAGCCCATGATTAACGGTATTAATGCCGCTATTAATAAGATGTAATAATTTAATTCCATGATAAAAAGTTTTTTAGTTACATTTCAAATATAACGATTTTATTTTGCATGGATAAATTTACTATGTTGTTATATAGTGATATAGAATACGGAAAGAGAATAAAATCATTAAAATTCCAGAGACTTTATAAATCAAAAATATTTTTTTAGAATTCAATAAAGGAGTTAATTTTTTTGCCAAGATAACTTTAACAATATCAATTGTTAAAATTCCAAATACTAGAGAGAATAAGAAATAAGAACCGTTTTCTTGATATTTTTCAAAACCATATTTAGCAATTAAAACCCAAAACCCTAAAACAAATGGGTTGAAGAAATTAACACTAAATCCTTTTATAAAGTTTTGAAAGTGAGTAAGGTTAGAAACTTTATTTTTCAATTCAATATTTTTAGTTTTAAGTATATAGGAGACTCCAAATCCAAATAAAATAAGGAAACCAATGATTCCAAGATATTCATTTAAAAAATGATTTTCTAATAATATATTAACTCCAAAGAATGAAATGATTGATGTGTAAATAATATCACCTAAAAAAATTCCAAGACTTACTCCAAAACCAGATTTAAAACCATTTCTAATTGTAGCGTTGATTAAAATAAAAACAACAGGACCAATTATGAAAAGCGTTGTTAAACCGATAAGAAAACCTTCTAGTATATCCATCAAATTATGCTTCAGTAAAAAAACAATGTATGTCTTTTTTTGTAATTTAAAACTAATAACTAAGGATATAAAATAATTTCATTCAATATCTAAAAAATTAGATTTTGAGTGGTTTTAATTAGTTGTATATTTACATTTCACTTTTTTATTTATTATGAAGAAAATACTATTTTATACACTTTGTTGTTTTGCATTTATTTCTTGCAACACAAAAGAGAGGAAGCCACAGAATATAATTGAAAAAAACACAGAAGTTACTGTTGAAAATGACACTATTGAAGTTCCCAATATATTTGTTGTAAAAACGAGATTTCCTTCAGCGGATGGCTTACTCATTTCGGCTGATTTGTATGAAGTGAATGGTAAAAAGCCAATAGTTCTATTATGTCACCAAGCAGGATTTAGTAGGGGTGAATATAAAGATACTGCTATAAAATTAAATTATTTAGGCTATTCTTGTTTAGCTATTGACCAACGGTCAGGAGAAATAGCAAACGAAATATCAAACGAAACTGCTCAACGAGCAAAAGAAAAAGGCTTGCCAACAAGTTATTTAGATGCACGTCAAGATATTGAATCTGCAATTGATTATTTGTATGACATGAATGGAAATCAACCGATACTATTAGTTGGTAGTTCGTATTCAGCATCTCTAGTGTTGCTGATAGGTAAAGAAAATGAGAAAGTTAAGGCAGTTGCAGCATTTAGTCCTGGAGAATATTTGAAAGGAATTAAAATGAGTGATAAACTTCAAGATTATAAGAAGTCTGTTTTTGTGACTTCATCTAAAAATGAAATTCAACAAATCAAAGGCTTGAAAATAGGTGTAACGAAAGGGAAACTAGTTCATTTTGAACCATTAACTGACGGTATACACGGTTCAAGAGCGCTTTGGAAATCTACTAAAGGCAATGATAAATACTGGGAAGCATTTGAAGGGTTCTTAGATATGTTTGATCAGAAAATAGAAGAGTAAAGACAAATCTATTTTTCTCTTTAGTGTTTTTCGAATCCTTATTAATTGTCTTCATTTATTCAAAATAATTTACTTAAAACACCTTTTTTATAGATTGTATATTTATGAAATCGATGTGATCGAATTACGCTAAAAACATAGGAAACTAAGCCTACAAATCGTAAATTTGTAATACTATATATTTTAAAATGAATAAAGTTAATAAAATAGCAGTTTTAACTTCAGGAGGAGATTCTCCAGGGATGAATGCTGCAATTAGATCAGTAGTTAGAGCATGTGCATACTATAATATTGAAAGTGTTGGAATATATCGAGGATATCAAGGAATGATTGAAGGAGATTTTAAAGAATTGAATGCTCGAAGCGTAAATAATATTATTAATAAAGGAGGAACTATCTTAAAAACAGCTCGTTCAGAGGAGTTTAGAACAGTTGAAGGGCGCAAAAAGGCTTTTGAAAATCTTAAAAAGAAGAATATTGATGCTTTTGTTGTTATTGGTGGTGATGGAAGTTTTACAGGAGCAGAGATATTTAATGAAGAATTTAATTTCCCAGTAATTGGAATTCCTGGAACTATAGATAATGATATTTTTGGAACTAATTTTACACTTGGTTATGATACTGCCCTAAATACGGCTGTAGAGGCTATAGATAAAATTAGAGACACTGCAAGTTCACATAATAGGTTGTTTTTTGTTGAAGTTATGGGTCGTGATGTTGGACATATTGCATTGAATGTAGGTGTAGGAGCTGGAGCAGAAGAGATATTAATTCCTGAAGAAGATTTAGGTTTAGATAGATTGTTGGAGTCGCTTAAAAAAAGTCGAAAATCTGGAAAAACATCAAGTATTGTAGTAGTAGCAGAAGGAGATAAGACAGGAGAGAATGTTTTTGAATTGGCAAAGTATGTAGAAGAAAACATGCCTAATTATGAAGTTAGAGTGTCCGTTTTAGGGCACATGCAGCGAGGAGGTGCGCCATCTTGTTTTGATAGGGTATTGGCAAGTAGAATGGGAGTAAAAGCAGTAGAAGTTTTATTAGAAGGAAAATCAAATTTTATGGTTGGTATTCATGATAATGAAATAACATTAACATCATTAGACCTTGCAATAAAAGGAGAAACTAAAATAAACACAGAACTAATAAAGGTTTCTGATATAATGACAACATAAAAGAAAAAAAATAGAATGGCAAAAACAAAAATTGGAATTAATGGATTTGGTAGAATAGGAAGAATTGCTTTTAGAATAGCAATGAAAAATCCAAAAGTTCAAGTTGTAGGAATTAATGATTTATTAGATATAGATCATTTAGCATATTTATTAAAATACGATTCAGTTCATGGTAAATTTGATGGTGATATTTCTGTAAAAAAAGGAAATTTAGTTATAGACGGAAATGAAATTAGAGTTTCTGCGGAAAGAAATCCAGAAGATTTAAAATGGGATGAAGTAGGAGTTGAAGTTGTTTTAGATTGTACAGGAATTTTTAAAACATTAGAGAGTGCAGGAACTCATTTAAAAGCAGGAGCAAAGAAAGTGATAATTTCAGCACCTTCTGCTGATGCACCAATGTTTGTTATGGGAGTTAATCATGATAAAGTTAAGGCGTCAGATACAGTAGTTTCAAACGCTTCATGTACTACAAACTGTTTAGCACCAATTGTTAAAGTGATAAATGACAACTTTGGTATTGTTGAAGGGTTAATGACCACAATTCATGCAGCAACTTCTACTCAATATACAGTTGATAGTGCATCAAGAAAAAATTATAGATTAGGAAGGTCGGCAATAAATAATATCATTCCAACATCTACAGGCGCTGCAAAAGCAGTTGGAAAAGTATTGCCAGAAGTAGATGGGAAATTAACAGGAATGGCATTTAGAGTTCCTACAGCGAATGTTTCGGTTGTAGACTTGACAGTTAGAACTGAAAAAAGCACAACGATTCAAGAATTAAAAAAAGCACTTAAAAATGCCTCAGAAAATGAAATGAAAGGTGTTCTAGGTTATACGGAAGAACAAGTAGTTTCTCAAGATTTCGTATCCGAATCAAGAACAAGTGTTTTTGATGCAGGAGCTAGTGTTAGGTTGAATGACAACTTTTTCAAATTAGTTTCTTGGTATGATAACGAATATGGGTATTCATCAAAATTAATTGATTTAGCACTTCATATAAATTCACTATAAACAAATCTATTAAAAAATGATTTTAATTGCTGATGGAGGCTCGACAAAATGCGATTGGATAGTACTTGATGATAGAGGCGAAATTCTCTTAAAAACAAGAACTAAAGGGCTGAATCCTGCAGTTTTTAAGAAAGAAATCATCAAAAATAGACTTGTTGAAAACGAAGCTTTAAAAAAGTATAAGACCAAGATAAGAGAAGTTTACTTTTATGGTGCTGGATGTGGAACAAAAAATCCGTGTATAATGCTCAAAGATGTTTTTGAGGATTACTTTTCTAATGCAATTGTTGCTGTAAAAGAAGATACCTATGCAGCTACTTATGCAGTCACTTCAGAACCTGGAATTGTTTGTATCCTTGGAACAGGCTCAAATAGTAGTTTTTTTGACGGTAAGACTATCCATACATCTATACCTTCGTTAGGTTATATTCTGATGGATGAAGCTAGTGGTAATTATTTTGGTAAAAAATTAATTCGTGATTATTTTTACAAGAAAATGCCTGAGGAGTTACGCTTAAAATTTGCTTCGCAGTATGATTTAAATGCAGATGAAATTAAATTGAACATTTATAAAAAGGAAAATCCCAATACATATTTAGCCAATTTTGCAGAATTTATGTTTAAAAGCGAACAAAACGAATACTTTACTTCAGTGCTTAAAAAGGGAATTAAAGATTTTTTTAAAAACAGAATTAAGCCGTACGATAATTATAAAGAAGTTCCTGTTCATTTTGTAGGTTCAATTGCTTACTTTTCTTCGGATGTTATCAATCAAGTAGCAAAAAAATACAATGTAAAAATTGGAAATATTGTAAGAAGACCTATAGATGGATTGATAGAATATCACAGAAAGAAATTACAAATAATCAAGTAACCTTTCAAGTGACATTCCACGTGACCCTTTAATCAATAATGTTGAGTTTTTAAATGTAGAAGAGTCTATATTTTTAATAAAATCATCAAAGCATTCATATTTGGATGCTTTTTTTGTGCTTGTTTTGGAAAAAGTTTCTCCGATTAAATAAACTGATTTTAAGTCTATTTTTTCGCATATATCTGCAATAATTTGATGTTCTTCTAAAGCAGAATTTCCAAGTTCAAACATATCACCTAAAACAACAATTTTTGAAGAATCTGATAATGAATCAAAATTTTCAAGAGCCACTTTCATACTACTCGGATTTGCATTGTACGCGTCTAAAATAATTTTAACATCTTCTTTTTCAACTATTTGAGAACGATTGTTTGTTGAGGTGTAATTTTCTACAGCATTTTTTATTTTAAATTTATCAATTTCAAAGTAGCCTCCAATTGTAATCGCTGCTGCAACATTTGTGTAGTTGTATGCTCCAATTAATTGACTGTTTATCTCAATATTTTTGTATGATAATTTCACAAAAGGATTTGCTTCAAGAAACGTTAAACTTTTACCAAAAGGAATAGTGTGAATGCCTTCAGATTGTTTTAACTGAGTTTCGTCATCTTGATTGACAAAAACTTTCCCATTTGTTGATTTTAAGAAATTATACAACTCAGATTTTGCTTTAATAACACCATCAAGATTTCCAAACCCTTCTAGATGTGCTTTTCCAAAGTTGGTAATATATCCAAAATTAGGTTGAGCAATACTACATAAAAATTCAATTTCTTTTAGATGATTTGCTCCCATTTCTACAATCCCAAACGCTGTTTTATTGGTCATTGAAAGTAGTGTTAAGGGAACTCCTATATGATTGTTCAGATTACCTTTAGTTGCAGTTGTATTAAATTTTTGTGATAAGACAGTATTAATTAATTCTTTGGTAGTTGTTTTACCATTACTTCCAGTAAGAGAAAGAATCGGAATGTTTAAAGCCTTTCTATGGTGTTTTGCTAAATCTTGTAAACATTTTAAGACATTATCTACTAAAATGATTTTCTTATTGGTTTGATATTCCTTTTCATCAACAATAGAAAAATTGGCACCTTTTTTTATTGCTTCCTCTGCAAATTTATTACCATTAAAATTATCCCCTTTTAATGCGAAAAAGAGTGTGTTTTTTCGAATTGAGCGTGTGTCTGTATCTACTAAGTAGTGTTTGGAATAAAGTTTATATATTTCCTCAGTTGTCATAAGATAAAAATAAAAAAAACCTCGTTAATAAAACGAGGTTTTTAAGAATATTATATAATAATAATTATTTTATTTTTTCAGTAGTACGTTTTCTTCTTTTTGGTGTCATTGCTCCAAGTTTATCAGTAGCACATCTAAATCCAATATAACTAGTAGCCATATATTCTGGTAAATGTCTTCTTTGTGCAGGATCTAACCAGTACTCTCTGTCTTTCCAAGAACCTCCTTTATATACTCTTGAATCATCACTAATTAAAGTTGTTCTATATTCATCATCATATTCTTGTATTCTAAGACCGCTTTCTCCCATATTATTTGGTATGATTGGAGAGTTGTACATTCTAGGTTGTGACTCTAGTTCATCCTCATCTTTATCATATAGTTTAGTTGAGGCAAGATCACCATCTTTTGAATCAATATTATATGATTTCTCATAATTGTTTCTCATAAAAGCATCACGCTTTGTTATAGGAATAAATTTGATAGTTCCAGGTAAATCTACAGGAACAATTTTTCCATTATCCAACGTGTCAAATACAATGGTATTATAATCTACAATTACAACTTTACCATTTTCATCAATCTTCTTTTTAGTAAATACATTTCCACGATAGTAATTGAAATCATTAGCATCTGTGTCAATTATAGGTCTATAAACATCTGCAACCCATTCTGCAACATTTCCAGACATATCATATAATCCATATGCATTAGGATCATAAGACTTAATAGACATTGTAATGTCTCCTCCATCACTACTCCAACCAGCAGGACCACTATAATCCCCACGACCTTGTTTAAAGTTTGCTACTTGATCACCTTTAAAGCGTCTACCTTTGTTTCGAGTATACTTTCCATTCCAAGCATATTTTTTACGACCTCTTATGTTATTGTATTCTCTATTTTCTGTATCTGCTTTTGCTGCAAATTCCCATTCTGCTTCTGATGGTAATCTGAATTTTGGAGAAAGGATTCCGTCAGATATTTTAACATGTCTTCCTGTAAATTCTCCTCTTGCGCCTCTCTTTTCTCCTTTTTTCTTTCTTACAGGTATTCCTTTTTTGTAAATAGAAGAATCACCTTGAAATAATGATGTAGGACTTTGTAAATAAGTATCAGTGCTAAAATAGTTATTACCATCAAGTTTTAATGAATCCATTAGATAAGGGTTGTTCATTATACCTTTATCAACTAAAATCTTTTCAGAAACTCTATCACTTCTCCATTTACAGTATTCATTTGCTTGTCTCCAACTAACTCCAACTACAGGGTAATCTGAATAAGAAGGGTGACGCAAATAGTTTTCAGTAAGCAACTCATTTGCACCTAATGTATGTCTCCAAACTAAAGTATCTGGTAAAGCACTTGTATAGATATGCTTGTTTTGCTCATCTGATTTAGGAAATATTTTTTCTAACCATTCTAAATAGAAAAGATATTCTTCATTGGTAACTTCAGTTTCGTCAAGAAAGAAAGAACGTACCTGCATTTTTACAGGAGTTGTATTCCAGTCAAATAAAACATCGTCTTGTACGTGTCCCATTGTAAATGTTCCTCCTTCAATCAATACCATTCCTGGAGGAGTTTGTTGTCCTTTATATTTTTTGCCTTCAGAAAATCCAGCCTTTGCTTTATCTTTAGAACTCCATCCTGTTAGAGAGGTGCTGTTCTTGTTTGTTCTGTTATGACATCCAACTAATAGTGTAGCCAATAGAATAATTAATAAATTTACCTTAACAATTCTCATTTTGTTTAACTTTAGGGTTTCTTTAGTGTCGCAAGATACACCAAATAACGATTTTTACAAGTTTTTTTAATAGAATGTAATTCCTATTATTGTTCTCTATAACGATTGTTTTTTTTCTTTATTATGTGTAATGTTGTATTGTATTAAAATATCTAATCAAATTATACGTTTATTAATGTAATATGAATAAAACTAAGCATCTATTTCTATATATAACGCTCTCATTTGTTGTGAGTTACGCTCAAAATAACATAAGTGAAAGAGTAGAATTGGAGTGGAACGACAATACTTCAGTTACTACAAGTCGAAATAACAAATTACAAGTTCCTACAGTTACAGGTCAATTTCTTGATGAAGATTTGTTACCTATTTACACAAAATCATGGAAAATCACTAAAGGTTATGCAATAGATTCATATAAAATTACCAACGTAAATTATCAAATAATCACAGCTAATTTCTCAAAAAACACCACTTTAAATAAAATACCAGCAACAATACAAAGTAAATTAAATGTAGCTACATCAAGAGATGAATCAGAAGTTATTTTAACCTTAACACCTCTAATAAAAGAAGGGTCCCTAGTTAAAAAAGTCATTTCATTTAATATAGAATATAAACTCAAACGAAAACTTTCAAGTAGACTTACAAATTCAAAAAGCGCCTTTAATTCAGTGCTATCTACTGGAACATGGTATAAGTTTTCTGTTGATACAACAGGAGTTTTTAAAATAGACCGTTCTTTTTTACAAAGTTTAGGTGTAAATACTTCGAGTATCAATCCGAAGAATATAAAAATTTATGGAAACGGAGGGAATATGTTGCCGTTTTTGAATAGCGACTTTAGGTATGATGACTTAGAAGAGAATGCTATTTTTGTTAGTGGAGAAGATGATAATAAATTTGACTCAAGCGATTTTATCCTCTTTTATGCTAAAGGATCAGATGCATGGAAAGTAGATATGTCAGGACTAAATACGAGGCATCAAAAAAATATTTTTTCTGATAAATCCTATTATTTTATAAATGTTGATGGCAATGCTGGAAAACGTATTCAAAATGATACACCAATAACAACAGTTTCGAATCAACAAATAACATCTTATAATGATTATGATTTTTATGAAAAAGAAGATCATAATATAGTAGCTATTGGTCAACAATGGTTTGGAGAAAATTTGACTATAGAAAATGTTCAGACTTTCACTATTCCGTTTAAAAATATTGATACTTCTCAAGATATTCAAATAAGAGTAAGAGGAGTTGTAGAATCTGAAACAACAAGTCAAATGGCTGTAAAAGTAAATGGTCAAGATTTATACACCATTAATTTCCCTGCGATAACAAACTCACTTGTGCATGCGATTGCACGAGAAAATATTGGGAGTCTTTCTGCCGTAAACGAAGCCGTTACAGTAGAAATAACATTCAATAACAATGGGAATCCTTCAGCAAAAGCACATTTAGATTATATTGAAGTTATTGGGAAAAAACTTTTAACTGTTGATGATAAGCAATTTGGTTTTAGAAGTTTTGACGCTGCAAATGGATTAGGAACCGTTCAATATCAGATTCAAAATGCAACCGAAATTTGGGATGTAACAGATTTTGTAAATCCTGTAAAAATCACAAATCAATCTGCAACAGGTGGTTTTGAGTTTAATGCTACAGCAGGAATACTTAAAGAATATGTAGCCTTAAATGATACAGATTATTTTACGCCAGAAAAACTGCCGAATAGTTTGGTAGAAAATCAAAATTTACACGCTCTTGAAGATATTGATTATGTAATTGTAACTCGTGATTTTTTGATTGGAGAAGCTGAAAGATTAGCAGATTTTCATCGAAATAGAGGATTAACAGTAGAAGTAGTAGATTTAGAAAAAATTTACAATGAATTTTCTTCTGGAAGTCCAGATTTAACAGCAATCCGTGATTTCACTAAATATTTATACGACAATGCAACACTTCCTGAAAAACGAATTAAATATTTATGTTTGTTTGGTGATGCTTCTTACGATTATAAAGATAGGATTAATGGTAATAATAATATTGTGCCAGCGCTACAATCTAATGAAAGTTTCAATCTAGCAACTTCTTATATTACTGATGATTACTATGGCATGATGGATGCCAATGAAGGATTGTTAGGAGGGGCAGATAGACAAGATGTGGCTACAGGTAGAATTCCCGTATCTGATGTTATACAAGCTTCAAATGCTATAAATAAAATAATAAATTATAACAGTACAAATTCTTATGGAGATTGGCGAAATCAGATTACTTTAATTGCTGATGATATTGACGCTTCCGGAGAAGAAATTTTACAAGAAAGTTTAGAAAGAATTGCAGATTCTATTAAGGTTCGTAAACCAATCTTGAATGTTAAGAAAATTTATGCTGATGCATATGTACAGCAAACATCCTCAGGAGGAGAACGTTATCCTGATGTAAATACTGAAATATCTAACGCTGTTGAAAGAGGAACGTTAATGGCAAATTACTTCGGACACGGTGGAGAAGATGGTTGGGCAGGAGAACGAATTTTAGAAATTTCAGAAATTCAAGGTTGGAGTAATTTTAATACACTTCCTTTGATTATTACAATTACTTGTGAATTTTCAAAATTTGATAACCCTTTGCGATTGGCTGGAGGAGAATATATTGTTTGGAATAAAGATGGAGGATCAATATCTTTAATTACAACAACACGTGAAATATATATAAACGTAGGAAGGATATTTAATGAAAGATTGATGAAGGTGTTGTTAACATTTAATGACGAAGATTTTACAATCGCAGAAGCATTAATGATAGTTAAGAATCAAACGACTACAAGTCAACGATTATTTATTTATTATTTAGGCGATCCTGCAATGAAATTGGCAGTTCCCAAAGCAGATGTTAGATTAACACAAATGAATGGTGTTGATATTGCAACATCTTTAGATACTATTAAGGCATTGTCTCATGTGACTTTTAACGGAATTGTAACAGATCCTTCTGGAAATTTATTAACGGATTATAATGGCGAGTTATCTGCAACAGTTTTTGATAAAGAAATAATAAGAACAACACTTGATAATGATAACTTTGGAATTACGATGGAGTTTGATGCATTAGAAAGTAAAATATTCAGAGGTAGAGCAGCAGTAGAAAACGGTTTATTTACATTTGATTTTATTGCGCCAAGAGATTTGCGTATTGCATACGGAAAAGGAAAACTTAGTTTTTATGCTGATAATGATATTATTGACAAAGCAGGATATAATTTTGATGTAACAATTGGAGGAATTAATGAAAATGCTCCTGAAGACAATATTGGGCCAGAAATACAATTATATATGAATGATGAATCATTTGTAGATGGAGGAAATACAAATGCTTCTCCTTTGTTTTTAGCAGTGTTGGAAGATGAAAATGGAATTAACACATCAATTACCGCAGTTGACCATGATATTGTTGCGGTTTTAGACGGTGATACTGCCAATCCATTTATACTAAACGATTACTATCAAACGGAATTAAACGACTATACAAAAGGAAAAGTGAAATATCCTTTACGTAATCTAGAAACAGGAATGCATACCATAGAATTATGTGCTTGGGATACATACAATAATCCGTCTTGCGCTACGTTAACATTTGTTGTAGTCAATGATGCAGATATGGTGTTGGATAATGTATTGAATTACCCAAATCCGTTTATAAATCATACAGAATTTTGGTTTAATCATAACAAACCAAATGAACCATTAGAAGTTCAAATTCAGATATTTACAGTATCTGGAAAATTGGTAAAAACGATTAATCAATTAGTTCAATCAACAGGGAATTTATCTCGTTCAGTAACTTGGAATGGATTGGATGATTTTGGAGATAAAATTGGAAAAGGTGTGTATGTGTACAAATTAAATGTAAAAAGCACTTTATCTAATGCAAAGGCAGAAAAATATGAGAAGTTAGTTATACTTCAATAAAAAAAACAGATATTTGTAATATCGCTTAAAAGAAACAAAAACTAAATAAATGAAAAACTTACTATTAACGTTACTTATAGTATTAATTACTATACCTACTATAAACGCACAAGACGAACCAAATCCTATAACAACTGCAGCACCCTTTTTATTGATAGTTCCTGATGCGCGTGCAGGAGGAATGGGAGACGTTGGAGTTGCAACTTCTGCTGATGCAAATTCACAGCATCATAATCCAGCAAAATATGCATTTTTAAATTCACAGTTCGCTGTTGGAGTTAATTATACTCCTTGGATGAGAGAATTGGTAAACGATGTTTTTTTAGGAGGATTTTCAGTAGGAAATAGATTAAATGATAGAAGTGCTTGGGCTGCAAGTTTAAAATACTTTACACTTGGTGAAATTGAATTGCGAGAAACGGGAGATCCAAACGAAACGGTTATAATTGAGAAACCAAGCGAAATGTCATTTGACGGAACATATGCTCTTAAATTGAACGAAACATTTGCAATGGGAGTTACCTTAAGATATATTCGTTCGGATTTTGCTTTGAAAGTTGCTAATTCAGAATTAAAAACTGTGAACACTTTTGGAGTAGATATCTCTGGATATTATCAATCAGAAGAAAATAACTACGGAGATTTTAATGGTAAATGGCGTGGA
Organism: Lutibacter sp.; assembly: GCA_002733665.1. GTDB lineage: Bacteria > Bacteroidota > Bacteroidia > Flavobacteriales > Flavobacteriaceae > Urechidicola. Next base: position 33,639 of record NVWM01000013.1, read on the forward strand.
GGATTTAATCTTTCTAATATAGGTCCAAAAGTAACTTATTCAGATGGTGGACGTGAAAATTTTATACCAACCAACTTAAAACTTGGTGGAGGTTTTGATTTTATTTTAGATGACTATAATACAATAGCAGCAACGTTAGAGTTTACCAAGCTATTAGTTCCAACACCGCCATTAAGAGATCCTATTACAGGAGATATTATTGAAGGAAAAGATGATGAAGTAGGATTCTTTAAAGGAATGTTCCAATCGTTTGGAGATGCTCCAGGAGGTTTTAGCGAAGAAATGAAAGAATTTACTTGGGCACTTGGTGTAGAGTATATGTATGACAATGCTTTTGCAATTCGTACTGGATATTTTAATGAAAATGACTTAAAAGGAGGACGTAAATATTTCACATTAGGAGCAGGATTTAAGTTTAAAAGTAGTAATATAGATATCTCATATTTATTTAACTCTTCTGATGTTAATAATCCGTTAGAGAATACATTGCGTTTTTCTTTAGCGTTTGATTTCGGAGATTTATATGAAGATTATTAATTGCATAGATCTTAATATAAACCGAGCATGTTAAAATCATCTTCATCCAAGAGAATGATTAATAGCGAACACATGTGACAGTTAAAAACAATAGATATACACATGAAAAAAATTCAATTATCAACATCAATTACCGTTTTTGAAACTGTAGATGAACTTCCAAAAGATGTACAAGTGTTGATGAATGAAGCGGTTAAGATTAGAAAAACTGCATACGCTCCATATTCTCAATTTCATGTTGGTACTGCGTTTTTATTAGAAAACGGTGAAACAGTAACAGGAAATAATCAAGAAAACGCCGCGTATCCTTCAGGAATGTGTGCTGAGAGAGTTGCAGTTTGGAAAGCGTCTTCTGAGTTTCCAAACGTTAAGATTCTAAAAATAGCAATTACTGCAACTTCACAGAAAAATCCCGTAACAGAGCCTGTTGCACCTTGTGGTGCATGTCGTCAAACTTTATCAGAATATGAGATAAAGCAAGAGTCTAATATCGAAATTTATTTTATGGGAGAATCTGGTAAAATAATAAAAACGAACTCACTTCACGATCTACTTCCACTTGCTTTTGATAAGTCGTTTCTGTAGTTGAAAACTCTATATTTTAAAGTTCTTTTTTATTAAAATGTTGTTTTTTAGTTGCTTATGTGAATAATTTATTTTAAACTTGTTACTTATTAACCCCACAAACAAACAATATGTTTAAAAAAATTACCCTAGCTATAGCAGCACTCGTTGTGCTATATAGTTGTCAAAACGAGGATGAGTTAATCAATCAATTTAACACATCAGAACCCACAAGTTTATTTGAATTTAGCGTATCAACTCAGGATGTAACAGGTTTATTTTCAAGAAATACAGATACTGCTTGCTCTTCAACAGATCTCATTGCAGGTCAAAATTACGATGCAGGTAGAGTTGATGTTGAAATTGTAAATGAAGATGGTGTAGAATATGTTTACATTACTTATATTACAGAAGGTGACTGGATTCTTAAGCTCACGCATTTATATGCTGGAGATAGAGATGGTATTCCTGAAACTAAAAAGGGAAATCCTAAACCAGGAGTTTTTGAAAAAAGAGTAGACTACTCTGCAAATGTTATTTCAGATTTTGAAATAGAGTATAAGATTCTAGCTGATGCATTTGAAGATTGTTTTTATATTGCTGCTCATGCAGAAGTTGAAAAAGTTGACGGAAGTCAAAGCGAAACTGCTTGGGGATAAGGAGAAGAGTTTGAAGTAAACAGTTGGGCAATGTATTACGAATTTTGTAAATCTTCATGTGTAGATGATGGTGGTGATGATGATGGAGTCGATTTAATACTTGGTGAATTGTAATTGTCTTACCGAATACGAATAATTCCTAAAAAGCTGTCTAAAATTATATTTTAGGCAGTTTTTATTTTAACACATCTTCAATCACATTACCAGTATTTCCACTGGTAAATTCAATATTTAATATAGTAGAAATCGTTGGAGCGATGTCAGTTATAGGATGGTAAATGCTTGATTCTCCTTTTTTGATACCGTTTCCATAAAAAAGTAACGGAACGTGTGTATTATAATTATAACCTGTTCCGTGTGTAGTTCCTCCTTTATTTTTATAATAATCTGTAATTGAAGAAGGCGTGTACACAAATACAATATCACCAGATATTTTCTGATTATAACTATTTTGAACTAAACTCATAAATCCTTCAGTGAAATCTGTAGTTTGAAGTGTCTTTGCAGTTATAGTTCTATAAATGTCTTTGTAATCAATCAAATCATCAGCAATACTTTGTTGAACTTCAGCAAGGTTCAGTTTTAACTTTTTAATTTCTTTTTTGTTTAAATATATTGTATTGTTTGATATGTGTTCAATTAATTTTTCTGTTCCATATAGTTCTGTTGCTATATTTTTAATGTGTTTTCGTAATTTTTTCTTATCAATATATCTTGCAGGAATAGATTGATCTTTTAAGTAGTTTGGCACTTCAGTAGCACCATGATCTGCAGTTAAAAACAATGTGTAATTGTTTTTACCAACTTGAGTATCGAGAAATAATAAAAATCGTTCTAAATCTTTGTCCAGTCTAATGTATGCATCTTCAATCTCCTTAGAAGACACACCAAAACCATGACCAATATAATCTGTACTTGAAAAACTAACGGCTAATAAATCTGTAAATTGACTTTTACCAAGATTTTCTTCTTTAATCGCTTCGATTGCAAAATCTAATGTCAAACTATTGCCAAAAGGCGTCTCGCTAATTAAACTATAATTCCCGTTTTCTGCTCTTAATTTTGGTAACTCATAAGGGAAGGTTGCAGTAGGTTTTCCTGTAAATTTTTGCTCATAATTATTATCGTCAGATGTACTTTCGGTATACGTAGAAATATCATAGTAAGTATTCCAAGTTTTGCTTAAATATTCATCAACTTTTTTGGTTTTATTAAAATCACGAACCCATTTTGGTAGCTCACTCATGTAATAACTACTCGAAATAAAACTCCCTATATCATTTCCATCATACCAATATGCAGCATTTGCACTGTGTCCTGCAGGTAATATGGCTCCACGATCTTTAATACTTATACCAATAACTTTTCCATTCATATTTTGTGACAAATGAAGTTGGTCACCAATAGTGCTAACTTGATTTCTATGTGGAGATTTTTCTCCTTTTTTTGAAGGACTTCCAATAGATGTGTATCTGTCATCGCCTACACAGTTAATCATTTTTTTTGAATTTTTATCATACCAGTCATTTGCTATAACACCATGATTGTCAGGTGTTGTGCCAGTATAGATAGAAGTGTGTCCAACAGCAGTTTTAGTAGAAGAATAATTTAGATGTATATTTTTTAGGTTATAGCCATTATTCATTAACCGTTTAAAACCTCCATCACTATATTTATTATAAAAACGCGTTAAATAATCATAACGCATCTGATCAACTACAATCCCAATAACCAATTTTGGTTTTGAGTTTTCGATAACTTTATTTTCTGAAATTTGAGTAGTTTCTTGTGCTTTGCAACTTGTTGATAATAATAAAATTGCTGATAGTAATAAAATTTTTTTCATTTATTTTGAAGTTGATACACTATAAACAAAGATACAATTTTATGATATAAAAGGTCTATAGATTACATTAATTTAATATTTTAGCAAAAAGGAATTGAATGAATTATATTGAACATATTGGTAAATACTTTATGATGCTGAGGCAAGTCTTTAAACGTCCACAAAAGTGGAAAGTATTTAGAGAAACTTTTTTCCGCGAAGTAGAAGATTTAGGATTAAAATCTTTAGGGATCATTATGTTTATTTCTTTTTTTATTGGAGGCGTTGTCGCTATTCAAACTGCTTTAAATGTTGATAGTCCATTTATACCTAAATATTTGATAGGTTTTGCAACCAAACGCTCTATGATTTTAGAGTTTGGGCCAACATTTACTTCTATAATTTTGGCAGGAAAAGTAGGCTCTTATATAGCGTCAAGTATGGGTACTATGCGTGTGACAGAACAAATAGATGCATTGGAAGTAATGGGAATTAACTCATTAAGTTATTTGGTGTTGCCAAAAGTATTGGCAGCCTTAATTTTTTATCCTTTATTAGTATTAATTGCTATGTTTCTTGGAATTTATGGAGGATGGGCAGCAGGAATATTAACTGATTTATTTTATTCAGTTGATTATATTGATGGTGTTCAGTTAGATTTCAACCCATATTTCATAAAATATGCAATAATAAAAACAATAGTTTTCGCATTTGTTATAGCCACAATTCCTGCCTATCATGGTTATTATGTAAAAGGAGGCTCTTTAGAAGTTGGGAGAGCAAGTACGCAAGCCGTAGTCTGGACAAGTGTTGTGATTATTTTGTTGAATTATTTTTTAACTCAAATGCTTTTAGGATAATGATAGAAGTCAAAAATTTACATAAAAGTTTTGGTGAAGCCCATATTTTAAAAGGAATTTCAAGTACTTTTGAAAAAGGAAAAGTCAATATGATTATTGGGCAAAGTGGTTCTGGAAAAACTGTGTTTTTAAAATGTTTACTTGGATTACATACACCAGAAGAAGGAGAGATATCTTTTGACGGCAGAGTGTATTCTAAATTAGATATTGACGAAAAACGATTGCTAAGAACTGAAATAGGAATGCTTTTTCAAGGAGGTGCATTGTTTGATTCACTTACAGTAGAAGAAAATATAATGTTCCCTCTAAAAATGTTTGCCAATCAATCAAAAAAAGAAATGCTTGAAAGAGTAAATTTTGTTTTAGATAGAGTAAACCTTCCAGATTCAAATTTAAAATTCCCTGCTGAATTATCAGGAGGAATGCAAAAACGTGTTGCAATTGCAAGAGCGATTGTTATGAATCCTAAATATTTATTTTGTGATGAGCCTAATTCTGGATTAGATCCTCAAACAGCAACAGTTATAGATAATTTAATTCAAGAAATAACAGATGAATATCAGATGATAACAGTTGTAAATTCACATGATATGAATTCTGTAATGGAAATAGGTGAGAAAATAATATTTTTAAAAGACGGTAAAAAGGCATGGGAAGGAACCAATAAAGAAATCTTCGTTACTGATAATCAGGCAATCGTAAACTTTGTGTATTCTTCTAATTTATTTAAAAAAGTTCGCGAATCATATTTAAAAGAAAGTAAATAATAAAACTATTTGTTTTCTATCAAAAGAAATTTATATTTGCACCCGCAAAAAGCGTATAAGGAAGACTTGGTAGCTCAGTTGGTAGAGCACCTCCCTTTTAAGGAGGTGGTCCTGGGTTCGAGCCCCAGCCAAGTCACAAATTTTATAATAGTAAGGCGAGAAGTTTATCCTGAGCGAAGTCGAAGGGAGCCCCAGCCAAGTCACAAAAGAATAAGACCGAAGAAATTTCTTCGGTCTTTTTTTTGGTTTACAGTTAAAATATTGAAGTAAATTATTCTCTTACGACTCTTAAAGTATCTAAGTCTAAACTTGTCTTTAAGAATTTTTTTAAGTTGGCTTCCTGTATATCTTTATTAGGAATAGAATCATACCAAACTGTTGTAAATACAGCAATGGTGTCTGTAGATTCAAAATTTGTAGAAATCACATTAGAAAATTTAAGAGATTTTAATCCTTGATGATAGATTTTTACTTCTTTACTTAATTGTGAGAAAGGAACTTTATAATACTTGCTTAACTCTGCTTCAAGTACTTTTATTTTATCTTCACTTTGCTTTATTTTTTCGTCACGAGAGGATATAATTTGTTGATTACGAGAATATAATTCACTTAAATTTTGTACTTCTGCTCGTAAATCTGAATCATCTGCTCCTTGTTGGATATTTAATTTTGTTGTTGGTAATCCATATTCTACAAGTTTTGTTTCCCACTGTTTAATTTCATCTTTAGTTAGGTTTCTTCCGTATAAAACTAATTTAATACTATTGTTTTGATAATTTATATTTTCATCTTCTTCATCAATGATACTAATATCATTTGCTTTCATTTCTTCAATAAAAGTTTTTGCAATATCTTCAAAACTATTTTTCTTATAAAGCCCATAAAAAGTATAAACACTAAATCCAAAAACAAGAATAGCGACAAAAGTTGCTAATTGAGCAATGCGTCTTCTTTTTGCAGAATTGATATATTTTACCATCGGAAAACGCAAAAACTTAACAATAATAAAAGCAGCCAATGCTATAAAAATTGTATTAATGGTAAATAAAAACATTGCGCCAAAAAAGTATTCTAAGTCCCATATTGCAAGTCCATATCCTGCGGTACATAAAGGCGGCATTAATGCAGTTGCAATGGCAACACCTGCAATAGTATTGGTTTGTTTTGAACGCCTGCTTAAGGCAATAATTAATGCCAAACCACCAGCAATAGCAATGAAAACATCTCGAACATCTGGTGCGGTTCGAGCCTCTAATTCTGGAGTTAATTCTTGAAAAATAGGAATTTTAAAGAACAAAAATGAAGTGATTAAGCTCAAGCCTATCATCACACCAAGGTTTACCAACGAACGTCTTAAAGTATCAATGTCGTTAATTCCAATAGACAATCCAACACCTAAAATGGGGCCCATTAAAGGCGATATAAGCATTGCACCAATAACTACAGCTGCTGAGTTTGCATTTAGACCAATAGATGCAATTAAAATTGAAAAAACAAGAATCCATGCAGTATGACCTTGCATAGAGATATTGTCTTTTACATCTTGTATTGTGCCACTTTTATCGGTATCATTTCTGATATCTAAGGTTTTCTTTAAAAATAGTTTGAAATCTCCCCAGATACTTCCAAAATTTTCAGGAGTGTTTTCTTCAACAGTTTGTTCTATCTTTTTTTCAAATTTTGATTCCATATAGTTTTTTTATACAAATTCTTCTCCAAAATCAATTCTTACTTGATTGGAAATTTGCTTAATATCTTGCTCATCATTTTTTGGACAAATAAGTAAAACATTTTCTTTTTCTATGACAATATAATCATTTAACCCTTGTATTACAACACGTTTCCCACTTTGAGTGCGCACCATGTTGTTTGATGCGTTTCTAAAAATAGTTTTTCCTCCAACAGAAGCATTTTGTTGCTCGTCTTTTGGAAGTTTATCGTAAAGTGAACCCCAAGTTCCAAGATCATTCCAATCGAAATTTACAGGAAGTACGTGAACGTTTGCTGCTTTTTCAAGAATACCATAATCAATAGAGACGTTTTCAGCTTTCTTATAATTAGTGTCTATGAAATCATCTTCAAATTCTGTGTTGTATACATTGTTTGCTGTGCAAAATAATGTGTACATTTCTGGTAAATTCGTTTTAAATGCTTTTAAAATACTTTTGACACTCCATATAAAAATTCCCGCATTCCAAAGGTATTCGCCACTTTCTACAAACTTTTTTGCAGTATCTAAATTTGGTTTTTCTGTAAATTGTTTTACTTTTTTTATATCATTATCATTATTTTCAAACTGAATATAACCATAACCTGTATTTGGTGAATTTGGTTGAATTCCAAGTGTCATTAACACATCATTTTTTTGACAAAACTCGAAAGAGGTTTCAATATTATTGATAAACTCAACTTCATTTTCAATCCAATGATCACTAGGTGCAATAAGCATAACTCCTTCAGGATTTATTGCATGAATTTTTAAAGCAGCATAGAGGATACAGGGCGATGTATTTCGCAAACAAGGCTCTAATAATAATTGTTTTGAAGTGGTATTTTCTAATTGTTCTAAAACTATTTTTTTATACCTTTTATTGGTTGATATTAATATGTTTTCAGTCGGAATTAATCGTTCTAATCGGCTATACGTTTTTTGAATAAGCGAATCTCCAGTTCCCAGCATGTCATGAAACTGTTTTGGATATTCTTGTGTGCTCATCGGCCAAAAACGAGAGCCAACTCCTCCAGCCATTATAACTGCGTAATAATTTTTATTCATGATTATTTTACGATTACCAATTCAACTTCAGCATTTTGGTTGAACAAGTATAATTTTTTAGTTTTCAATTCAAGACACTCATGTCGTGTGCGCCTTTTGTTTCCTTTGCGAAATATACGATTTTTAAAAATAAAATCACTTCCTAATGGAATTTCAAAAATAAAATTCTTGTCTGACTTTTCACTAAATTGTTTCATAGCTAATGCCAATTTAACATCAGAATCAGTACTTGCTTTTGGATTTTTTAAATAATTCGCAAGATGTGAAAGTATTTCTTTTGGATATATTTCTGGATGAATAAAAGGCAACATTAAATGCTGAAAAGTTTGTTTCCATTCTTTTCCATGAGGTCGTGCACGCTTGTGATTTAAATGTGTCACTAAATGAGCAATCTCATGAATCAAGGTTAATAAAAATTGATACTTGTTGAGGTTTATATTAACTGTAATTTGGTACATCCTGTTTTTTAACAGCCTAAAATCACCATGTTTGGTTTCACGTTTGTTAACTACTTTTAATCGATGAGGATATTTGTTTAGTAAATCAATAACTAAAGGTACAGCAGCTTTTGGAATGTGTTTTTCAAGGATTTTGTTCATCTATTGCAAAGATAAATATTTCTTATCTTTATGGTCATTAAAACGAAATTAATAAAAAAAACAGATGAATACTAAAACAGTAATGATTATAAGTGCTCTATTTTTAGGAGTTCTAGGAATTACACTTTCTTTTTTTACTCAAGAAGTTGATGCGTATTTGAATAATGGCTCTAATACAACAAGTACCCTTTTTTTACAACTCCTCGGAGCATTGTATTTAGGGTTTGCTATAATGAATTGGATGGCAAAAGATACTCGTATTGGTGGAATTTATAATAGACCAATCGCAATTGGAAATTTCATGCATTTTGGAGTTGGAGCGCTCGCATTAATTAAAATAGTCTCAAAGGTAGAATTAAACCAAAAAATTATTATTGTATTGGCTATAGTTTATTCAATCTTCGCTTTATGTTTTGCGTTCATTTTTAGAATAAACCCTAAAATGGACATTAAAAAATAAAATTTTATGGTGTAGAGCTTGAAACTTGCAGCACTTTTCCGTTGTAGAATTTATTTCCGGTCAATGCAAAATCATAGATGTAAGTTGCCATTTCAAGTGCAGATGTTGGTGCTTTATAATCAGGAAAAGCCTCTTCTAACATTTCTGTTTGCACTGCGCCAAGTGCCAATACATTAAATGAAATTTCACTGTCTTTATATTCTTCAGCCAATAACTCAGTGAGCGTAATTACTGCACCTTTTGATGAACTATACGCCGAAAGTCCAGGAAACTTTACACTTCCTTGAATTCCTCCCATACTGCTGATAGTTACAACGTGACTTTGTTTGTTTAAAAACGGAATCATTCTACGCGTTAATTCTGCAACTGCAAAAACATTGACTTTATAAACGTCTAAAAAATCTTGAGCTGTGGTTTCTGAAAAAGGTTTGTTGGCTAATTTCCCTGCGTTGTTAATAAGGACATCAACTTTTTTCCAATTACTATCTACAAATGAAACTATTTTTTCTAATTCCTTTTCTTCAGAAATATCAACAGATAAGGGTGTTAAATTATCAAGATTTAATTTTTCTAAAGAAGAAATATTTCTTGAAACTGCTAAAACATTACAGTTGTTTTTTGCAAATAGCTGCACTAATTCAAAACCAATTCCTCTACTTGCGCCTGTTACAATTATGTTTTTCATCAGTCAAAAATTATATGTTGATATGCACCAATATCTGGAGTTAACGTTCTGTCTATTCCTAAAATATCTAAAGGAACTTGCATTGCTTCAGCATTGCTTGCTTGATTGTTGCCTGCAGAATCTTCGCCAATAATTAAATCATTTTGAAAAGGATCTCTAAAGTTTGGAGTTTCATTGACTATATTATTTTGAAAATGGACAACGTCTGAGAAATCATATTCTGAAATTCCATCAAAATTATTATTAAAATCATTAAAGCCAATCAAATTATTTTTGAAGTTGTAATTAAATGCAGATCCAGCAACATTGTCTAAAATCAATTCAATATTATTACTTCCGTAGATGATACAGTTGGTAAAATTTGCTTCAACCAAATCCCGTGTTTCAATAATTTCAATCCCATTATCTATATAAGTAAAGAAGTTGTTTATCAAAACAGTTGGAAAATTTCTAAAACTATTATTCCAATAATTTGCAAATGTTGAATGAGTGAAATTGTAAGTTCCTCCAATAATACAGGCCAAAGAAGCTTGTCCAGAGTTATTTATCACGATATTTTCACCTAAAATATTGGCTTCTCTGCCTAAAATTCCGTAGTTGGAATTATTATATAATTGTGTGTTTTTGATTGTTAAAGTAGGAACTGAGTTACTACCAATAGAATCCATCAGAATGCCAACTGTTCCATTTTTGATAGTTGTATGATTTATTTCATGATTTTTACTTCCTGCTCTTAACCAAATAACGCCCCATTGTCCGGGAGTCTCACTAAAACTGGGTTCTAATCTATCACCTTCAATAATAACTTCATTACCAAGTTCACCTTCTATTTTTAGAGTTGCATCTTTATCGACAATCAATCCAGAATTGGCATGAAAATGTATTTTTGCTCCTGCATTTATGGTTAGCGTCTTGTTCTCTGCAACGGCTGCATATCCATAGACAACATAAGGTTTTTCGTTGGTAAAAGTCAATTCACTATCATCAAGAAAACGTCCTTGAATTGTAGTTTCGCTACCATCCAACGTTAAAACATCAATTTCTCTTGTTATAGGATCTTGATTTGGCTTAATAAATATAGCGTCTTGAACCAATGTTATTAAATGAACATCTTGCATATTACCACCATTATCAAACAGAATTTCATCGGTGTATAAAGGGTTAACAACTTGTGTGTAATCAACTGTAGTTTCTACAAAAATATAGATACTGTCTTTTGCAAGAATTTCAATATTGTCAAAGATTTTTCCTGGAATTCCATCTACATTCAAACGATAATTTGAACTTTCTCCCAATGCCAAACGAACGCTAGGAATATTTATGTCATTATTACTTTTGTTATATACTTTAAGATTGTAGGTGCTCGAACCAATGTTTGTGAAAACAGTGTCTAAATAAACGGTGTCTTTTGAAAAACTGAGTTCGCCAGTACTTGCTACTGTTTCGAAATCATCACGACAAGAAGCGACTAAAACAAGTATAATAAGTGTGAAAAATATCCAGTAGTTTTTCATGAATTTTCTTTAAATGATATTTGTAAAAATAAAACAAAAACGTCAGTTCGAGTAAAATTCTGATAAGAATTTTGCTTCAAAAATATTTATAAATTAAAACATCTATTCTCGATACAATTTTTCTTTGTTTCACACAAAAATTACTCGAACTGACGATGATTTATTATAAACAAAAATCAAAGATAATTATTGCCTTTTTATCAATTCTATTTCAAACAATTTGTCCCAGTTTTTTCCAGTAACATAGAGTTTTTTGGTGCTTTTGTCATAAGCAATACCATTTAAAACGTCTAACGTTTTGTGTTGTTCTACTTTGTCTTTAAGTCCATTAAGGTTTGCTACTCCATCAACTTTTCCAGTAGTTGCATCAACTATAATAATAGAGTTTTGCTGGTAGATGTTTGCATATATTTTTCCGTCAATATATTCTAATTCGTTTAGTCTTTCAACTTTACGTTTGTTTGTATAAGCTTCAATAAAGTTTTCTTCTGCTTTCGTTTCTGGATTTAAAAACCAAATACGTTCTGTGCCGTCAGATTTTATAAGTTTCTCACCATTATTAGTTAATCCCCAACCTTCAAGGCTGTTTTTGTATTTAAATGTTCCTTCTTGCTCAAAAGTTTCAAAATCATACACAAATCCAAGCCCTTTTCTATAAGTTAGCATTATAATTTCATCACCAAATCTTGTCATTCCTTCACCAAAATACTGCTTATCTAAATCTATTTTTTGTACTACTTTTCCTGTTTTTAATTCTACTTTCCTTAAAGATGAAGAGCCGTTTTGACCAGTGCTTTCGTATAAAAAACCATTGTGAATTTCAAGACCTTGTGTGTAAGCGTTTTTGTCATGAGGATAGGTGTTGATGATTTTGTAATCATAAACCTCAGGTTCAACATCTGCTAAAAAGTAAACGTTAGTTGTTACTTTTTTTGTTTTACCAGTATAAAAAACAAGTGCAGAAACAGTATGTCTTCCTAATTTGTAGTTTGATATATCTAACGTTGTACTAAAATCAGCAGTGCTTTCAATCTTTTGATTGTCAATAGAAAATTGAACTGAGTCAATAGGATTGCCGTTTTTATCAGTCAAAGAAATCTCTAATATTTTACTGATATTCAGTTTGTTGGGTGTATTTAACTTGAATTTGTAGTCACTCTCACAAGAGAAGAAGACAATTGAAATCAATAGAATTACAAAACTATTTTTTATTGACATGTTATAAATCTTTTAAACGTTTAATTTTTATACAAATAAAACACTTTTATTATTTGAAATATCAAAAATAAGGTTAAATTTGCAGTCTCAAAAATAGTAACGTCAAAAAGCGTTTCGAATAAAAACAAAAACAATGAGAAAAGGTATACACCCAGAAAATTATAGAATGATGGCATTTAAAGATATGTCAAACGGAGACGTATTTTTAACACGTTCAACTGCTGAGGCAAAAGAAACACTTGATGTTGATGGTGTTGAGTATCCTTTAGTGAAGTTAGAGATTTCAAGAACTTCACACCCTTTCTATACAGGTAAGAAGAAATTAATTGATACTGCAGGACGTATTGATAAGTTCAAAACTAAATATGCTAAGTTTAAGAAATAAGCAGATTAGTTATATAAAATTGAAAATCCTCAACGTACGTTGAGGATTTTTTTTGTTTTACACTTTTTAGTAGTTATTTCTAAAAATAACGTAACTAATGCGTATTGTTTAATTTTATGTATTGGTTTGTATAAGAATAGTAGCGGGTTTCAAGGTGCTTTCCTTACAAATTATCACTAAACTTTATATAAAACACCCACTTTGAATTTAGCACTAAAACCGCTATTATTTTTATGCTTTGTTAGCGGTTCGGCTTCATTTTAATAGTTTCTTTTTGTATGATTTGGTTGCAAGATTTATAAGAATAACTCCTACAATTGTAGGTATTAAAAAATTAAGCGTATTATTATTAAATACATTTTGAATTGAAGTAAATGCAGTAACAGCGGCTATAAAAGAAATACACATTCTTTTCAAGTGTTCAAAATACCAATCAGATTTTCCGTACTTCTGCTTTCTAATTGGTTTTTTAAATATATACTTGGCAATATCTTCAATTGTTGTAAATAGAAAAATTAATCCAAAAACAAGAAATATAGTAGCAAAAGAATTTTGACCTTTCAAATAAAGGTTTATTGAATAGTATAGCATAGAAATAGCAACAAGCCCTCCTATACTGAAAATCGATTTTTCAAATAATGTTATTGCTTTGGTTTTCAAGTGTCCAATTCGTGAACCCGTTAATGCAAAATAAAAGCCAAAGATACCAATAGTAGTTATTAGTGCTCCACCAAGGTATGCTCCCGATATTAGAAGAATAAGCCAACTATACAAATATACCTGTCCAATGATTTTGTGTATTGCCCCTCCTTTTTTAAGTAGAATTTGTAAAATTCCTATTATAAATATAATTACGCCAATTATTGAATGTAATTGTAAAATAATTTCTCTTTCCATTTAACTATAATTATTTGGTATTATTCGCTGACCGCTAATGGTTAAGATAATGTTCCGTTTTAATGAACTTTATCTTACGATAGGTAAAGTTAGTTAAAAAAAATGAGAAAGTCAAGTAATAAAAGATGCTCATTTTTCGAATTTTTTTATTTGTAACAATTTATTTTTGAATATCATTGATTTGGTAATTTGTTAAAAATCACTAACTTGTGAAAAAAAATTAACTATGCCTATTTTCATGGACCGCCATAATATTCCAAGACAAGTTACTGCTGAACATGTAGCAGAAATGCATAAATTAGATTTAGAGATTGAACATCTTTATAATTGCCGAGGTATTACCTATTGGTGTGATGAAAAAAAAGGAAATGCATTTTGTTTGATTGAAGCGCCAAACAAAGAATCTATTCAAAAAATGCATGATCACGCTCATGGAGAATTTCCTGCTGATATTATAGAAGTAGATGAAAAATTAATTGCTTCATTTTTGGGAAGAATAGACGATCCTGAAAATCTTTCTGGGAATGACCTTAATATTATAGATGATTCTGCTTTTAGAGTGATTATGGTTATTGAAACAAATAATTACCTAAATAGAATAGAAGCGAATCAATTAAGTGTCTTTACTCAAAAACTTCATAAAAGTGTTTTAAAATCTATTAAGAAATTTAAAGGAAGTGTTGTAAAACAAGATAATTGTAGTTATTTAGTTTCTTTTACTTCTATTTCTGATGCTATTTCTTGCGCTTTAAAAATTCAATCGAATATAAATTATATTACACCAAAGTTTGATGGTTATCATAGATTATTGAATATAGCAATTGGCTCAGGAGATCCTGTAACTGATAAAGATACGATCTTTGAAGATGTTATTTCACTTGCAACCAGAATGTGTGAAGTTGTTGACGGAAAAATTGTGATTTCTTCTCAGGTTAAAAATTTATTTGTAATTGAGAATAGAAACCTTGAACTCGATAGTAATTTGGTAAGGCCATTAAACCCAGTTGAAGAGAAATTTCTTACTCAATTAATGAATTATATGGAAAAAGTATGGTCTGATCCAAATATTAAAACTGAGCATCTAAGTTCAGAATTAGGGTATAGTAAATCTCAATTGTATCGAAAATTAAAATCCTTGACCAACAAATCTCCAAATAATTTTATAAAAGAAATGAAACTAAATAAATCTTTAAATTTATTTCATAATAAATTGGGGAACGTTTCAGAAATAGCCTTTGAAGTAGGCTTTAATAGTCCTGCATATTTCACAAAATGTTTTTATGAAAAATTCGGAATTCTTCCATCAAAATATACACAGCAGCATATTTTTTAAATAACAATGGTTCAAATGTGATATTTTTTGAATCAAATGAACAAGTTGCTTTTTGTTTGTCTTCCTAATTTTGTGAAAACTAATTTAAAAATATTTGTATTATGATGAACACTGTAAAAAATTTAGACGCTTCTGTTATTGAAGTTTTTGCTTCTCAATTGAGAGGAGAGTTGGTTATGCCTTCAGATACGACTTATAATGAAACCAGAAAGGTATATAATGGGATGATTGATAAACGTCCTGGAATGTTTGCAATGTGTGTTGATGTAGCTGATGTAATTGCTTCAGTAAATTTTGGTAGAGACAACAATTTATTGGTTGCTGTTAGAGGAGGAGGACATAATGGAGGAGGATTAGGACTGTGCGATGAAGGGTTGGTGATTGATTTGTCAGGAATTAAATTTGTAAGAGTTGATACTTCTGATAATACGGTAAGAGTTGGTGGAGGAAATCTTTGGGGAGAAGTAGATCATGCAACACATCCATTTGGTTTGGCTGTTCCAGCAGGAATAATTTCAACAACAGGAGTTGGAGGACTAACACTTGGAGGAGGAGTTGGGCATTTGTCACGTAAATATGGATTAACGATAGACAATTTATTAGAAGCAGATATGGTTTTGGCTGATGGTTCTTTTGTAACCGTTAATGAAAATCAAAACACCGATTTATTTTGGGCAATTCGAGGAGGAGGAGGTAACTTTGGAATTGTAACTTCCTTTAAATTTCAAGCACATCCTGTAAAAACGGTTATTGGTGGTCCAACTTTGTGGCCAATTGAGAAAACAGAAGAAATTATGGAATGGTATCATGATTTTATTCAAAATGCTCCAGATGAACTAAATGGATTCATCACTGCCTGTGTCGGCGGCGTGTTCTTCTCCTCGAGCCTTCTCCTTACCAAACTCTTGAACTCGTCGGTCTCCATTGTCTTGGTCATGCGAACCGCAAGCTTCAAGAGATCGTCCTTGGAAAGTGGCGCAGACATTTCTAGCGTGATCAACTGTGACGTAAACGATTGTCGATAAGGCCTTTAATGGTCCAATGGACGCGCTCGTTGTGTCTCGTGTCTCTCTCTCTTGGGTCGGCAACAAACAGAGAGGGTATGAGATGAGCGATGATGTCAGTGCACCAAAGGCTGCTACCACGGCATACCACCCCACCCAACTCGACTCAAGAAGGCAGCAAGTTATCGCGTCCCCGCACGTGTGCGAATAGGAGATAGATGGCCGTATGGATGCGCTGCAGCATATGGTTGCGCTGACTCGCTCTATGCTATGGTACGTCGTCGCGATACCACATGCACGGCTTGCAATTGCATAGGGGGAGAAAGAGGGTCGTACTGTGCGGAACGTCGCCCAACACCAACCCTCTGTTCGGATCACCTCAAACGCACATGTATCGTCACCACGCCACGCACCCGCCTGTCTGCTCCACCATGGCGTCAATCACATCGTCGTCTTCCATGCCAATGTCGTCGGGCGTCTTGTTTTCGTCAATGGGGGAGCCATCGAAGAGAAAACGAACAGAGGATCGGGAAATGCCTTGCTTCTTGCAGTAGGCATCCATCAGCTTCTTGAGTTGGGTCCCCCTCTTGATCTTGAAGTACATCTCAGCGCCATCCGCGTTTACCACCTTGAGAGACACCTGCGGGACCTCAGCCTTTACTTCACCTTGATCGGCCATAAGCGAGGAGTAAGAGGTATCCTGAATTTGACCTATGACCGATGCAATCGGGAAGCAAGGGGGCACAAGCATTGCCAGCAACATGCCAAGGGCACCTGCCGACGGCACACATACAGCAATCTCTTCCATACATCGCCCTATCCTCTCTCGCATCCGATCCGCGTGCCATCTTACGTATACGTAATCACGTTAGGGTGAGGGACGGTGGGGCAAACTGAATGCCACTGCTTCTGCCTGCGTGGCGTAGCCTTCTCCCAGCAAGCCACCCGATGCCCACCATCGCCACAGATACGACACACACAAGGGCAATCATTTTAGTGGAGAAGAACGCATCGTGGGCATCCTCCTCTGGGCTGCTTGGGATGCTGTTGGAGGAGCGCAACCCTGCGTTGTTGTGGGAGGTCACGTCGGATGGATTTGACCCTCGAGACGACGGCGGGCCCCCACTGTTGGATCCTGCGTGACGGGGGAGCTGTGGGGCACGGCTGAAGGAAACATTGGAGATATCTTCGTCCCACCTCGATGCCGCTCGGAGCGACAAAATACCATCGTCGTCCGATGTGTCTTCGTCCTCCATGGGCATCAGCATCATCAGGCCCTCGTCCAAGGCCACGCCATCCTCGGCCACAAGCAGTGCCGTGTGTTTGGCACCGCATGATATGGACAGGGCTCGATAACCATCGGCGAGGTGCACCTGCTCCCACGACGCCGCATCCACGTTTGTGCCCAGGCCCAGCTGGCC
>NVWM01000003.1 GCA_002733665.1 Lutibacter sp.
CTATAAATCAAAAAACCTGAACAATAGTACTATTGTTCAGGTTTAAATTATTATTTTTAATCCTTTAATAATCTGTATCGATTATTTAGGACGAGACAGATATAATTTATTTACTTGCTCCCTGTCGTGTAGCGTAGGTAACTTTTAAGGCATTGATTTCTCTTAATTCAGCCTCTATATCATTAATAGTACCAACTGTACTTTTCTCATCAGATTTTATCAACGTAGTCATTGCACTTTGCTCATCTGAAGCAACACCTTCACGTTGGGTATAAATAAAGTTACGAACTTCTTTTACACTTGCAATCTTATCGTTTAATTGAATTTTATCACCTTCTCCATGTGTTTTAGAATCAGTTGCTGGACCAACATAAATAGTACTAATCAAACGTTTTTCAGACAGTTTTTTAATTTCTACTGCTGTTGGTAGTTTTTGACTCACTAAAGGTGAAACTTCTCTCATAGTTGTAGCAACCATAAAAAAGAATAACAACATAAATACAATATCTGGTAAAGAGGCCGTATTAATTGGTGGTAACCCTTTTTTCTTCTTTTTAAATTTAGACATTTTTTATGTTTTAAAATTACTTATTCTCTGATTTTGCAATAATTTCAGGATACATCACTTTGATTTTCTTGATATTATCTTTCAATTTCTGACTTGGATTCGCTTTGTTATTTGCGTCTTCCTTAACCATTGCAGCGTAGGTTTTTCCAAACTCTTTCATTGCCAATCTATTTCTTAGAAAAGCATAAGCCATTCCTAACTCGTCCTGAACTGCAATAAATGTACCCATTTCTGTACTTCTATCTGTCTTTATAGAAATAACTGCTTTATTAGGATGATCTGATGATTCAGGATCTTTATCACCTTCACACCAAGAACATTCTGTTCCAACAGAACCTAATGGTTCTCCAAACAATTCAATAGGATTTCCTATTTTACCTCCATTATCAATAAATGCGATTGCCAACTCTTTTATTTCGTTAACCTCTCTATACTCATTCTCTACAAGTATATTGTTGTCTTTATTAATCAATATTTCGAAAACATTACGCTCTTTAACAATTGGTGGTGGCGGTGCATCTATTGGTTGTTTTTCTGGTAATCTTCTAGAGATACCAGCATCAACATCCATCGTAGTCGTTACTAAGAAAAATATCAATAGTAAGAATGCGATATCTGCCATAGATCCTGCATTAATTTCTGGTGTTTCTCTTCTTGCCATAATTAATCTTTGTTTTTATTTAGAAAACATTCCTTTTAAACCTCCCCAAGCAATAGTTGCTAAAGCAATTGCACCTAATATATAGGTGTAATTTATCATTGCCCCAACTCTCTTTGGTATTATACCTGCTGCACCAGCATTATCTTTTAGCGCTTGTCCGTAAGTGTTCGTTACTTCTGCATCATTCGCCAGAGCGTATGCTAAAACAAACAATCCTCCTAAAACAACCAAACTAATAAGAGCCTGTTTTAGAGCTCCTGGAGTTGTAAAAAGTCCTCTTATTGAAAATAGTACCGTAATTATTATTGTTAATATCACAAGTGCTATTGAAAATGTAATTAATGGATGTGTAGCATCTGAAATACCAACAACATCATCTTTTGATTTCATTGCTACCATTATAAATAGAGCAATACCAATCAATGCAATTGCAGCTACAACAATCTTAACTATGTTATATAATTTGCTATTCATGATTTTATTTTATTTGTTATGCTTAACTAATAAGTCTACTAAAGAAATAGATGCATCTTCCATATTATTTACAATACTATCAACTTTTGCAATGATGTAATTATAAAATATTTGTAAGATTATTGCAACAATCAGACCAAATACTGTTGTTAATAATGCAATCTTAATACCACCTGCAACAGTTGCTGGAGACATTTCATTAGATACAGCAATATCATCAAAGGCTTTAATCATACCAATTACAGTTCCCATGAACCCAAGCATTGGAGCAAGTGCTATAAATAAAGATAACCATGAGATATTCTTTTCTAATAATCCCATTTGTACTCCACCATAACCTACTACAGCTTTTTCAACGGATTCAATCCCTTCATCTGATCGGCTTAAACCTTGATAAAAAATAGATGCAACAGGTCCTTTTGTATCTCTACAAACTTCTTTTGCTGCTTCTACACCACCTGAAGCTAAAGCGTCTTCAACACTACCTACTAATTTTTTAGTATTTGTAGATGCCATATTAAGGTAAATGATTCTTTCAATTGCTATTGCTAACCCTAATATTAAGGTAATCAATACAATCCCCATAAAACCAGCACCTCCTTCAATAAAACGCTGCTTTAATTCTTGATGAAAACTTTTGTCAACTTCTTCTGTTTGTGCAGCATCTTGTGCGTACGTACTTTGCGTAGTTCCTAAAAACAATAATCCAGTGATTGCTAGGATAGTAAATAATTTTTTCATTGTGTAATAGTTAATTTAATTATTAGTTTACGGGTTAAATATATAACTTTTTTTGCAAAAAAAAAGATTTCGGCGGAGAGAAAGGGATTCGAACCCTTGATACAGTTTCCTATATACACGCTTTCCAAGCGTGCGCCTTCGACCACTCGGCCACCTCTCCTGTCTTTTTGCGAACGACAAGTAACAAAAAAATGTTGGTTCTCAAAAATTTATTTATAAAATTTATAAAAAATGAATTGTTTCTTATAAATATATTTTAATAACCTATTTATTATCAATTTTTTAACAATCACATTAATCTAAAAATTATCCCTAATCCTCTTTTGAAATAAACACTTTTAAACAGCCATTTCTCCTCTTAATGGCGTTTCAAAAACAGATTTGAATTCTGATGTTGGAATATTCTCACCTAATAAGTACATCAATTTAGCCAAAGCTGCTTCAGATGTTAAATCTTTTCCATTTATCAATCCTATTTTTTGGAGCTGCACACTTGTTTCATACTGACCTAAAATAACACTTCCACCAACACATTGAGTAACGTCAATAATTTTAATCCCGTTTTTTAATGCTTTTTTTAATAAATCTACAAACCATTTATCTGATGGTGCATTTCCAGAACCGTAAGTCTCAAGAACGACTCCTTTTAATCCATCAATCTCTAAAATACTTTTTATCACATTTTCTGTAATCCCAGGAAATAACTTTAATAGAACAATATTTTCTTCTAATTTTTTTCTGATTTTTATTTTCTTCGACCTTCTTGGTAGATAAATAAATGATTCGTTAAATTTTAAATGAACACCACTTTCACATAACGGCGGATAATTTGGTGATGCAAATGCTTCAAAATGCTCAGAGTTAATCTTAGTAGTCCTATTGGCTCTATAAAGTTTGTATTCAAAATACAAACATACTTCAGATATAATTGATTTTCCATTCTTTTGCGAAGCGGCAATTTCTATGGATGTTATTAAGTTTTCTTTTGCATCTGTTCGTAAATCACCAATTGGCAATTGAGATCCAGTAAAAATAACTGGTTTTGATAGATTTTCAAACATAAAGCTAATTGCAGAAGCCGTATATGACATCGTATCAGAGCCATGTAACACAACAAAACCGTCAAACTTCTCATAATTATTTTCAATGATTTCGGTAATTATTATCCAATACTTAGGATTCATATTTGATGAATCTATCGGCTCATCAAAAGAAGCACTATCTATTGTACAGTTTAGATGTTTTAATTCAGGAATATGTTTTAGCAACTTGTCAAAATTAAATGCTTTTAACGCTCCTGATTCAAAATCTTTAATCATACCGATAGTTCCACCTGTATAAATCAATAATATATGAGGAATTTTTGCCATTCTGTCTTAAATTTATTTTTGGAATAATTAATGCTATAAAACTAATCATAAAAAGAAAACTATTTTTAATTAACTTTACAAAAAATAAAAAATTATGATGTTTGGATATATAATATTTGGTTTAATTGCATTATTTGGTTGGCTTACCCAATCAAGATTAAAAAGCAAATTCAAGAAATACTCAAAATTAACCTTACAAAACGGCATGTCTGGAAAGGAAATTGCCGAACAAATGCTACAAGACAACGGAATTTACGACGTACAAGTCATTTCAACTCCTGGAAGATTAACAGACCACTACAACCCAAAAGATAAAACAGTAAACTTAAGCGAGGCTGTTTATAACCAACGAAATGCTGCGGCTGCGGCTGTTGCAGCGCACGAAGTTGGACATGCAGTACAACATGCAACATCCTATTCTTGGTTGCAATTTAGATCAAGCATGGTGCCTATGGTTAGCATTGCAAGTAAATTATCTATGTGGATTATTATGGCAGGTTTATTCATTCAATCATTTCCAGTTTTACTTCCTGTAGGAATTGTATTATTTGCTGCGACTGTATTTTTTAGTTTTGTAACATTACCTGTTGAATACGATGCTAGTAATCGTGCATTGGCTTGGCTTGACAATAAGAATATGCTAACAGATGAAGAGCAGGCTGGAGCAAAAGATGCATTAAAATGGGCAGCAAGAACGTATGTAGTTGCTGCAATTGGTGCTTTGGCAACCTTACTTTATTATGTGATGATATATATGGGAAGGGATTAATTTTCTTTTGTTATTCCTGTACAAGTTAGGTAATTCGAGGACAGTTTTGATTAAACTTCAACTTTGTATGGATTCCTGCCTTCGCAGGAATGACAAAACTATACAGACTACAAACTTATCTGCCTATCAATCTGTTGATCTAAAGATATAAAGGTTTCTGTACGCGCAACACCTTTTATTGATTGAATTTCTTTATTAAGCAAATTCATCAAATGTTCATTATCACGACATAATATTTTGATGAAAATAGCATAATTTCCTGTTGTGTAATGACTCTCTATAACTTCTGGAATTTCTTTTAGTCGATTAATTGCTGCTGAATATTTACTCGCAGCGTCTAAAAACACCCCTACAAAAGCCAATGTTTTATAACCTAATACTTTTGGATTTAAAACAAATTTTGAGCCTGTAATTAATCCTGAAGCTTCTAATTTTCGTAATCGCTGGTGAATTGCTGCTCCTGAAATACCAACCTCACGTGCAATACTTAAAATCGGTGTACGAGCATCAGCAATTAAATTTTTTAAAATTATTTTGTCAATTCCGTCAATATGTAAGTCTTTTTTCTTCATCTGTTTTAAATCTGAAATCAAATATAAAAAATAAAGGATACAATTTCTTGTATCCTTTGTTTATTTGTTATAAAATGAAATCTTTTATTCTTCAATTGGTTTCATTACAAAATCTTCCATAAATTTTGTTGTATAATTTCCTGCAACATAATCTGGATGATCCATCAACTGACGGTGAAAAGGAATCGTTGTTTTGATACCTTCAATAATAAATTCATCTAAAGCACGCTTCATTTTATTAATTGCTTCTTCACGAGTTTGTGCAGTTGTAATCAATTTTGCAATCATCGAATCGTAATTCGGCGGAATGCTATAACCTGCATATACGTGTGTGTCTAAACGAACTCCGTGACCTCCTGGAGCATGAAGAACTTCAATTTTTCCTGGTGAAGGACGAAAATCATTATAAGGGTCTTCTGCATTAATTCTACACTCTATTGAATGTAAATTAGGAAAATAATTTTTTCCTGAAATTGGCACTCCTGCCGCAACTAATATTTGCTCACGAATCAAATCAAAATCAATTACTTGTTCTGTAATAGGATGCTCAACTTGAATACGTGTATTCATTTCCATAAAATAAAAATTACGCTTATTATCTACCAAAAACTCTACCGTTCCCGCCCCTTCATAAGAGATGTATTCTGCTGCTTTTACAGCCGCATCACCCATTTTTTTACGAAGTGCCTTGGTCATAAATGGCGAAGGAACTTCTTCTGTTAATTTTTGATGACGGCGTTGAATCGAACAATCTCTTTCTGATAAATGACAAGCTTTACCATAAGAATCACCAACAACTTGAATTTCAATATGTCTCGGTTCTTCGATTAACTTTTCCATATACATGGTATCGTTATCAAAAAATGCTTTTGCTTCTTGGCGTGCATCATCCCATCCTTTTCTTAAATCTTCTTTTTTCCAAACAGCGCGCATCCCTTTACCTCCTCCTCCTGCAGTTGCTTTCAACATCACAGGATAACCCATTTCATCTGCTAACTTTTCTGTTTCTTCGAATGTTTCTAAGATTCCGTCAGAACCTGGAACACAAGGCACTCCTGCTTCTTCCATTGTTGCTCTGGCAGATGCTTTATCTCCCATTCTATTAATCATTTCAGGAGTCGCTCCAATAAACTTAATACCATGCTCTTCACAGATTTTTGAAAATTTAGCATTTTCTGCTAAAAAACCATATCCTGGATGAATGGCATCTGCATTGGTAATTTCTGCAGCAGCCATTATATTTGGAATCTTCAAATAAGACTCACTACTTGCTGGAGGCCCAATACATACAGCTTCGTCAGCAAATTTTACGTGTAAACTATCAGCATCAGCAGTTGAATATACAGCAACGGTTTTTACATCCATTTCTTTACATGTTCTGATGATTCGCAGTGCGATTTCTCCTCTATTTGCTATTAATATTTTTTTAAACATAAATTCTTCAATTTTTCAATATTCAAAAAACAAATTCCAATTAAATTTATTGGATTTTGAGAATTAAAATTGGGATTTTACATTAAGAAGGGTCAACTAAGAATAATGGTTGCCCAAATTCTACAGGAGAAGATTCATCTACCAATACTTTTACAATTTTACCAGAAACTTCTGATTCAATTTCGTTAAATAATTTCATCGCTTCGATGATACATACGATAGAATCTGGCTGAACTATATCTCCAACTTCTGCAAAATTTGGTTTGTCTGGAGATGGTTTTCTGTAAAAAGTCCCAATAATTGGTGATGTAATAGTTATATACTTTGAATCTTCTTCTTTAGCTGTTTCAGATTCAACTGGCGCAGTTGCTACTGGTGCTACTGGTGCTGCTAAAACTGGTGCTGGAGTTCCTATAACTGGTGCTTGATGCACAATTGTAGTTTCAGGGTTTCCTTTTCCTGTTTTAATTGTAATTTTAAAATCTTCTACTTCAAGTTTTACTTCGTTTACGCCAGATTTTGACACAAACTTTATCAGACTTTGAATTTCTTTTAAATCCATAAATAATATTTTTAAGTTTAGTTATTCTTTAATAAAGAGAAAGATATCTTATTTTAAGCGAGTGAGCAATTCTGAAATGATATCCTTGTACTTTCTCAAAATTCTATCCCAATCACTATATAATTCGTCTTTTTTAACACTTACTCCAGCATTTTCTGCTACTTCGCTTATCAATTTCACTTTATATTTTAAAGGTTCAGTACTTGATTGCCTAACAATAATTCTAGTTCTTATTGTTGATTGTTTAAAACTTTTAAGTGTCCAAGAAGTACGTAAGTAACCAGTTTCCCTATCTGTAATTTCAATAACATCAAATGAATTAGTAACTATTTGGCTTAATAATTTCCATGCTGCTTTTTCATCTTTCGAAGTTTCTATCTCTACATCGATATTTGCCATATCTGTACTTATAGATGAATTATACGCGTCATCTTTAGCAAGTTCAACATAATATGTTTTTGGTGGTTTTGAAGCGCTTTTTTTGTTACAAAAAACAATTTTTTGTATTAAAAACCCAACTTTTTTAATTCTTACTGTTACGCAACTCTTATTTAAAACAACAACTTCAACTTCTCCTGAACCCATTAGTTTACCATCAATAAATATTTCTGCATCTATTTCTGAACAGCTTAATTTGATTTTTTTCTTACCCAATAGTGAACTTTCATTTAATAAAGTGTTTTCAGCATTTACTGAAGTAAAACTTATTGTTAATAAAAAAAAGAGAATTTTAATTGTGTTTTTCATGTTTAATTTGGTTTTTATATTTAGTTGCTATTTAAGTTTTTAGTATGCCCATTTAAAATAGATAGCTCCCCAAGAAAAGCCTCCTCCAAATGCTGTAAAAATAATTGTATCACCTTTTTTAAGTTGTGATTCATAATCGACTAATAATAATGGTAGAGTAGCTGAAGTTGTATTACCATAATTTTCAATATTGGTCATTACTTTAGATTCTTCTATTCCAACTCTATTGGATGTTGCATCAATAATTCTTTTGTTAGCTTGATGTGCTGCAAGCCATGTAACATTTTCTTTTGTAAGATTATTTCTCTCTAAAATTTTCACACATACATCTGCCATATTAAAGACTGCGTTTTTAAACACAGTACGCCCTTCTTGATGCACAAAGCAGTCTTGATCACCAAAAACATCTCCTTTTTTAAACGGATTAGCAGAGCCTCCTTTTGCTACTTGTAAAAATTCTCTTCCGCTACCATCAGTTCGCAAATATTCATCTTGTAGACCAAGACCTTCAGTGTTTGGCTCAAATAAAACGGCTCCTGCTCCATCACCAAAAATGATACATGTAGCACGATTACTATAATCAATCATTGAAGAATTTTTATCTGCTCCTATCAATAATACTTTTTTGTACCTTCCTGTTTCTATATAACTTGCAACGACTGACATTCCGAATAAAAAACTAGAACATGCCGAATCTAAGTCAAACGAAAATGCATTTGTTGCTCCAACATTTGAAGCTACAAAAGAAGCTGTTGAGGCTGCTTGCATATCTCTTGTTGCTGTAGCTACAATAATTAAATCTATTTCTTTTGGATCTGTTTTTGACTTAGAAAGCAAATCTTCTACAGCTTTAGTAGCCATAAACGAAGTCCCTTTGCCTTCTTCTTTTAAAATTCTTCTTTCTTTTATTCCTGTTCTTGAAAGAATCCATTCATCATTGGTCTCAACCATTGTTTCAAGAATCTTGTTTGTCAACCTATATTCTGGGAGATATTTTCCAACAGCTGTAATTGCCGCAGTAATTTTAGTCATATTAAAAAAATTTACTTTTAAAAGTGTGTCAAAGTAATGAAAAAAAAATCACAAAAAAGGCAAAAAATATCGTTTTTAACTCATTTTTTGATTAAAAACACAAAAAAACCCTCAAAATTGAGAGTTTTTTATATTTTTATATTGTTTATTATTATGCTTCTGCGGTTGCAGCTGCATCAATAATAATTTGACCTCTGTAATATAATTTACCTTCATGCCAATGTGCTCTATGGTATAAATGTGATTCTCCAGTTGTTGGATCTACAGCAATTTGAGGAACAACGGCCTTGTAATGAGTTCTTCTTTTGTCTCTTCTTGTTTTCGAAATTTTTCTCTTAGGATGTGCCATCTTTATTCTTTTTTATTCGATTGTAATTCTTTTAATTTCTCCCAACGAGGATCAATTGTATTTTCTTTAATTTTGTATTCTTCTAATTTTTTTAACACTTCTGATTGTAATGTACCATCTTCAACTCCAGGATGAACCCTTTTTATAGGTAAAGAAAGTACAATCATCTCATAAATAAAATGTGACATATCTAATTGAACTTGATTTTGAGGAATAATTAATACTTCATCATTATCATCATTGTACTCTTCACCAAATTTTACAATTAATGGTAAATTTCCTTTGATTTTAAGATCAAAAGGTTCACTTGTAACATCACAAGCGACAGTTACAACTCCTTCTGAATTAAACATAAGATTAAACATATTATGTTTTTTCTCAAAATTTAAATCAATCTTTATATCAGCATTTTCAAATTCATGGTATTGAAAATATTCAAAGAACGTATTGTCAATTTTATATTCAAATTGATGTTTTCCTAATTTTAGGCCTGTAAAAGATAGATTAAATTCTTTTAAGTCTTTCATTTTGAATATCAATTTGAGCGTGCAAATATATAAAAATATCAGATACCTTTATAGTTATTTTGTTTTTTTATTCTTTCTTTTTTATTTTAATGCTCCTTTAACTAACACTTTGTGATTTGTTCGCATTTTATATATTTTAATTGCTTTAAAAAGTGCTGCTTTAAAGGAATTTTCATTTGCAATCCCTTTTCCAGCAATTTCATAAGCTGTACCATGGTCTGGAGACGTCCTTATTCTACTCAATCCTGCAGTATAATTAACCCCTTTTCCAAAAGAAAGTGTTTTAAATGGCGCCAACCCTTGATCGTGATACATTGCCAAAACAGCATCGTATTGCTTATATGTTTCTGAGCCAAAAAATCCATCAGCTGCAAAAGGACCATAAACTAATTTTCCTTCTTTTTGAATTTCAGCAATGGTTGGCCTAATAATTTTATCATCTTCATCTCCAATCACTCCTTTATCTCCACAATGTGGATTCAACCCTAAAATAGCAATTTTTGGTTTTGAAATTTCAAAATCCTGCACCAAAGTTTGATACATTAAAGCCACTTTACTCTTGATTAATTCTGGTGTAATTGTTTTAGAAATATCTGAAATTGGGATATGTCCAGTAATTAAACCAACGCGCAAATCATCAGTCATTAAAATCATCAAGCTTTTACCTTCTAATTTATCTTCTAAAAATTCTGTATGACCTGCAAATTTAAATGCATCTGATTGAATATTTTCTTTATTTATTGGAGCAGTAACAAGAACATCTATCTTGTTGTTTATCAATGCTTTTACTGATTCATTTAACGAAATTAGAGCATATTTACCTCCAATATCATTTGATTTTCCTGGTGTTATCTCAACATCTTCTTGCCACACATTCAATACATTTATTTTATCTTCTTTAACCTGACTTAAATTTGAAATTGTATGGGTTTGAATATTCTGATTAACCGTTTTTTTATAAAACGATATAACTTTAGTAGATCCAAAAAGTATTGGAGTACAAAAATCTAACATCCTATTGTCTGCAAATGTCTTTAAAACAACCTCAACACCTATTCCGTTTATATCTCCTATTGAAATTCCAACTTTTATTTTACTTTCTGTATTCATTCAGTGGTTTATTATTCTTATCTTTGAAACATCAAAAGTAATCAATAAATTTAACAACTATGTTTACTGGGATTATAGAAACTTTAGGCTCTGTTCAAAAAATTGAACAAGAAAACAACAATGTTCATATTTCTATCAAAAGTACTATTACTTCGGAATTAAAAATAGATCAAAGCGTTGCTCATAATGGTGTTTGCCTAACTGTTGTTGCGATTGAAGATGATATTTATACCGTAACTGCTATTCAAGAAACACTAGATAAAACCAACCTATATACACTCAAAATTGGAGATAGTATAAACCTTGAGCGAGCAATGAAACTTGGAAACAGATTAGATGGTCATATTGTACAAGGACATGTTGATCAAACTGCAACTTGTATTGGGAAAAACTCTCAAAATGGAAGTCATATTTTTACTTTTAATTATGATTTAAGCAAAAATAATATCACTATAGAAAAAGGTTCAATTACAATAAACGGTGTAAGTTTGACTGTTGTCAATTCTCAAAGAGACTCTTTTAGCGTTGCAATAATTCCATATACAATAGAAAACACAACTTTTCAAGATATACAAATTAACAATACTGTAAACTTAGAATTTGATGTTATTGGAAAATATGTTGCAAGATTAATACAACAATAAAAAATTATTCTTCTTTTCTACGAAGTCTATTAACTCCATACAACAGCCCTGAACTTAATAAGAAAATTGCACCTCCATCAATTGGCAATCCTGGCGGATTAGGAGGGTTACATGGTGGAGTTGTACACGGTCCTGGACCGCCGCCTGGTTGCGAATAGCAAACATTTGTATTAACCAACAAAGCTAAAACAAATACAACAGCATGACAAAACGAAAAAACATTTTTCATCTTTATTTCTGGGGGTTAATCATTGCAAATTCAACAAATATACACAATTATATATATTAACCTAAAAAAAAATGATTTTTGTGGTCCCACAAGGGCTCGAACCTTGGACCCCCTGATTATGAGTCAGGTGCTCTAACCAGCTGAGCTATGGGACCTATAATGTGGGTGCAATATTACTATTATTTTATTTTATGTACAATGTTTTTTTGAATTTTTAATCTTCAAAAAAGAGATTTATCAAAACCAATTCTTTTTATTACTTTAGCTTAAATATATATTATACCATGAATGGAAAATTCTTTTTATTTGGTTTATTACTCATTTTCAACACTATAAATTTGAATGCTCAAAATTCTAACACTGATTTTTGGGATGATGTTCGTTTTGGCGGAGGCTTTAATGTTGGTTTTGGAAGTAACTATACAACTATCGCTATTTCACCAAGCGCCATTTATGATTTTTCTGATGAGTTTAGCACAGGGCTTAGTCTGAGTTACTTATATTCTAAAAACAAAACTTTTAATAATACTGCAAATGTTTATGGCGCAAGTGTTATTTCTTTATACAATCCTTTTGATAGTTTTCAACTTTCTGGAGAATTTGAAGAGCTGAATATCAATTTTAATAATGGTTTTGATCAAGATTCGTATTGGAATCCTGCTCTATACTTAGGAGCAGCCTATAGAACTGGAGGAATTTCAATCGGTTTGAGATATGACGTTTTATATAAAGAGAGTAAAAGCATTTATAGTTCGGCTTTGACACCTGTTTTTAGAATTTACTTCTAATCCATACTTTTTGCCACTCACGTTTTAAGATTAAATATACTACTTGCTCAAAATCAGAAACGTCAATTTTTTTTAGTTGATTTTCAGAAACATCAATACGATACATCAAATTCAAATATTCTGAATAATTACTACTTATTAATTTATGAATAGAACCTTGAAGTTGGATAATCAACAATTTAGGAGTAGTATCTAATGAAAACTCTTTATCAATTCCTGTCATTTGAAAATCTTTATTGAGTTGTTCAATCAATTTTATATACAAATGGTTTTCTGGAATTTCTGAAAGAAATTGAAATGAAGTTTCCTCAAGTTTAGACATTTCTATTCATTAAATTTTCTCCAAAATCTCTTAGCAATTGCTTTTTGTTATCAGAAATTAAAATTGTTTCTAAAATCTCAAACGCTTGTTGGGTGTATTTTTTAATTAAAAATCTTGTGCCTTCGGATGCTGTTGAACTATTAAAAATAGTTTTTACTTCTTCTATTTTTTGTTGATTCTCATCTAATTTTAAAGAAAACAACTCTAGCAATCTTTTCTTTTCTGATGAATTACATTTCTCTAAAGCCGTTAAAAACAAATATGTTTTTTTGTTTTCTATAATATCTCCGCCAACTTGTTTCCCAAAGGTTTTTGGGTCACCAAAAGCATCTAAATAATCATCTTGCAACTGAAAGGCAATTCCTAAATTTAAACCAAAATCATACATTTTTTGCGCTTCACCTTCTGAAACCTCGGCTATAATTGCACCCATTTTTAAGGTTGACGCAACTAAAACAGACGTTTTGAGTGTAATCATCTGCATATATTCATCAATCGATACATTATCTCGTGTTTCAAAATCTATATCTAACTGCTGCCCTTCGCAAACTTCTATTCCTGTTTTACTAAAAAGCTGTGTTAGTTTTTTAAAAACTGTTGGTTCATAACTCTCTAAATATTGATATGCAAGAATCAACATAGCGTCTCCAGACAAAATTCCGGTATTAACATCCCATTTTTCGTGTACTGTAATTTTCCCTCGCCTCAACGGAGCATCATCCATAATGTCATCATGAATTAATGTGAAATTATGAAAAACTTCTATTGCCAATGCAACATCTAACGCTTTCTTGTAATCAATTCCAAAAGCATCAGCACTTAACAAAGCAAGAACTGGTCGTAGTTTTTTACCTCCTAAACTTAGGATATATTCTATAGGTTGATAGAGATTTTTTGGCTCTCTAACACCTACTTTTTCTTTTAAATAATCTTCGAATGTTGTTTTATAAACTGCTAACACGTTTCTATTTTTTTGTAAAAATAATTTGAAAGTTTAATAAAACGTTAAAAAAATGTAAAAACTTTGGAAACTTTTTGTGTGTTTAAAGTTTCCAATATATATTTGCACCCAATTTAGAACAAAATGATACGAGAAAAAATATTACATAAATCTGCAGATATGTTTTTAAGTTACGGCTTCAAAAGTGTAACTATGGATGATATTGCTAATGAAATAGGTATATCTAAAAAAACCATCTATAAGTATTTTTCTAACAAAATGGAACTTGTTGACGCAAGTACAATCGTTGTTCAACAGACCATTGATATTGCCATTATTCAAATTCAAGAACGAAATCTTAATGCAATTGAAGAAAATTTTGCAATAAAAACTGTTTTTAAAAACATGTTTAAAAAAGCAAAAACTTCGCCAATGTTTCAATTAAAAAAATACTATCCTAAGACTTATGCAAAATTGATGGAAGCAGAAATCTGTAGTTTTAGTGATTGTGTTATGAATAATTTAGTTAAGGGAATTAAAAATAAACTTTATAGGTCAAAAATAGATAAAGAAATGGTTATGAAATTCTATTTCACACTCGTTTTTGGTGCTTATGAAAATGATTTATTTAGTCTTGAGATGAAAGATATTTTAAAAACAGAGTTGGAAATATTAGAGTATCATACTAGAGCAATTTCAACTAATTATGGTGTAGAAATTTTAGAACAAGAATTAATAAATTATAAAAATAATCAATTATAAAAATGAAATACAAATTAATGATTCTTTTAAGCATACTAATCCCAATTTTTGGTTTTGCACAAGAAAATAATAGTTTCAATTTAGATGAAGCTATAGAATATGCTTTGCAAAACAATAGAACTGTGAAAAATGCTATAAGAGATATAGAAGCTGCAAAAAAGCAAAAATGGGAAACTACAACTATTGGTTTACCTCAAATAAGTGCAGAAATGGATTATAAAAATTGGTTGAAACAGCAAGTTTCTTTACTTCCTGCAAAACTTTTTGATTCAAATGCTCCTGATGACGAACTTGCAGAAATAGCATTTGGAACTAGGCAAACAATGAGTGCAACTGCAACTTTAAATCAGTTATTGTTTGATGGCTCATACTTAGTTGGATTACAATCAGCAAAAGTGTTTTTAGAAATTTCTGAAAACGCAAAAGAAAAAACGGATTTAGAAATCAGAAAAGCAGTGATTAATTCTTATGGGAATGTATTGTTAGCAAAAGAAAGTGTGAAAATATTAGAGCGAAATATCACTGTTTTAGAAAAAACATTGTTTGAAACTAATAAAATATATGAAAACGGATTAGAAGAAGAGGAAAGTGTAGAACAATTACAAATTACACTATCAAGTATAAAAAGTAATTTAAATAAAACTACAAGGCTTGAAAAGTTAGCTTATCAAATGTTCAATATTACTTTGGGGATTGATTTGGATGACAAGACTACCTTAACTGAAACTTTAGAAAATCTTACTTCAAAAAATATTTCGTTAGACTTGCTAAATGCAGAAAATGATGTTGAAAATACAATTGATTATAAGATTGCAACCAATGATAAACGCTCAAAAGAATTACTTTTAAAACTTGAAAAAAGTAAAGCATTACCAAGTTTAAGTGCATTTATTAATGGAGGCTACACTGCAAATAGTGATGCTTTCACATTTACTAATAGCAATCAAAAATGGTTCGGATCATCACTATTTGGTGTGAGTCTTAATGTCCCAATCTTTAGTTCTGGTGCAAGAAATGCTAAAACACAACGCGCAAGAATAAACCTTGAAAAGTCAAATGAAAATCTTACAGAGACTGAACAACAATTGAGATTACAAATTGCATCTGCAAAAAGTGATTATCAATTTGTGATAGAAGATTACGAAAATAAAAAACAAAATCTAAACTTGGCAGAACGTATAGAAAAAAAGAATCAAACCAAGTTTTTTGAAGGTATCGCTTCAAGTTTTGAATTGCGCCAAGCACAAACACAATTATACTCTATTCAACAAGAATTTTTACAAGCAATGCTTGACGTAATCAATAAAAAAGCAACTTTAGAAACAGTTCTAAATACTCCAATAAACTAAAAATTAAACAAATGAAATATATATTTATCCTTTCAACAATATTACTCCTTTTCATCTCATGTGGAAGTGACACAAAACAAACCGTAGAAGACCTTGTTGCTTCTGGTGAATTAGAACAAATCAGAGCAAAAAAATCTGAATTAGATATTGAACAAGAAGAAATTAAAGTTCAATTAAAACAATTGGAAGAGAAAATTAAAGAGTTAGACCCTTTAGAAAGAATACCTCCAATTACAACACTTACAGTAAAAGAAGGTGTTTTTAATCACTATTTAGAATTACAAGGAAATGTAAATACAAAGCAAAATTTGGTAATTTTCCCTGAATATTCTGGAATTTTAACACGTGTTTATGTAAAAGAAGGACAAGGTGTAAATAAAGGACAACTTCTCGCAAAAATTGATGATGGTGGATTGAGTCAACAGTTGGCACAAGTACAAATTCAGGCAGATTTAGCAAAAACAACCTTTGAGCGTCAAGAACGTCTTTGGAAACAAAAAATAGGTAGTGAAATACAGTTTTTACAAGCAAAATCAACCTATGAAGCACAACAAAAAGCAGTAAGTCAAATACAAAAACAAATAAGCAAAACAATGGTTCGAGCTCCATTTTCTGGAACTATAGATGATGTTATAACCGAACAAGGTAGTGTTGTTGCTCCAGGACAATCTCAACTTTTTAGAATTGTGAATTTAAACAATATGTATATTGAAACGGATGTACCCGAACATCACTTAACAACTGTAACTAAAGGAAAACTTGTTGAGGTGAATTTTCCAATTCTTGGAAAAACAATAAATGCTAAAGTACGTCAAGCTGGAAACTTTATTAATCCTGCAAATAGAACATTTAAAGTAGAAATTGAAGTGCCAAATAAAGATAAGTCTATAAAGCCAAATCTTACTGCAAAACTTAAAATAAATGATTACACCAATGATAAAGCTTTATTAGTTCTACAGAGTATCATTTCTGAAAATGCAGAAGGACAACAGTATGTATATACTATTACTGACAAAAACGAAAACACAGCAAAGGCAAAACGTGTAATTGTAACTACCGGAAAAACGCAAGGTGATTATATTGAAGTTCTTTCAGGATTGACAAATGGAAATGAAATTATAAACGAAGGTGCACGAAGTGTGAAAGATGGGCAAGAAGTAAAAATTCTTTCTGAAAAATAAACCTAAAGACTACAACTAATGAATAACAAAATAAATAAAGAATTTGGGCTTTCATCTTGGGCAATAAACAACAAAACAACTATGTATGTTTTGATTGCCTTGATATTATATTTAGGGAGTGCTGCATACTTTAGTATGGCAAGAGAAAGTTTTCCTGAAATTAAAGAAACTAAAATATATATTAGTTCTGTTTTTCCTGGAAATACAGCAGAAGATATTGAAAAACTGATTACTGATCCTATTGAAGATAAGTTAAAAACAGTAAGTAATGTAATTGAAATCACTTCAAATTCTCAAGAAGATTTTTCAATGGTTATCGTAGAGTTTGATGAAAACATTACTGTTGATGCAGCTAAACAAAAAATAAAAGACGAACTCGACACAGAAACAGCAAGTGAAGATTGGCCAACTTTTAATGGTGCTAAAGTTGAACCAAATGTATTTGACTTAAATATTTCTGAAGAGTTTCCAATTCTTAACATCAATGTTTCTGGAGATTATCCTGTAGATAAATTAAAATTATATGCTGAATATCTTCAAGATGAAATAGAAAATCTGCCAGAAATAAAAACTGTTGATATTCGTGGAGCACAAGATAGAGAAGTAGAAGTTGCAGTAGATATTTTTAAAATGATGGCGGCAAAAGTGAGTTTTGATGATGTTATCAACGCTATCAATAGAGAAAACACTACGATTTCTGCAGGAAATTTAATCTCAAGTGGACAACGTCGTACAATCCGTATTATTGGTGAAATTGAGACTCCAAACGAATTAAATGATTTTGTTGTAAAATCTGAAAATGGAAATTCAGTTTATATCAGAGATATTGCTGAGGTTACTTTTAAAGATGAAGATAAAACCTCTTACGCAAGAGAGTTTGGCGACCCAATAGTTTCTGTAGTAATGCTTGATGTAAAAAAGCGTTCTGGAAAAAACATGGTTGAAGCCGTTGAAAAAATCTTAAAAATAAAAGACGACGCTGTAAAGAATGTCTTTCCGCAAGATTTAACAATTACTGTTGCTAATGATCAATCAGCAAAAACAGTTGGTCAAGTTGATGATTTGGTAAACAATATCATTTTCGGAATTATCTTAGTAGTAGTTGTTTTAATGTTTTTCCTTGGATTCAAAAACGCACTTTTTGTTGGGTTTGCAATTCCTATGTCAATGTTTATGTCATTAATGATATTAAACGCCATGGGATATACTATGAATACCATGATTCTTTTCGGATTGATTATGGGTCTTGGAATGCTTGTAGATAATGGGATTGTAGTTGTTGAAAACGCCTATAGATTGATGGAAGAAGAAGGCATGAGTAGGATTGAAGCTGCAAAAAAAGGGATTGGAGAAATTGCTTTTCCTATTATTATTTCTACAGCAACAACTGTCGCAGCATTTGTTCCTTTAGGGCTTTGGCCTGGAGTTATGGGACAATTTATGGTTTATTTCCCTATAACATTATCTGTCGTTTTAGGTTCGTCATTATTTGTTGCTATATTCTTTAACTCTGTGATGGTATCTCAGTTTATGACAATAGAAGATGAAAATATGCCTTTAAAACGTATTGTTATTATTTCTGTTAGTTTATTTATTTTAGGATTATTGATTTTCTTTTTAGGAGGCACCTATAAAGCAATAGGAACTATAATGATGTTCACTGCAGTAATGTTGTGGGTTTACAGATTGTTTTTAAGAAAATGGGCAAACTATTTCCAACGGAAAATATTACCTCGTTGGGAACGTTTATATGAAAAAACTTTACGCGCTTCTTTAAAAGGATGGAGACCTTATGTTATTACTATTAGTACAGTACTACTTCTTTTCTTTGCTTTTGCCGGTTTTGGAATTTCGGTTAAGGAAAAACGAACTAAAATTAATTTTTTCCCAGACAATACACCAAATCAAATTATTGTGTACATAGAATATCCTCAAGGTACAGATATTGCAAAAACCAATATGATTACCAAAGATATTGAAGAGCGTGTTTATGCGACAATCAATGAAGAAGCATATAAAGATGGAGATTATAATTTCTTAACCGAAAGCACAGTTTCTCAAGTTGGTGAAGGCTCTGGAAATCCACAAACAGATGGTGGATCAGTTGACGCTATGCCTCATAGAGCAAAAATCACCGCAACATTACGTGAATTTAAATATAGGCGTGGTGCAGATAGTCAAGAACTGCAAAAGAAGATTCAAGAAACATTAAAAGATGTATATCCTGGAATTTCTATTTCTGTTGAAAAAGATGCTGTTGGTCCTCCTGTAGGCTATCCAATCAATATAGAACTCGAAGGAGAGAATTATACAGAATTGATTGCTACAGCCGAAAAAATGCGTGATTTTATCAACTCTAAAAACATTCAAGGTATTGACGAATTAAAAATTGATGTGAGTAAATCAAAACCATCAATGGAAGTTGTGGTTGATCGAAAAAAAGCAGGAGAATTAGGTGTAACCGCAGGACAAGTTGGACAACAATTACGTAATGCTGTTTTTGGAGCTAAAGCAGGAATATATAAAAAAGACGGAGATGATTATGATATTTATATTCGTTTTAATGAAGAAGATAGATACAGCACAAGTGCTATTTTTAATCAAAAAATAACATTTAGAGATCCAGCATCAGGAAAAATTAAGGAAGTTCCTGTATCTGCAGTAACGACACAAAAAAATACGTCTGGATTTAGTTCTATAAAACACAAAGAAACAAAACGTGTTGTAACTGTATATTCAGCATTATCTCCAGGATTTACTGATGCTGGAGCAATTGTATCTCAAATTCAAAATGAAATGCATTCATTTACTGAAAAGCCAAAGGAAGTTAAGATTGATTATACTGGTCAAATTGAAGAGCAAACCAAACAAATGAACTTTTTAATGGGAGCATTTTTTACCGGTTTAGGATTGATTTTCTTTATTTTGATATTTCAATTTAACTCCGTTTCAAAACCTGCAATTATTATGATTGCCATCTTTTTAAGTTTGATTGGTGTTTTTGGAGGACTTATAATCACAGGAAATTCATTTGTAATTATGATGTCTATGATGGGAATTATTTCACTCGCAGGAATTGTAGTGAATAATGGTGTGGTACTCTTAGATTATACACAATTATTGATTGATAGAAAAAAAGTTGAACATCTTATTGATAAAGATGAGTACGTAGACACAGAAACTCTATTTGAGGCTATTGTAAATGGAGGAAAAGCACGTTTACGTCCTGTATTGTTAACTGCAATTACAACCATTCTTGGTTTAATTCCGTTAGCAACAGGTTTAAACATTAATTTCTTTACCCTTGCAAGTGATTTTAATGCCAATATATATGTTGGAGGTGATAACGTTATTTTTTGGGGACCACTAGCAAAAACTGTTATTTATGGATTGTTTGTTGCTACTTTTTTAACATTGATTATAGTTCCAATATTATTTTTCTTGGTTACAAAATTTAAAATGTGGTTAAAAAGAAAAGTAGCACCTAAAACAGTTATTAATTAATTATTCAAAACACAATTTTTAAAATCCGAAGTCTTTGACTTTGGATTTTTTTTGATGTTATAAAAAAGTATCTTGCATTAATGAATCCTCAAAAATCATATACCATTGAAGAAGCCAAGCGAGCATTGGAACGTTATTGCGTTTATCAAGATAGATGTCATAAAGAAATTATTTCAAAATTATATGATTACAGAATGATTCCTGAAACTCATGATATAATTATAGTACATCTTATTGAACATAATTTTTTAAATGAAGAACGCTTCTCTAAAAGTTTCGCAAGAGGGAAATTCAGAATAAAAAAATGGGGCAAGCAACGAATTGTTCGTGAATTAAAATTCAGAGATATATCAGCCTATAATATAAAAACAGCATTGAAAGAGATTGACGAAAAGGATTACATCAATACATTCAATGAACTTGCTCAAAAACGATTTGATGCTATT
The DNA here is from genome assembly GCA_002733665.1 of Lutibacter sp. Taxonomy (GTDB): domain Bacteria; phylum Bacteroidota; class Bacteroidia; order Flavobacteriales; family Flavobacteriaceae; genus Urechidicola. The sequence goes on from NVWM01000003.1 coordinate 21,082, forward strand.
AAAGAAAGCCATCCTCAAAAAAAGAGGAAGAAATTGGCAGATTATTTACTGTATAGAGGTTGGGAGTCAAATTTGATTTATGCTAAAATCAATGAGTTAATTAAATAAAAAATGTCATTCTGAATGAAATGAAGAATCTATTATTAAAATAAGATTTTTCGACTTCGCTCAAAATGACATTCAAACTGATTTTTCAATCAAGTTATATTACCAAATCCTTACTCTATCTTCAGGTTTTATATACATGTTATCTCCTTCTTTAATGTCAAACGCTTCATAAAAAGCATCTACATTTTGAAGAGGCATTACTGCTCTATACATTCCCGGAGAATGTGTATTTGTTTTAATTAAGTTTTTCAAAGCATCATCTCTCATCTTAGTTCTCCAAATAGTTCCCCAAGACATGAAGAAACGTTGCTCTGGAGTAAACCCATCAATAGATTCTGTTTGACCGCTTTCTTTTAACGCAATTTGAAGTCCGTCATAAGCAGCACTAACTCCACCTAAATCTCCAATATTTTCTCCTAAAGTAAATTTACCATTCAGTTTAACCTCTGGCAATGCTTCAACAGCACTATACTGATCTTCAAGCTGCTTACCTAAAGCAGTAAACTTCGTTAAATCATCTTCTGTCCACCAGTTATTTAAGTTTCCATCTCCATCATAACGAGATCCTGAATCATCAAAACAATGAGAGATCTCATGACCAATAACTGCTCCAATTCCACCATAATTTACAGCATCATCTGCTTGGTAGTTATAGAAAGGTGGCTGTAAGATTGCCGCTGGAAATACAATTTCATTATAAGGAGGCATAAAGTAAGCGTTTACAACTTGAGGAGCCATCATCCACTCACTCTTGTCAACTTCTTTTCCTAGTTTTGCCCAATCTTCTTTAAAACTCCATTTCTTTAAGTTTAATGTATTATCAAAATAGGTTCCTCCATCTTTAACACTTGTAGATGCTAATGCTGAATAATCTTTCCAAACATCAGGATATGCAATTTTTACATTCATTTTTCGCAATTTTTCAATCGCTTTCTCCTTTGTTTCAGGAGCCATCCATTCAATATTGTTAATTCTATTTTCAAAAGCAAGCATCACATTTTTAATCATTTTGTCAGCTTTTACTTTTGCTTCTGGCGGAAACTTAGCATCTACATATAACTTTCCTAATGCTTCACCTATACTTCCATTTAATGTGCCTAAAGCTCTCTCTTCACGATCTCTCATTGCTTTAGCTCCGGTTAAATCTCTTCCATAAAATTCCCAGTTTGCTTTTTCAATATCTGTTGATAAATATCCTGCGTTTACATCAATAACTGACCAACGTAAATAGTTTTTCCAATCATCAACATTGTTTTCTTTTAACAGCGTTTCTAAAGCTGTAAAATATCCTGGATCAGTTACAATAACTGTATCTAAACTCTTTGCTCCAATACCATCAAAATATGCTCTCCAATTTATTGAAGGAGTCATTTTATTTAAATCAGCCATAGATTTAGGATTGAAACGCTTACGAGCATCTCTCCTATCTTCTTTGGTCATTCTTGGTGCAGCCATACGAGTTTCAAATGCTAAAACTTTATCTGCATTTGCTTTCGCCTCTTCTTCTGTATCTCCAATAATCTGTAACATACGAGCGACATGAGTACGATATTTCTCTCTTTTCGCTTTTGTATCTTCATCCATGTCTACATAGTAATCTCTTGATAACCCAAGTGTTCCTCCACCTAAAAATCCTGCATTGATATTACTGTTTTTTGGGTGAGAACCAACTCCAGCTCCAAAGAAACCAATACCACCATAAGGTTCCATTTCTATTAACAATTTTTGTAAATCATCTATGTTTTTTACTGCATCTACTTTTGCTAAATAAGGTTTTAAAGGTTCAATTCCTTGCTTATCTCTTGCAACAGTATCCATAATTGACTCAAAAAGGTTTACTGCTTTTTGCTGGTCAGTCATTGTCTTCACATTTGCAGCATCTTTTAAAGTGGATTCTCCTTTTGCAATTGCTTCTTTTAAAATTGCCAATGCATCTGCATCGGTTGTTTTTCGCAATTCATTAAAACTTCCCCAACTTGTTCTATCAGATGGAATTTCAGTGTTTTCTAACCAACTTCCGTTTACATATTTAAAAAAATCATCACTTGGTTTTATAGTAGGATCCATTTTTGCTAAATCGATTCCTGGAATTTTTGGTGTTTCAACTTCTTTTTTACAAGAATTTAAAGTTACACCTACAGCAACTGCGATAGTAAGCAATCCTGCTTTGATATAGTTTGTTTTCATGTTTTTTAATTTAGTTTTTATTCTTTTGCTAATTTAGTTTAAATCTATGCTTATTAGCCCTTTGAGTAATATATTAACATTTATTTAAGAGGTTTCTTCTTTTTAATAGCTCCTTTTTTTAATGGTATTAATTCTCTGGACTTTTTATTATTTTCGTTTTGAAGAGTTTTAATTGTTTTAATTTCGTTCTTACTTGATGATGGTTTTACATCAATAGTTTCTATTGGCTCAGAAACAACATCTAATTCCTGTTCGTATTCTTCAATCTTATAGATAATGTTAATCTTCTCGTTTAATGCCGAAAAAGCATCTAAAACACTTGTCACTTCAGTCATTACTTCTTGTTCTGAAATACTTGTTATTGTTGACATATCATCTAATCGCAAAGCATGATTTCGCAATACATTGAATCTAATTTTTATATCAGGACGATCTAATTTTTTTATATCAATAGTGTCTGAAGCATTTGCAACCAACTCTGCTAATTCCATAGCATTTAACAAGGCTTGGCTCTTTGTAGTCTTGTTATATCCGTCAATTTTAGATTGTATCATCTGATACTCCAACCAAGTTTCTATTTCTTTTTTTGCTTTTGGAGATAGTGTGATTCCAATACTACTAACATTCACATCTTGCTGCGCAAGGCTATCAATTGAATCGCTAGTTGTTTCAAGTTTATTATTATCTGACTTACAAGAAATCGTCAAAAACAATACTAATACTATGTAAATAATCTGTCTATTCATATTTTTGAAGTGTGTAAAAATAGTAATTATTCTACTCTTACTAAAAGTTTTAACAATTGTTTCTCTACTTTTGCTGCTCATAAAAATAATCACTTTTTAATATGTTTGTTGACTTTACTAAACTTCCTAACGAATCTAAAATTTGGATTTACCAATCGAGTAGAAAATTCTATCCTGAAGAGGTGAAAGAAATCACTCAAAAGATTGAAGGCTTTTTAACTTCTTGGAATGATAATGGAAATGAAATCATCGCTTCCTATCAAATCAAATACGATCGTTTTATAATTTTTGCTGTTGATCAAACATTGGAATCTCTTTCTGTAACTGCTATTGATGATTCTGTTTTGTTCATTTTGTCTTTACAAGCAACATACGAAGTAGAACTTCTAGACAAGTTAAATGTCTCTTTTAAGCAAGGTGAATATGTGCAATACAAAGATTTAAAAGAATTTCAAAAATTGGTGAAAAAGAAGGCTGTTTCTGCGAAAACTATAGTATTCAATAATTTGATTAACACCAAAGAAGAGTTAGCAGATAATTGGGAAATCCCAATTACTGATAGTTGGCATAATCGGTTTTTGTAATTTAGTATGACTCTTAACTCATTAAAAATTAACTTCGCTTAGATGTGCTGAACTTGTTTCAGTATCCCCCTTAAACAATTAAATGGAATACATTCAGCAAAACTTTTTTTAAAATAATTTAAAAAGAATTTGCAAGAAGATTAAAACTATATATCTTTGAGCCAACATAATAATCGAAATGAATACAAATCAATTACATCATCGCCATTTTCATACTTGCACTCAAGCGAGAAGAAAGTGATATATGTAATTTAATATAAATTTTTCTGAAACCCGTTTGAGTAAATCAAACGGGTTTTTTGTGTTCACAATTCTCCTTCTCCTTGGTTTACTCAAACAATAAAAAAGAAGTAATGAGTAAACTTAAAATTGCGATTCAAAAAAGTGGAAGATTGAATGAAGATTCCATCAAACTATTAAAAAGTTGTGGTATCAACATTAAAAATGGGATAGATCAACTTAAAGTCGAAGTATCAAATTTCCCAATAGAATTATTATACCTCAGAAACTCTGATATTCCTCAATATCTAGAAGATGGAGTTGTTGATATTGCTATAATAGGAGAGAACTTATTGATAGAGAAGCAAAAACAAGTTAAGGTTGTTGAAAAATTAGGGTTTTCAAAATGTAGAGTTTCATTAGCAGTTCCAAAAAACGTTGAAAATGAAACTTTAAACTATTTTAAAGGTAAAAAAATTGCGACTTCATATCCGAATACTGTTCAATCCTATTTAGATAAAAACAATATTAAAGCTGATATACATGTTATTTCTGGTTCTGTGGAGATTGCGCCGAATATTGGTCTTGCTGATGGTATATGTGATATCGTGAGTTCAGGAAGTACACTCTTTAAAAATGGTTTAAAAGAAACACAAGTTATTTTAAAATCAGAAGCAGTATTGGCTAAGAGTAAATACTTGAATGAAGAAAAAGAGGCTATTCTATCACGTTTACTTTTTAGAATTCAGGCAGTACTTAGAGCAAAAAATACGAAGTATATATTAATGAATGTACCTAATGAAAATATTGAAAAAGTAACTTCAATTTTACCTGTATTAAAAAGCCCAACGATTTTACCATTAGCAAGAGAAGGTTGGAGTTCTTTGCACAGTGTTATAAAAGAGAATGAGTTTTGGGAAGTAATTGATGAATTGAAATCTACTGGTGCAGAGGGAATTTTAGTAGTTCCAATTGATAAAATGGTTATATGATGAAAACTATAAAATATCCAAAAAGAAAAGATTGGTCTGAACTATTAGCACGACCAGAATTTGAACGCAATCAATTTACGAAAGTAGTTTCTGACATTTTATCTGAGGTGAAATTAAAAGGAGATACGGCGTTATTTGATTTTACAAAGCAGTTTGATAAGGCTACTTTAAGTTCATTTGTAGTCAGTGAAAATGAAATAAATGAGGCTGTAAAGATTGTTTCAGAAGATTTAAAGAATGCCATAAAAATAGCTGCAACTAATATTGAAAAGTTTCATGCTTCTCAAAATATAGTAGAACCTATTATTGAAACAACTAAAGGTGTAAAATGTTGGAGAAAAAATGTGGCTATTGAAAAAGTTGGGTTATACATTCCAGGAGGAACAGCACCATTATTTTCTACCATATTAATGTTAGGTATTCCAGCAAAAATAGCAGGATGTAAAGAAGTAATTTTGTGTACACCTCCAGATAAAAATGGAAAAATAAATCCTGCAATTTTATATACAGCATCATTAGTTGGTGCTACAAAAATATTTAAAGTTGGTGGCGCACAAGCAATAGCAGCAATGACTTATGGTACGGAAACGATTCCTCAAGTATATAAAATATTTGGTCCTGGAAATCAATTTGTTGCAAAAGCAAAAGAGTTAGCTCAGCAAGAAGGTATTGCAATCGATTTACCTGCAGGACCAAGCGAAGTGTTAATTATTGCCGATAAAACATGCAATCCATCATTTGTTGCAGCAGATTTATTATCACAAGCTGAACATGGCGCAGATAGTCAAGTCATTTTATTGTCTAATGATGAGAATGTTATCATCGAAGTCGATAAACAACTAGAAATACAATTGGCACAATTACCTAGAAAAAACTTCGCTATAAAAGCCCTGGAAAACAGTCAATCTATTTTACTTGAAAACTTGGAAGGTTGTATTGATTTTAGCAATCAATACGCGCCAGAACATTTGATTATTGCTAGTGAATATGCTAATGAATTTATCGGCAAAATTATAAATGCAGGCTCTGTATTTCTTGGGAATTATAGTTGCGAAAGTGCTGGAGATTATGCAAGTGGAACAAATCATACATTACCTACAAATGGTTATGCTAAGAATTATAGCGGAGTTTCATTAGATAGTTTTGTAAAGAAAATCACGTTTCAAAAATTAAATAAAGAGGGAATACTTGCCATAGGTCCAGCAATTGAATTGATGGCAGAAGCAGAACAATTATTTGCACACAAAAATGCAGTTACACTCAGATTAAAAGGACTTCAAGATGTTTGATATAAATAAAATAATTCGGAAAAATATCTTCAATATGCAGGCTTATAGTTCTGCTAGAGATGAATTTAAAGGAAAAGCTGACATTTGGTTAGATGCCAATGAGAATCCAAATGAGACGGAATTAAATAGATATCCAGATCCGTTACAATTGAAACTTAAAACTGAGATTTCGAAAATAAAGAATGTGCCATTAGAACAGATATTTATTGGGAATGGAAGTGATGAAGCAATTGATTTATTATTCAGAGCTTTTTGCGAACCTAGATTAAGCAAAGCCTATATTTTTCCACCAACATATGGAATGTACAAAGTTTCTGCGGCAATTAACAATATTGATTTGGTAGAATTGCCTTTGACAAAGACTTTTGAATTACCATCTTCTGAAAAGATTCTATCAAATTTAAAATCTGATGGATTGATATTTATTTGTTCGCCAAATAATCCTACAGGAAATTCAATGGATTCTGAACGCATCAAAGAAATTGCTACTAATTTTAACGGATTAATAGTTGTTGATGAAGCGTATATTGATTTTTCTATTAATAAAAGTGCAATTTCACTGCTTCAAGAGATTCCAAATCTAGTGGTATTACAGACTTTTAGTAAAGCCTATGGTTTGGCTGGCGCAAGAGTGGGAACTGCATTTGCAAGTCCAGAAGTCATTTCAATATTAAATAAAATTAAGCCTCCGTATAATATCAATTCTTTGAGTATCGATGCTGCGCTAAATGTTATCAAGAATAAGGAATCTATCCAAAATCAGATAGACGAAATCATTCTTGAGAGGGAAATATTGAGAATTGCATTATCAAATTTAACCTGTGTAAATAAAATTTTCCCTTCTGATGCAAATTTCCTTTTAGTAGAATTTACAGATTCTCAATTAGTATTTGCTGAATTAATCAGTAAAGGAATAGTTGTTAGAAATCGAAACTCTCAAATTAAGAACTGTCTTAGAATTACTATTGGAACTAAGCGAGAGAATGAAAAATTAATGAATGTTTTAAACGAAATAGTATGAAACGAGCATGCTAAAAGTTTTATCATTTAAGAGAATGATTAATAGCGAACAGCATGTGACCGTTAAAAAATAATAAAAATTAAACACATGAAAAAAGTATTGTTTATAGATAGAGATGGCACTTTGGTAATTGAGCCTCCAGTTGATTATCAATTGGATAGTTTAGAAAAGTTAGAATTTTATCCAGGAGTTTTTCAAGGATTGTCAAAAATCGTGAATGAATTGGATTATGAATTGGTGATGGTGACCAATCAAGATGGATTGGGAACAGATTCTTTTCCCGAGGCTACTTTCTGGCCTGCTCAAAACAAAGTAGTTCAAGCATTTGAAAATGAAGGAATCCTATTTTCTGAAATTCTAATTGACAAGTCATTTCCAGAAGAAAATGCACCAACGCGCAAACCAAGAACTGGATTGCTGCAAAAATATATTTATGGAAATTATGATTTAGAAAACTCATTTGTCATTGGTGATAGAAATTCAGATATAGAATTGGCAAAAAACTTAAAGTGTAAAGGTATTTTTATTGGTGATGAAAATGATAATGCAATACTTTCAACAACCAGTTGGAATGAAATTTATCAGTATTTAAAATCTAAGCCACGAGTAGGGTATGTAAAAAGAGTGACTAAAGAAACCGAAATTGCAGTAGCAATAAATTTAGACGGAAATGGAAAAAATGAAATTTCTACAGGTATTGGCTTCTTTGATCACATGCTAGAGCAAATTGCAAAACATGGAACTATTGACTTAAATATCAATGTAAAAGGAGATTTAGAAATCGATGAGCATCATACAATTGAAGATGTTGCAATCACTTTAGGAGAGGCTTTTATAAAAGCATTGGAATCAAAAAAAGCGATTGAAAGATATGGGTTTTTATTACCTATGGATGATTGCTTAACTCAGGTTGCCATCGATTTTGGAGGAAGACCTTGGCTCGTGTGGGAAGCCGATTTTAAAAGAGAAATGATTGGAGAAATGCCTACAGAAATGTTTATGCACTTTTTCAAATCTTTTACAGATACAGCAAAATGTAATTTGAATATTAAATCTGAAGGAGACAACGAACACCATAAAATAGAATCTATTTTTAAAGCATTTGCCAAAGCCATAAAAATGGCAGTAAAGAAAACAGAAAATTATTCAATTCCAAGCACAAAAGGGATCATATGATAGCAATTATAGATTACAATGCAGGAAATGTAAGTTCGGTTCAGAATGCTCTAAAGAGGCTTGGATATGAGTCTATTATCACAAGAGATAAAGATGAAATATTGAGTGCTGACAAAGTGATTTTACCAGGAGTAGGAGAAGCAAGTACTGCAATGAGTTATCTAAAAGAATATGAACTTGATACTTTCATAAAAGAAATCAAACAGCCGTTTTTGGGTATTTGTTTAGGAATGCAATTGATGTGTACTTCAAGTGAAGAAGGGACGACAGATTGTTTGGGTATTTTTAATGCGAGGGTTAAATTATTTCCTCCAAAAGAAAAAGTACCGCATATAGGATGGAATAGTTTGTACAAATTGAAAGGAGGTTTATTTAAGAACATAAATGCGCCTGAAGATGTATATTTTGTGCATAGTTTTTATGCAGAATTATGCGAAGAAACAAGTGCAGAGTGCAATTATATATTTTCTTTTAGTGCTGCTTTACAGAAAGATAATTTTTATGCGACTCAATTTCACCCAGAAAAATCGGCAACTGTTGGCGAACAAATACTTAAAAACTTTTTAGCGTTATGAGAATAATACCTGCAATAGATATCATAGATGGTAAATGTGTGCGACTCTCAAAAGGAGATTATAACACAAAAATAATATACAATGAAAATCCGCTTGAAGTTGCCAAGGAATTTGAAGACAACGGAATTCAATATTTGCATTTAGTAGATTTAGATGGTGCAAAATCAAAGCAAATTATAAACTATAAAATATTAAAATCTATAGCCTCTAAAACGAATCTAAAAATAGATTTTGGAGGAGGATTAAAATCTAATAAAGATTTAGAAATAGCATTTGAAAGTGGTGCATCACAGGTTACTGGAGGAAGTATTGCAGCCAATAATCCTAAATTATTTAAACAATGGATTTCAAAATATGGAAGCGAAAAAATCATTTTAGGGGCAGACTGTAACAACAGAAAAATTGCTACGAATGGTTGGTTAAAAGAATCGGATTTAGATGTGTTGGACTTTATTAAATCCTACGAAGAAAAAGGAATTTTATATGTAATCTGTACTGATATTGCAAAAGATGGTATGTTACAAGGCACTTCCAATGATTTATATAAAGAGATCCTTCAAAAAACGGAAGTTAACTTGATTGCAAGTGGTGGCGTTTCTAGTATGGATGATTTATTGCAACTAAAAAAAATGGGTTGTGAAGGTGCGATACTTGGGAAGGCGATTTATGAAGGGAATATTTCACTTAAAGAATTGCAGAAATTATGCTAAAGAAAAGAATTATTCCGTGTCTAGATATCAAAGATGGAAGAACTGTAAAAGGTATAAATTTTGTTGATATTCAAGATGCTGGAGATCCAATAGAATTGGCTAAAAAATATGTACAACAAGGCGCTGATGAATTGGTATTTCTAGACATTACAGCAACTATTGAAAAGCGTGTAACGTTAATAGAATTGGTTAAAAAAATTGCTCAAGAAATCAATATTCCATTTACAGTTGGTGGAGGAATCAACTCACTGGAAGATGCTGCAAGATTGATAAAAGCAGGCGCAGACAAAGTAAGTGTGAATTCGTCAGCAGTAAAAAATCCAAAATTAATCAAAGAGATTGCTGATAAATTTGGTTCGCAATGTGTCGTCGTCGCAATTGATACAAAGTTGATAGAAAAGGATTGGATGGTTTTTGTGCATGGCGGAAGAACGATTACACTTTTAAAAACATTGGATTGGGTAAAAGAAGTTGAAAGATTAGGAGCAGGAGAGGTGTTGCTTACTTCTATGAATAATGATGGTACTAAGAGCGGTTTTGCATTAGATATATCGTTTAGCGTAAGTAATTTAATTAATATTCCTGTGATTGCTTCAGGAGGTGCTGGTTCAAAGGAACATTTTGTTGATTTATTTAAAAACACCAACATAAGTGCAGGACTTGCGGCAAGTATTTTTCATTACGGTGAATTACCAATTCCTAAATTAAAAGAATACTTGATACAGCAAAATATACCAATTAGAAAATAAACATATGAAAACAATAGATTTCACAAAAGGAGGCGGACTCGTTCCAGTAATTATACAAAATGTAAATACATTACAAGTATTAATGCTTGGGTATATGAATGAAGAAGCATATACTAAAACGAACAAAGAAAATAGAGTTACTTTTTTTAGCCGAAGCAAAAATAGATTGTGGACAAAAGGCGAAGAATCTGGTAATTTTCTAGCCGTAAATGATATTCAGATTGATTGTGATAATGACACCATTTTAATTAAAGTAATCCCAAAAGGGCCTACATGTCACACAGGTTCTACCAATTGTTTTAATGAAGAAACTTCGAAAGGGTTTCTATACGAATTAGAACAGATAATACATCAACGAATTGATGATAACGATGAAGAATCATACACCAACAAACTATTCAAAAGAGGAATAAATAAAGTGGCTCAAAAAGTTGGAGAAGAAGCTGTTGAATTGGTGATAGAAGCCAAAGATGACAATGCTGATTTATTTAAAAACGAAGCAGCAGATTTATTATACCATTATTTAATTTTATTAAAAGCAAAAGGGTTTAAGCTGACTGATATTGAGGAAATATTGTGGGGTAGAAATTAAATCCGTTGTATTTAATAACTTGATTAATACCAAAGAGGAGTTAACCAATAATTGGGAAATTCCAATTACGGAGAGTTGGCATAATCGGTTTTTGTGATTTTTAATTGTTTGCAAAGAACACTTACTACACTTCGCTATAAAGCAACTTGATTATTTAAAAAATTGTATTTACTAATTGAACTTAAACTCATCTCCAATATAAAGATTTTCAATGCTTTATATTGAGAGAAACGATAAAGAAACAGGAAAAACCCTAATAATTAAACAGGGCTTTTCCTTAGTAAAATTAAGGGTTTTACCTTGGTGATTTTCAGGGTTTTACATTGGTGTATTGTGTTATAATTAATTGATATTTGTAACATAATACTAATTTAAAACAATATATTATGAAAAAATTAAAATTTTTAACGTACGGTATGATGGCATTAATGTTAGTCTTTGCAGTTGCTTGTGATGGCGATGATGGAGCAACAGGACCTGCAGGTACTGCTGGAACTAATGGAACTAATGGAACTAATGGTACAGACGGAAATGCGAATGTTACAGTTATAAGCGTTCCAAACGGTGATGTTTCTTGGACTAGTGGAAGTTACCTAGGAACTACTACGAACACCTTTTCAATTACCGACACTGCTGTAAATCAAGATATTATCGATCACGGTACAGTACTTGGATATATGCTGCTTTTTGGTAACTGGTATGCATTACCATTCGAATGGCAAAATAATACCGGTTCATTGGATCAACATATTTTATTTAACTATGCTTTGGATACTATAGTGATGCATGCGTATCAAACAAATGGAGTCTTAAATCCTGGCGCTACAGAATACCGATTTATGTTAATAACCGATAATACAGTAGGAAAAACTAATACTAACGCATTAAGTCAATTAGAAGCTGCAGGAGTAGATGTAAACAATTACGAAGATGTAATGGACTATTATGGTCTAGAGTATTAAAAAAGTTTGAGTTAGTTAATCACGAAAAAATTCGTAAATCTTAAAAAGGTTTACGAGTTTTTTTTATATAATGTTGCTATTTTAATCCTTCAATAAAACCTTCAACACTTTGAGCATCATCAACAGAGAAATCTCCAATCTTTGTTCTTCGTAAAGCGCTTAAATGGCCTCCTGAGTTTAATGCTTGTCCAAAATCAAAAGCCAACGAACGAATATACGTTCCTTTACTACACACAACTCTAAAATCTATATTTGGCAAGTCAATATTTGTTATTTCAAAAGTTGAAATTGTGATTTTACGTGTTTTAATTTCTACGGTTTCTCCTGCTCTTGCAATTTCATAGAGTTTCTTTCCGTCTTTTTTTAATGCAGAAAAAATTGGTGGTTTCTGATCTATTGTTCCAACAAATTGCTTTGTAGTTTCATGAATCAGTTCGTCTGAAATATGGTCTGTAGGAAAAGTTTCATTGATTTCTGTTTCAAGGTCATAACTTGGTGTTGTTCCACCAACAGTTATGGTTCCTGTATATTCCTTTTCTTGCGCTTGATAGGTGTCAATTTTCTTGGTGAACTTTCCTGTACACAATATCAATAATCCTGTTGCTAAAGGATCTAACGTTCCTGCATGACCAACTTTAATTTTTTTGATATTAAATTTTTGTCGTATTTCCCAACGCAGTTTATTCACTACTTGGAAGGAAGTCCAGTTTAATGGCTTGTCTATCAATAAAACTTGTCCGTTTTGAAAGTCTTCAAGTGTTTTCATGTGTCAATATTATTTTATTAAGTTGGTCACATGCTGTTCGCTATTAATCATTTCTTTGGGGAATAAACTTTTTAACATGCTCGCTTCATAATTGTCTGTCATTCTGAGTGAAACGAAGAATCTGAAAGCGACTCTTATGTTTTTTAATAGATTCTTCACTTTGCTCAGAATAACATTAGTTCATTAAGGCGAATGTTATTGCAACTGCTCCAATAATTGCACAATACAATGCAAAATAAGAGAGTTTGCTCTTTTTGACCAATGAAATCATCCAAGTACAAGCAAATAATCCTGAGACGAATGCTGCTAAAAATCCAACTGAGAAAACTCCTATTTGTGAACTTTCAAAACTTATTTCTCCTCCTAAAATATCCTTGGCTACTTTCCCAAAAATCAGTGGAACAACCATCAAAAATGAAAATTTGGCTGCTTTTGTTCGGTCAATTCCTAATAAAACTGCTGTTGATATTGTGGCTCCTGAACGTGAAATTCCTGGTAACATTGCGATCGCTTGCGAAACACCAATCACAAATGCACTTCCAAAAGAGGTGTTTTTATTAGTGTTGGTTGCCTTATCAGCAAATAAAAGTAACAAGGCTGTAATTAGCAGCATAAAACCTACGAGTAAAATTTGACCGCCAAAAAAAGATGCTAATTTTTCTTCAAAAAAGAAACCAATCATCGTTGCAGGAAGCATGGAAACAATAATTTTTAAGGAAAATTGTGTTTCTTCATTCCATTTAAACTGGAATAATCCTTTAAAAATTTCAGCAATTTCTTTTCTGAAAACTACCATCGTACTCAATGCTGTTGCAAAATGTAAAATTACTGTGAATGTAAAACTCTCTTCAGGCAGAGAATTATCGCCTAAAATAGCTTTCATCAATTCTAAATGTCCACTCGATGAAACAGGTAAAAACTCTGTTAAACCTTGAATAATTCCTAAAATAATAGCCTCTAAATAACTCATTATTTTTTAGACTTGGCAAGTATTGCATACACCTCAATCGCAAGACCAATCAACACTAAAGTTGGTGCTAATCTTATTCTACGAAAACTATAAATCTCTTCGTTAAACACATTTGGATCTTCACTTCCGCCTCCAGACATCAATATAAATCCAAGTGCAATAACCGCTAAACCAATAAGCATTATTGTGTAGTTTTTCTTTTCAAAAAGAAATGCTCCTTTCTCTTCTTTTTTGTCCTTTTTATCTGCCATATCGTTAATAATATAAATCTTCGGTTCTTAAGTTCAAAAAACGCCTTGTTGCAAAAAATGTACTCAATAATGTTATAAATATTCCTATCAATAAAATTGCAGCAAATAGTATTGCTAACAATAACCTATCATCCATTATTTTCATTTCTGGCAATGTTTTATTCATATAATAAATAACGCCTGCAATTCCTAAAATTGCAACCAAAGAACCAACAATACCAAGTTGAACACCTTTCCAAAGAAATGGTTTTCTAATAAAACCTTTTGTCGCGCCAACCATTTGCATTGTTTTAATAGTAAATCGTTTTGAATATACCGATAATCTAATAGCGCTGTTAATCAAAACAACTGCAATCAGCATAAACAGTCCACTAAAAATTAATACCCAAAAACTAATTCGCTTGATATTTTTAGTCAGTAAATCAATCAAAGATTTATCATAAGAAACTTCAAAAACATTGTTGTTTTTTGACAATTCCTCATCAATCTCCGTCATTTTTTCTGGCGTCACAAAATCAGATTTTACATAGATGTTTATGGCGTTTTTTAATGGGTTTTTTCCTAAATATTCTATAAAATCTTCGCCAATATCTTTACTATATTCTTTCGCTGCCGTCTCTTTTGACACAAAATCAACTGCCTTTGCATATTCTTGCGCTTCTAAAGTTGATTGTAATTCTTTAACATCTTTATCTTTAGCGCTATCATTTAAAAAAACAGTTATAGCGACTTGCTCTTTAAAATGATCAGAAATTGTTTTGGTTTTTAACACTAACAAACCCAATAACCCTAATAAAAATAATACCAAAGCAATACTCACAACTACCGAAAAGTATGATGATCGTAAGCGACGTTTTTGATATTTTTCAAATGATTTTGACATTTATTCTCTAATAAGTTTTGCGCAAGATACGAATTCGTATTAAAAAATTAAATGATTAAAAATTTAAATCTGTTGTCATTGCGAATTTTACTTTTTTAAAGTAAAATGTGGCAATCTCACTATTAATAAACAGATTGCCACAGTCGTACCTCCTTCGCAAAGACGTATATAATTGATGTTCCGAATGACGCGCTTTGTTACTTTACACCACTTTACGGACAATCAAAATATTATTCTATTTCTTGGCATAGTTCTATTAAAACGCCGTTTGTTGATTTTGGATGTAAAAAGGCAACTAGTTTATTGTCTGCACCTTTTTTTGGTTTTTCATTGAGCACTATAAACCCTTCAGATTTTAATCTTTTAATTTCTGATACAATATCTTTAACAGCAAAAGCAATATGATGTACACCTTCTCCTTTCTTTTCAATAAATTTTGTAATAGGGCTTTCTAAAGTTGTTGCTTGGAGCAACTCAATTTTGTTTGGTCCAACTTTAAAAAACGATGTTATTACTCCTTCGCTTGCTACTTCTTCTATTTTATAATGCTCTTTTCCAAAAAGTGACGCAAACAATTCATTTGAAGTGTCAAGGTCTTTAACAGCAATACCAATATGTTCTATTTTTTTCATGTTTTTATATCTATTGTTTTTTAACCTCACATGTGTTCACTATAAATAATGCCATTAAGTAACAATATTTTTAACATGCTTGTTTCATTTAGCAAATATAAAAAATAATAAACACCTTGTCAATTAAGACAAGGTGTTTATAGCAATTTTCCCTTTTTCGATTTCCTTACTAAATCAAATAACTAATACAAAGTTGAGGTAAATCCTATGTGTTCACAAGAGGGAAAACACTGAAAGTTGTAAAGGGAAAACCCTTTTAAAAAAAGGGGAAAAACCCTTAAGTTTCAGAAAACAAAATATCGCTAAATTGTATTTTGTTGATTTCGAATAAGTTAAATGTTTTTTGGTGCTTTTCGGAAAGTAAACTCAATTAAATTATGTATTTTAGCAATACAACTACAAACAAAATAAACAGATGAAAATCACAAATTTACTATGTAAGTCCCTTTTTATTTTAATCATTTTTATTTCATTTATTTCTTGCAAGCCCAAAACTTCTGATATTGAAACAGATGATTTTTGTGTCACTTACGATGGCAGGCCAGAACAATCTATTTCTTATAAAGAGATGGCGATTATGTTGGCTCAATACCAAGCCACAAGAGAGCCTATTTTAAAAAACGGATTAGGTTTTGAAGACACAAGAGAAGTCTGGTTTCAAATTGATTCTTTAAAAAAATATCTTGCTTATGTAGAAAAACTTTCTAAAGATAGTGGTGTAGAGATTACTGGATTTAATTTTATTTCTGCTGCTTATCCTGACAAGCCAATATATGGAAATCAAAAAAATTATCAAACACTGATTTTAAATCCAACAACCACTAAAGGTGACAACCCTAGAGTATCTTTTGATCCTTTATATTCAACAAATGGAAATCCTGCTTTTGTAAGCGATTTATTATTACCATATTTAAGTGAAATTGACAGCCTAACATACAGTAAAAAAGATGTTAAAAAATATATAGTTAATTTGATGGAAGGACTTGAAGACACTCCAAGTTCTGCAATGAATAAAGGTCAAGGTTCACCACCGAACTAATAAATAATGAGTTTAATCCTTTTACTTAAAATATTAGAATATACTTCTGCAATAATAGCCACAATTAAGTATAAGAAATTTGCTTCAAAATTTACTACTTATTTCCTTATTTACTTGTGGATAATTTGCTTAACAGAAACATTAAGTCCACAAGTATCTAAATATGGGTTTTCAGTAAATGGTTTATATACTATCTATACTTTTTTTGAATTTAACCTTCTTTTCTTAATGTATCTCTCAATTACGAAGGTTGAATTCTATAAAAAATTAATAAAACTATTTATAACTATAACCAATTTAGTCTTTTTCTTTGAAGTCTATAAATATGGTTTGACGATGTGGGCATCAAATACATCCGTTGTTGGTTCAATATTGTTAAGTATTATTTTAATTCTATATTTAAAAGAGTTTTTATATTCTGATAAAATTTTAAACTATTCTAAGTCTCTTTATTTTTGGATAACTTTGGGTTCATTGGTCTATTATTTAGGCTCAATTCCTTTTCAGGCAATTATAAATTATCTTGAAAACAGAGATTTATATTTTTTGCAAATTTCTTTAGCAATTTTTGCTCAATCTTGTGTAATCATCGGTTTTTTATGGAGCAAGAAAGAAACGAAATAGTCATCATTTTAGCAACACTGATTGTTGTAATTATTACATTATCATTAGTATGGTTATTTATTGTTTTTCAAAAAAGAAAAAATAATCTCTTACAAGACCAAGAAAATGCTCAAAAACAGTTTGAAAAAGAAATTGCAGAAACACAAGTAGAAATAAGAGAGCAAACGCTTAGAAATATCAGTTGGGAACTGCATGATAATATCGGACAGTTATTAACGCTTGCCAAAATACAATTACAAGTTGCTACTCCTGAGAACATAAAAGAAGTAAGTGGTACCATTAGTAAAGGTTTGCAAGAAGTACGTGCGCTATCAAAATTGATTAATCCTGATTTTGTAAAAAACATTGAACTTTATAAGGTTGTACAACTCGAAATAGATCGTTTTAATCGACTTAATTTCATAAAATCTGAATTAAATGTTATAGGCGAAACTCATAAATTAGATCCAAAAGTCGAGATTATTTTATTTAGAATTTTACAAGAATTTTTCTCTAACACAATTAAACATTCAAAAGCAACAACGTTAAAGGTCGATTTGAATTATCAAAAAAACTCTTTAGATATAACTGCTAAAGATGATGGCATTGGTTATGATACTTCTGAAGATTCTAAAAATGGAATAGGATTATTAAACATCCAAAACAGAGCTAAACTAATCAATGCAGAAATAGATTTTAATTCTGAAATTGGAAAAGGAACCATTTTAAAAATTATTCACTATTTTTAAGCCATGAAAAAGTATACTGTAGTTATTGTAGAGGATCATTTGCTGCTTTCCCAAGCAATTGGAAATATTGTAGATTCTTTTGATGACTTTGAAGTCATCTCTTTGTTCAATAATGGCAAAGAATTAACAGAAAAAATTGCAACATTAGACAAAATTCCTGATGTTATTTTGATGGATATTAACATGCCAATAATGAACGGCATTGAAACAACAGAATGGCTCACGAAACACCATCCTAATGCTAAAGTTTTGGCTCTTTCTGTAGAAGATGATGAAGATACAGTACTTAGAATGCTTCGTGCTGGTGCCAAAGGATACCTACTCAAAGATGTAGAGAAATCTATCTTAGAGTATGCGTTATTAGAAGTTATAAAAAACGGATTTTATTACACTAAAGATGTTACTGATATTTTGATGAATTCACTTTCTAAAGAGCAAAAATCAGTAGAACTCAAGGAAAAAGAGTTGATTTTCATAAGACATGCTTGTACTGAAATGACCTATAGAGAAATTGCGGGGAAAATGTTTTTAAGCCCTAAAACTATTGATGGTTACAGACAAGTCTTATTTGAAAAATTAAATGTAAAAAACAGAATTGGATTGGCAATGTATGCCATAAGAAATAATATATATATACCTTAATATCAATGATTTTCTAACTTCTAGCCTAATTTTTGAACAAGATTATCGAAATTTAAGCGTATTTTTGCCAAATGGAAGAAACAAATAGACAGAAAAAAATTGCAGGTGTTTTACAAAAGGACTTAGTTGATGTACTTCAAAAGGCTGCACAAGACGGAATGAAAGGCGTTCTAATATCAGTAACTAAAGTTCGTGTAACCACAGACTTGTCTGAAGCAAAGGTCTTTATCAGTGTTTTTCCATCAGAAAAAAGAGATGAATTATTGAAAGGTATTATCTCAAATACAGTTGCCATTCGTCATGAAATGGCTCGAAGAACAAGACATCAATTGCGCAGAATGCCTCATTTAGCATTTTTTGGAGATGATTCTTTAGATTATATTGAAGGAATTGAAAGCGCTTTAAAAGGAGATAAGGACAATCCTATTACAAATCCTGATATTTTAGACAAACGCCAAAAAAGATAATTTTTGAATTTTCCACTGTACATTGCAAAACGTTATTTGTTTTCAAAAAGCAGTAACAACACCATAAATATTATTACAATAATTGCAGCAATTGGTGTAATTATTGGCACAATGGCATTATTTATTGTCCTTTCCGGATTTTCAGGGTTAAAAACTTTCAGCATTAATTTCTTACAAACTTCAGATCCAGATTTTAAAATTACATCTGTAAAAGGAAAAACTATTGATTTTTCTGAAAGCATAAAATCTAAAATTGAAGAAATAAATGGCATTGCTCATTACACAAAAGTAGTTGAAGAACGTGCTTTTTTTGATTTTAAAAACAAAACACATCTTGCATCTATTAAAGGTGTTGAAGAGAATTACCTAAAAATAAATAACATAGACACTGCAATTGTTGTTGGTAATTGGATTGATTTTAATTTTACTAATAACGTGGTTGTTGGGAACCAAATTTCGAATAAACTTTCGATGGGTATTAATGACTATCTAGAGCCATTAAAAATTTATGTTCCAAAAGCAGGAAGTGGTTATGTAGAAAGTATTAAAAAAGATGTGAATTCCGTTTACGCACAACCTTCAGGAATTTTTATGCTTAATGAAGAACTAGACAAAAAATATGCTTTTATTCCGATAGCCTTGGCACAAGAATTATTGAGTTATAAACCAAATCAAATTAGTGCAATAGAAGTAAAAGTAGCAAATCTTGATGATAGAGATACTATCATAGAAAACTTACAAAACAGTCTTGGAAGCGATTATAAAATCCTGACTAGAGAACAACTAAACGCAGTGTTTTACAAGATGCTAAACACTGAAAACCTGGCTTCGTACCTTATTTTTACATTGATTTTAATTATTGCTTTATTTAATGTTATTGGCGCATTAATCATGATGATTTTTGACAAAAAAAATAACCTCAAAACACTTTATAATTTAGGAGCAACGATAAAAGGTATCAGAAAAATATTTGTACTCCAAGGATTTTTACTCTCCTTCTTTGGTTTGCTTATTGGATTGACACTTGCTATTATTTTAGTGTTTGCTCAACAACGCTTTGGCTTTTTTATGATTACGCAATCACTTGCTTTTCCTGTAGAATTTCAATTTTGGAATGTGATTGTAGTGTTTTTTACAATCCTTGTTTTAGGGTCTATTGCTTCGTTTATTGCGAGTAGTAGGATAAATGAAAAAATATTAAGTTGATTATGAAAAATTTACTTGTAATTGCTTTAATCTTATTTAGCCAGCAAATAATTAGCGCTCAAAAAAACAAAATATATAGTGATAGTTTAGTTACTATTAATATACCTATAAATTGGAAAGAGTTTAATCATAATTCATATGAAGATTCTGAAAGAATTGTGTCTTTTTATCCAAAAAAAGAAAAGTTAAGAACTTTTGACAAAACTCGGGAGAAATCTATAACTTTTGTAAGTTTATATAAAACTTCTCTAAAAGATAGTATGAGTTTATCTAATTTTTTGAAAAATCGAGTAAAACTTGCAAAAGAGAAGTTTTCTAATATTGAAAAATTGCAAACTCTGATTGCGCAAAATAACTTCGGAGAAGTACAGATTTTAGATGTAACTTATATCAATAATTTTTCTCAAAAGAACAATAGAATGCACCATTTAGAATATAATTTTAAACACAAAGGTTATCTATATTCATTTTATTATATAACTCCAGAAAAAAAATATAAAAAATACTCAAGCAATGTTGAGTATATTCTTAGTTCAATTTTAATAAAGGAATAAATCACCCAAACTTCTGTAATACCTCATCAAATGCATCAAATACTTCTTGTGAAGAATTTGAAGTCACCATTTTCATTCTATATTCTTTAAAATGTGGTATTCCTTTAAAATAAGTTGCATAATGACGTCTTGTTTCTAAAACTCCTTGCATTTCACTTTCTTTCCAATCAATCTCCATTTGCAAATGTCTTTTTGCAGTTTCAACTCTATCAGCAATTGTGATTTCAGGTAAATGTTCTCCTGTTTTAAAGTAATGTTTTACTTGTTTAAAAAACCAAGGATTTCCAATACTCGCACGACCAATCATCGCACCATCTAATCCATATAAATCGCGCATTTCCATCGCTTTTTCAGGCGTATTTACATCGCCGTTTCCAAATACAGGGATATGCATTCTTGGGTTGTTTTTTACAGCAGCAATAGGTTTCCAATCTGCTTCTCCTTTATACATTTGTGCTCGTGTTCTCCCATGAATTGAAATAGCGGCACATCCTACATCTTGCAATCTTTCTGCAACTTCAACAATTTTTATAGAGTTGTGATCCCATCCTAATCGTGTTTTTACAGTAACTGGTAAATTAGTTCTTTTTACCATTTCGGCAGTTAACTGTTCCATCAGACAGATATCTTTCAAAATTCCT
Organism: Lutibacter sp.; assembly: GCA_002733665.1. Lineage (GTDB taxonomy): Bacteria > Bacteroidota > Bacteroidia > Flavobacteriales > Flavobacteriaceae > Urechidicola. The sequence goes on from NVWM01000003.1 coordinate 42,395, forward strand.
GCTCCTGCTCCTTTTGACACAACTTTTTTAACGGGACACCCAAAATTGATGTCAATAATGTCAGGTTTGGACCTTTCAACAATGTCAATCGTTTGTAGCATTGATTCAAGATTAGCTCCAAAAATTTGAATTCCTACAGGACGTTCTTTTTCGTAGATATCAAGTTTTTTTATACTCTTTGCTGCATCTCTAATTAAACCTTCTGAAGAAATAAATTCAGTATATACAACATCTGCGCCTTGCTCTTTGCACAATGCTCGAAATGGTGGGTCACTAACATCTTCCATTGGCGCAAGCAACAAGGGAAAGTCTGGTAATTCTATGTTTCCTATTTTAATCACTTATAATTTATTTTTTGGCAGTCATCCTACGACTAAAAAGTAACGGTAACTTCTATTTCTTTTCCATCACGAAGTACAATAACTTTGGTCGTTGCTCCTTTTTCAAATTTAGATAAAGACTTCACATAATCCATCATTCCTTCAACCTTGATATCTCCCATTTTAATAACAATATCACCTTTTACAATTCCTGCTTTGTGAGCTGGTTTATCATCGGTAACTCCATCAATACGCAATCCTTTTCCGTCAAACAAATAATCAGGGATAACGCCTAAAGTAACTTTAAAACCACCACCTTTTCTTGTTTCATTTTTCGTCTTTTTAAACACCAATTTCTCTTTATTATCTAAATCTGAAATAATCTTGAAAAGATAATCTGAAATGGCATACATACCTTCATAATTTAACAATTCTGCATCATCTGTAGGTTTGTGATAATCTTTATGTTGACCAGTAAAAAAATGTAATACAGGAATATCACTTAAGTAAAAACTTGTATGATCTGATGGTCCAACTCCTGATTCTTTTTTTATCAACTTAAAACCAGTATTTAAAGAGTCTATCGTTTTAGTCCATACAGCTGCAGTTCCCGTACCATATACTGCCAATGATTTATCTTCTTTAAGCTTTCCAACCATATCCATATTTATCATATAGTTTACGTTCTCTAATTCTAAAGTTGCATTTTTTACAAAAAAATTAGAGCCTAACAACCCTATTTCTTCACCCGAAAAAGCCATAAACAAATAATTATTGCTTGTATTAGTGTTTCTCAACTTGCTTGCTAAATTTAACATCACTGAAACTCCACTTGCGTTGTCATCTGCTCCGTTATGAATCAATTTTTCTTCACCTCTATAAAGACTTCCTTCTCCTCCATAACCTAAATGATCATAATGTGCACCAATAATAATCGTATTTTCCGCTTTATTATCTATATAGGCAAGTACGTTTGTTCCTGTAATTGTACTATCTGAATTTATCTCTCTGTATGTTACTTTTGCATGAGGATGCGCTTTTGGAACAAAATTAAAAGGTTGTAAATAACCTTCGGTCCCTTTTGGTGATAACCCTAATTTTTTAAAACGCTCAACAATATAATCTGCAGCCAATTTTTCTCCTTCACTTCCAGTTTGTCTTCCTTCTAATTTGTCATCAGTTAAAAAAGCAACATCTTCTTTAATTTTGTTTTCTGGCTTAAGCGCTTCTTTACATCCAAATAGCGATATAAAAATTACTAATAGCGATATTTTCTTCATATTATATGCCTTATTTTGCGCAAAATTACTAATAATATCAATAGATGAAATATATTTATTCGCTTTTTTTTATAACGTTACTTTTCTCTTGTAAAACTGAAAAAAAAGAGACTCATAATGAAGATGCCGTTTCTGGTGCTACAAAAATTGTAAACGAAATTCAATATCCTCAAGAGAAACATTTAAAAAATATCAAACAATTAACTTTTGGAGGAGACAATGCTGAGGCTTATTGGAGTTTTGATGGGAAAAAACTTGTTTTTCAAGCTTCTAATCATTGGGATTTAGAGTGTGATCAAATTTTTGTGATGGATGCAAAAAGTTTAAAACATGATCATAATATACCTCAAATGGTAAGTACCGGAAAAGGGCGAACAACTTGTAGTTATTTTCTTCCAGGAGATTCTACCGTCGTATATTCATCAACTCACCTTGGCGATGTTGCTTGTCCGATTGTTCCAAAAAAAGAAGATCATGGAGGTAAATATATTTGGCCAGTATATGAGACATTTGATATTTTTGTTGCTGACACAGAAGGAAATCAGTTAAAGCAATTGACCAACGAAAAAGGGTATGATGCTGAGCCTACAGTTTCTCCAAAAGGTGATAAAATTGTGTTTACTTCAACACGTTCTGGCGACTTAGAACTGTTTACAATGAATATTGATGGAAGTGATGTAAAGCAAGTAACACATGAGTTGGGTTATGATGGTGGCGCATTTTTCTCTCCTGATGGAACTAAATTAATTTTCCGTTCATCACGCCCTAAAACTGAGAAAGAAATTAAAGAATATAAAGATTTATTAGCACAAGGATTGGTAATGCCAACAAATATGGAATTATATATCTGTAATGTTGACGGAAGTGAACTCACAAAAATTACCGATTTAGGAAGCGCGAATTGGGCACCATTTTTTCATCCAAATGGAAAAAAAGTAATCTTCTCTACCAATCATCACAAAGAAAAACATGATGGATTTAATCTATTTATGATTGATATTGACGGTAAAAACTTAGAACAAATTACTTTTGATGCTGTTTTTGATGCATTCCCAATGTTTTCTCCTGACGGAACAAAATTAGTATTCTCATCAAACAGAAATAATAACGGATCTCACGATACTAACCTTTTTATTGCTGAATGGGTTGATTAATAACTCTTTTTAATCAAAAAAATAAATTATATGTTTTTTCTCAACGAAATTTAAAGTTTTGTTGGGAAAAATTTTTATAGATTAAAACCTATTAATAATAGTATATTTGCAAGTTGAATGAAGATACAGGATGAAGCACATTAGAAATTTTTGCATAATTGCACATATTGATCACGGAAAAAGCACGCTTGCTGATAGGCTGTTAGAGTTTACAGGCGCTGTAACTGACAGAGAAAAGAAAGATCAATTATTAGATACTATGGATTTGGAGCGCGAACGTGGAATTACCATAAAATCACACGCAATCCAAATGGAATATACATATCAAGGTCAAGAGTATGTTTTAAACCTTATTGATACTCCTGGACATGTAGATTTTTCTTACGAAGTTTCTCGTTCTATCGCAGCATGTGAAGGTGCACTGTTAATCGTTGATGCTGCACAAAGTATACAAGCACAAACAATTTCTAATTTATATCTTGCTTTAGAGAATGATTTAGAAATTATTCCTATTCTAAATAAAATAGATTTACCAAGTGCCAATCCTGAAGAGGTTACTGATGATATTGTAGATTTATTAGGTTGTGATGCAGAAGATGTAATTCACGCAAGTGGGAAAACTGGATTTGGTATTGAAAATATATTAAAAGCAGTTATCGAACGTATTCCTGCTCCAAAAGGAGATGTAGACGCTCCATTACAAGCCTTAATTTTTGATTCTGTTTACAATACTTTTAGAGGAATTGAGACTTATTTTAGAGTTTTTAATGGTGAAATTAAAAAAGGACAAAAAATTAAATTTGTTGCAACTGAGCAAGAGTATTTTGCAGATGAAGTCGGAACTTTAAAATTAGAACAAGTAGCAAAAAAATCTGTAAAAGCAGGTGATGTTGGTTATTTAATTACAGGAATTAAAACGGCCAAAGAAGTAAAAGTTGGAGATACAATTACAGACGCTATAAATCCTACAACAAATATTGTAGAAGGATTTGAAGATGTAAAACCAATGGTTTTTGCAGGAATTTATCCTGTTGATACGGAAGATTATGAAGAGTTGAGAAACTCGATGGAAAAATTACAATTGAATGATGCTTCTTTAGTTTTTCAGCCAGAAAGTTCAGCAGCATTAGGTTTTGGGTTCCGTTGTGGATTCTTAGGAATGTTGCATATGGAAATTATTCAAGAGCGTTTAGAACGCGAGTTCAATATGACCGTTATCACAACGGTTCCAAACGTTTCTTATCATGCTTTTACAAATAGAAAACCTGACGATGCGTTTATATTAAACAATCCTTCTGATTTACCTGACCCATCAACACTTAACAGAATTGAAGAGCCGTTTATCAAAGCATCAATCATTACAAAAGCAGATTATATTGGGAATGTAATGTCACTTTGTATTGAAAAAAGAGGGATGATTACAAATCAAACTTATTTAACTACAGATCGTGTTGAATTGACTTTTGATATGCCTTTGGCTGAAATTGTTTTTGATTTTTATGACAGATTAAAAACCGTTTCTAAAGGATATGCTTCTTTTGACTACTCACCTATAGGAATGCGAGAATCAAAATTGGTTCGTTTAGACATTCTCTTAAACGGAAACTCAGTTGATGCCCTTTCCGCTTTAATTCACGCAGATAATGCCCAGAATATTGGTAAAAAGATGTGTGAAAAGTTGAAAGAATTAATACCAAGACAACAATTTGATATTCCAATTCAAGCAGCAGTTGGAGCAAAAATTATTTCTCGTGAAACCATCAAAGCACTTCGTAAAGATGTTACTGCAAAATGTTATGGAGGAGATATTTCGAGAAAAAGAAAACTGCTAGAAAAACAGAAAAAAGGAAAAAAACGTATGCGTCAAGTAGGAAATGTAGAGATTCCTCAGCAAGCGTTTATGGCTGTTTTAAAGTTGAATGATTAATTTTCAACCAAATCAAAATTAAATTTTTAGCATAAAAAACCCACTTAATCTCTTAAGTGGGAAAATTGCTATGAAAAAGAAAGTAGGATTTAACTCCTACAGCCACAAATATACAAATACCATTTAAAAAAAACTCTTATTGTGAATAATTAATAAGAAAAAATGTGAAAAATTAACATATGCTTATGTTTTTTCTGTTATAATCACATCTTTAGCAATCACTTTTATGATATAAATCCCCTCTTCTTTAACAACTTATTTAAAAAATTCAGTCATCAAGAAATCTTTTCTCACAAAATCAATAAACATTTTTATTTTTTGAAATAAAGCAATAACATCCTTTTTCATAATGAAAATAAAAATATAGAATGCTGCAGTATTTGTTGTACTTACCAAAAACAAGAAAGCCTTTACATCGACGTAAAGGCTTTATTTATCTTGCTCCTCCTCTAAGGCTCGAACTTAGGACCCTCTGATTAACAGTCAGATGCTCTAACCAACTGAGCTAAGGAGGAATTTACCGATTTTAATTTCGGTGTGCAAATATAAATGTTTTTATACTATTGCCAAATAAAAAGATGAAAAAAATGCGAAATAAATACATCTAAAAAAATAGAGTCGTTTTAGTAAAAATCGTATTTTTGTTTCTGTTATATTAAAATTGTTTTAGGATTAAATAAAATATGGATAAATTTTCATTTTTAAATGCCGCACATACTGGTTTTATTGCTGATTTATACGATCAATATTTAGAAAAGCCAGATGCTGTTGAGCCAAGTTGGAGGAGTTTTTTTCAAGGTTATGATTTAGCGAATGAGAATTATAGCATTACTGATGATGAAGTTTCTGTTGAAGTTCCAGAACATGTCCATAAAGAATTCCAAATATTAGAATTAATAAATGGTTATAGAACGCGAGGACATCTGTTTACCAAAACAAATCCTGTTCGTGATAGAAGGTCTTACAATCCAACGCTGGATATTAAAAACTTTGGTCTGTCTGAAGGTGATTTAGAATCTATTTTTAGTGCAGGATCAATTCTTGGTTTAGGAAATACTTCTCTTAAAAGCATCATTCATCACCTTGAAGAAATTTACTGTGACTCTATTGGTGTAGAATATATGTATATTCGAAACCCAGAAGTTATAAAATGGTGGCAAAACAAGCTAAATGTAAATGACAATCATTTAACATATAATATTGAAGAAAAAAAATATCTTCTTTCTAAATTAAACCAAGCTGTAACCTTTGAAAGTTTTTTACAAGTAAAATATGTTGGTCAAAAACGATTTTCATTAGAAGGAGGCGAATCTCTAATTCCAGCAATTAGTATTGCACTTTTTAATGCTGTAGAAAAATATGGCGTAAAAGAATGTGTTTTAGGAATGGCACATCGTGGTCGTTTAAGCACATTGGTAAATGTTTTTAGAAAACCATTACATGAATTGTTTAGTGAGTTTGAAGGGAAAGATTTCGAAGATCAAAATATTGATGGAGATGTAAAATACCATCTTGGTTTAACTTTAAATAAAACCTATCAAAATGGAAAGTCTATCAAGATGAATTTGGTTCCAAATCCTTCACATCTTGAAACCGTAGCGCCAGTTGCTCAAGGAATTACTCGTGCAAAAATTGATAAAGACTATAATGGCGATAACTCAAAAATAATACCAATAATTGTTCATGGAGATGCTGCAATTGCAGGTCAAGGACTTGTTTATGAAGTTACTCAAATGAGCCAATTAAATGGTTATAAAACTGGAGGAACAATCCATATTGTAGTAAATAATCAAATTGGATTTACGACAAATTATCTCGATGCTCGCTCAAGTACCTATTGTACAGATGTCGCTAAAGTAACTTTATCACCTGTTTTACATATAAATTCTGATGATGCAGAAGCAGTAGTTCATGCTATGAAAATGGCATTAGACTATCGAATGAAATTTAAAAAAGACGTCTATATTGATTTATTAGGATACCGTAAGTACGGACACAATGAAGGTGATGAACCTCGGTTTACACAACCAAAATTATATAAATCAATTGCCAAACATAGCAATCCATTAAAAATATATTCAGATAAATTAATTGCTGAAGGCTCTATTGACGAAGCATATTCTAAAAAAATAGTCTCTGATTTTAAAGAAGTTTTAGAAAAAGAATTTACAAGGTCAAAAGAATCTACGTCTTCTAAAGTTCGCGAGTTCATGCAAGAACGTTGGACTGATTTTAACCGTCAGCATTTAGATGGAATGTTGAAACCTATTGATAGTTCTTATTCTGAAGATAAATTAAAAAACATTGCAAAAATTGTTTCTACAGTTCCTGATGGAGTAAAATTTGTGCGTAAAGCAGAGCGAATCCTTAACGGAAGAGACAAGATGGTTTTTGAAACTGATTCTTTAGATTGGGGAATGGCAGAAACTCTCGCTTATGGTAGTTTGCTTGAAGAAGGCTTTGATATTCGTATTTCTGGACAAGATGTAGAGCGTGGAACTTTCAGTCATAGACACGCTATTTTACGTGATGAAATATCTGAAGAAAGAATCAATCTTTTAAATACTAATCCTAAGAGTAAAGGTGAAATGAATATTTTCAATTCCTTATTATCAGAATATGGTGTTTTAGGTTTTGATTATGGATATGCAATGGCAAATCCAAATACATTAACAATTTGGGAAGCGCAGTTTGGTGATTTCTCAAATGGCGCTCAGATTATTTTTGACCAATACCTTTCTGCAGCAGAAGATAAATGGAAAATGCAAAACGGAATCGTAATTTTATTACCACATGGTTATGAAAGTCAAGGTTCTGAACATTCATCTGCTCGAATGGAACGATATTTACAATTATGTGCCAACGACAATATGATTGTTGCTGATTGTACTACGCCTGCAAATTTCTTTCACTTGTTACGCCGTCAAATGAAGCGTAATTTTAGAAAACCATTGATTGTTCTTACTCCAAAAAGTTTGTTGCGTCATCCAAAAGCAATTTCATCTATTAGTGAATTATCAAAAGGTGAATTCCAAGAAGTTATAGATGATACCATCAATCCTGAAAATGTAAAAAAATTGGTGTTCTGTACCGGAAAATTCTATTATGATTTATTGGCAGAAAGAGAAGTGTTACAAAAGAATGATGTTGCACTAGTGAGAATTGAACAATTATTTCCATTACACTTAGAAAAAGTTCAAAAAGTAATAGATAGATATCCAAATGTTAAGAAATATGTTTGGGCACAAGAAGAGCCTAAAAATATGGGCGCTTGGAGTCATATGCTACAACGCTTAGATTTAGTAAAGTTAGAAGTCGCTTCAAGACCTTATGCTGCAGTTCCTGCTCCAGGATCAAGCTCACGAGATAAAAGAAGACAAAAAAGAGTTATTGATAGCGTTTTTGACACAAACAGTTAAGATGAATTTACAAGTCATTCAAAATAAAATATACTCTATTAGAAATCAAAAGGTCATGCTTGATTTTGATTTGGCAGAATTATATCAAGTTGAAACAAGGGTTTTAAAACAGGCTGTTCGAAGAAATATTAAAAGATTTCCTTCAGATTTTATGTTTGAATTGACGCGTGACGAGAATAATTCTTTAAGATCACAAATTGTGACCTTAAACGAAAGTGGAAGAGGAAAACACAGTAAATATCTTCCTTTTCTATTTACAGAACAAGGAGTTTCTATGCTTTCAAGTGTATTAAAAAGTAATACAGCAATCGATATAAATATATCAATTATTCGTGTATTTGTTCAATTAAGACAATTAGCATTGACCAATAGTGAAGTAAGTGATAAATTAAGTGAATTAGAAAACAAATACGATAAACAATTTAAAGATGTTTATGAAGCTTTGAATTATTTGGTTCAAAAAGATAAAAAGAAAATAGACCAAAGCAATCGTAAACAAATAGGATATAAATAAATTAAAATTATAGTACCATGATTTTAGAAATGAAAGTTCCTTCTCCGGGAGAATCAATTACAGAAGTAGAAATAGCAGAATGGTTGGTTGAAGATGGAGATTATGTAGAAAAAGATCAAGCAATTGCAGAAGTAGATTCTGACAAAGCAACTTTAGAATTACCTGCGGAAGAAAGTGGAATTATCACTTTAAAAGCCGAAGAAGGTGATGCTGTTGCCGTTGGTGCTGTTGTGTGTTTGATTGATATGGATGGCGAAAAGCCAAAAGGTGAAAGCAGTAAGGCAAAGGGTGAAAGTGAAAAGGTGAAAGAAGAAATCAAATCCCTTGACCCAAAACCTTTAACCCAAAAAACGTATGCTACAGGTTCTGCATCTCCAGCAGCTAGAAAAATATTGGCAGAAAAAGGGATGGATGCTAAAGGTATTTCTGGCACAGGAAAAGATGGTAGAGTAACTAAAGAAGATGCTATTAAAGCAGTTCCTTCAATGGGAACTTTACCTGAAGGTGGTGAAAGAGGAACTACACGTAAGAAAATGTCTATGTTACGTAGAAAAGTTGCAGAGCGTTTGGTTGCTGTAAAAGGTGAAACTGCGATGTTAACGACGTTTAACGAAGTAAACATGCAACCAATCTTTGACCTTAGAAAAGAATATAAAGAAGATTTTAAAGCAAAACATGGTGTTGGTTTAGGATTCATGAGTTTCTTTACAATGGCTATTGTTAGAGCATTAAAAATGTATCCTGATGTAAACTCAATGATTGATGGAGATTTCCAAATCAAACATGATTTTCATGATATTTCAATTGCCGTTTCTGGACCAAAAGGATTGATGGTTCCAGTTATTAGAAATGCAGAGAATTTATCTTTTAGAGGTGTTGAAAGTGAAGTGAAACGTTTGGCGATTCGTGCTCGTGATGGTCAAATTACAATTGACGAAATGACTGGAGGAACCTTTACGATTACCAATGGTGGAGTATTTGGCTCTATGTTATCTACGCCTATCTTAAACCCTCCTCAAAGTGGAATTTTAGGAATGCACAATATTGTAAACAGACCAATGGCTGTTGACGGACAAGTAGTAATACAACCAATTATGTATGTTGCCTTATCGTATGACCATAGAATTATTGATGGTCGTGAATCTGTTGGATTCTTAGTGGCGGTTAAAGAAGCGTTAGAAAACCCTATTGAAATTTTGATGGACAACAATCCTAAGAAATCATTAGAAATGTAGTAAACGTCATTCTGAACTTGTTTCAGAATCTCATGAAATAATAGAGAAAACCCAAAACAATTGTTTTGGGTTTTTTGTTTGATCTTAGTTTAGTTTGTTTCTTAACTCTCAAAAAATTATCTTCGCTTATCGTTTGATATAAACAATTAAAAAAGTTCATATCATTCCATTATGTGTAACTGAAAAACAGACTAATGGACAAATCCATACTTAATAATTATTTCCATTCTTTGTTTCCTATCCAAAAAGAGACTGTGATGAAAATTACGGAAACATTCTGTGATTTCACATTAGATAAGAATACTACGCTACTTGACAAAAACACTATCAGTACAAAAACATATTTTTTAGAGAAAGGATATGTACGATCATATATTCTAAATGAAGATAACGAAATAGTTACAACAAACATTTATTCTGCTCCTTGCTTTGTAAATGACTTTTTATCCTTTTTTAAAAAACAGCCAACAAAAGAAATCTATCAAACCATAACCGACTGTTCATTTTGGGAAACAAGTTTAGAAAACGTACAGACAAACTTTCATAATATTTCTGAATTCAGAGAGTTTAGCAGACTTTTATTTGTTATAAATTATTCGAAACTAAACGATAGACTAATTGAAATGAAAAGTCAAAAAGCGGAAACAAGGTATTTAAATCTTTTAAAACAGCAACCAAATATTTTTCAAAATGTTTCTCTTAAAATTATAGCTTCATATTTAGGAATTACAGACAGTACATTGAGTAGAATTAGAAAAGAAATTAGTAAAATATAATTTCTTGTCATTTATCAAGTACTTATTCATTAGAGAGTATTCATATTTGTAAAAAATATAAAAAATGAATAAAAAACATATTGTTATTATAGGTTTAGGTGGTGTTGGTGGTTATTTTGGATTTAAAATATGCCAAAGTAACGAGACCAATAAAGAGCATAAAATTTCGTTTGTAGCCAGAGCTAAAACATATGAGATAATTAAAGAAAAAGGGCTTACATTACTTTCTTCAGAGCATAAAAATAGCACGACCAATCCTGATGCTATTTATCAAAACATTTCAGAAATTGAAAATCCTGATTTAGTATTTATTTGCGTTAAAGAATATGATTTAGAGAATGTTTGTCATCAATTATCCAAAGTAATTACAAAAGACACCATTTTATTACCAATGATGAATGGAGCTGATATTTATGATAGGATTTATAAAATAATCCCTAATAATATAATTTTACCATCTTGTGTTTATGTTGCTTCACATATAAAAGAAAAAGGTATTGTTGAACACAAAGGGAAAACTGGCAAATTAATATTTGGTAAAGACCCAGAACATACTTCTAAAAATATTGAATGGATTGTAGACTTAATGGAGAGAAGTAAAATAAATTTTGAATATAAAGAGAATTCTTTAGTTGATATTTGGACTAAATTTATTTTCATTGCAAGTTTTGGTTTAGTAACTGCAAAATACAACTCATCTATAGGGGTTGTTTGCTCAATGGAATTACAAAAAGAAGAGGCCACAAAAATAATGGATGAAATAAAATCAATTGCTGATAGAAAAGGAATTTATTTACAAGACAATATTATTTTAAAGACATTTGAAAAAGCATCTACATTTCCACCAAAAACACCAACTTCTTTACAACTTGATATAAATTCAAGAAAAGAAGATAATGAATTAGAACTATTTGCAGGTGCAATTATTAAATATGGAAAAGAAATGAATATTAATACAACTTTTACTGAAAGTATCTATCAAGAAATAAAAGCTACACATAACAACGTGTAAAAATAATAAGGGTTTTAGTGCTTAACTCAAAGTTTTGTGCATTTTACTAAGTCCGCAAAATTTACAATTTTGCGTGTCTATTGAAATAAAGAAAAAATTAAAAATTTGGCTAAGTGCAAGTACGAAAGTTCAGTTCTCTGAAATCCCGTACTAACCATAGCCTAACCGATAAGCGTAACTTTCATTTTTTACCCAAGTTTTATAGTATCCTTCAAAACTTATAAACCAACTTCTTTAAATACAATCGTTGTTTTTTATAATCGATAATTGCTTCGCCCTTATCTAATATATCAGCACCAACAATTCCTTCAACCGTTTTTGCGCCATGCTCTTTTAAAGCAGTATTTACATGTGATAAGTCAAACAATACTAAATTTAAATTATGGTATTTCCAATCACTAATTTCAAGCGTGTTTTTTGTAGACTGCTGAGTCTCCATATCTACAGCTCCTGCTCCTGCTGCTTTTATTTTAGAGTCTGTTGCTTCTAACTTGAAATGTTCAATCATATCTAGTCCGACACAAGAATTTGATGCACCTGTATCTAAAATAAATCGCCCTTTGATACCATTTATTTTGGCTTTTACTTCAAAGTGATTTGTCTTTGTTTTTTTTAATTTTATTTTGACATATCCTTTTTTACTTAGGATACTTTTTAAGCTTAGCATTAAGTAAGTATTGAGGTCTCGACTCCGCTCGACCAGACAAAAAATTAATATTGTCTCCTCGAGCGCAGTCGAGAGGTTAATAAATAAGATTATATCACTATAAATATGATAGAACCTATTATTTTTACCAAAAATACGTCATTACGAGTAAAACGAAGTAATCTCTAGACAGAAAAGAGATTGCCACAATAAATAAATTTATTTCGCAATGACAATTACCTAAAATCATGATTACCGATACACATACACATTTATATAGTTCACAATTTGATGAAGATAGAGTCGAAATGATGCAACGCGCTTTTGATGCAGGAATTTCACGCTTTTTTATTCCAGCAATTGACTCGTCTTATACTGATGCGATGCTTGATTTGGAAAAAAACTATCCTGAAAATGTATTCTTGATGATGGGTTTACATCCAACATCAGTTAAGGAAAATGTGGAGGAAGAATTGGCTCATGTCAAAGAAATGCTAGACAAACGTGATTTTTATGCCATTGGCGAAATCGGAATTGACCTATATTGGGATAAGTCATTTTTGAAGCAACAACAAGATGCATTTAGAACTCAGATTCGTTGGGCAAAAGAAAAAAACTTACCGATTATTATACACTGTCGTGATGCTTTTGATGAAATATTTGAAGTGTTGGAAACTGAAAAAGATGATAAACTCTTCGGAATTTTTCATTGTTTTACAGGAACTATAGAACAGGCAAAACGTGCAATATCATTCAATATGAAATTGGGAATTGGAGGTGTCATGACTTTTAAAAATGGTAAAATTGATAAATTCTTAAATGAAATTCCGATTGAAAACATCGTTTTAGAAACTGATTCTCCGTATCTCGCTCCTACTCCATTTCGTGGAAAAAGAAATGAAAGTAGTTATATTACCAATGTGATTGATAAATTGGTTGATGTTTATGATTTATCATTTGAAGAAATAGCAGAAATCACCACTCAAAATTCAAAAGATATTTTTGGAATTTAAAGTTGTATATTTATTAAAAAAAATAAACTTATGAAAAAAATTATAATACTTATTGTTTTTAGTTTTTTAATGGCTTCTTGTGGAAGTACTAAAAACACTTCCCAAAATCAAATAAATAATACCAATACAAGTATTGGTAAAATAAAGTATTCTGGAGGAGATGGATTATCTCTCGAAAATGCAATTGTTATTTTAAACGCTAAAAGTAGTAGAGACGGAATACCTGCCGAATACGCATATATTGAAAGTGTCTTAGGTAGGAAATTTACTGATTGGACTCCGTTAGGTCAAGCATTGATTAATGAAAAAGGAAAGAGTTATGATGTCATCACAGTAAAAGAAACTTCAAGTAATGATGAAATCAAATATTATTTTGACATCACAGATTTCTTTGGGAAATTTTGATAGACAATCAAACAACATATTACAAAACACCTATAGGAACTGCAAAAATTGTAGGTGATAATAACGGAATTCAATCTATTTCTGTTTTAGATGATGACATCTCGACTGCGCTCGATATGACAGCCCAAAAAGTTCCTGAATGTTTACAAGATTGCGTATCGCAATTAGATGAATATTTTAATGGTTCTCGTAAGAAATTTAGCTTAAAATTAAATCCACAAGGAACAGAATTTCAGAAAAAAGTCTGGGCTGAATTACTGGAAATTTCATTTGGAAAATCACGAACTTATTTAGAGCAATCTAAACATTTTGGTGATCCAAAAGCAATACGAGCAGTTGCATCTGCCAATGGTAAGAATCCTATTTGGATTGTCGTTCCATGTCATCGCGTTATCGGGTCTGATGGTTCACTTACAGGTTATGCTGGAGGGATTTGGCGTAAAAAATGGTTGCTAGAACACGAAAGTGGCGTAAAACAACAGTCATTATTTTAATCGCAGGGAGATAGTTAAAATATTTTTCTATTTATAATCTCTATACAATTCGTTACTCAAAGTCATTTCGACAATAGGAGAAATCGCATCATATTGCTTAAAACTTTTCCTTTATCCTTTATTAAAACTAAGTTTAGATTAACTTCGTTGAACCTAAAGGTTTATCTGCCTTCGCAGGAATGACATTGACTTTTTTAAACTATTTTTGTTTTTCAATCGTTTGATAGTTTAATGAAGAAAGTTTTACTCATATACTCCTTTTTATTTGCGTTTTTCGCTCAAGCGCAAACGGACTCAAAAAACTTTCGCACTAAATCAATTTTGGTTCAAAAAGATACTATTCAATTGGATTCTGTCAGTATCAATCCATTTCATTTTAAGGTTTTAAATACTGATAAAACAGTTATTGACTCAACGCAATATTCTATTGATTATAGCAAATCATTATTGATAATTGATAAAGAAGAATATCCTAAAATTGATGTTGAATATTACGCTTACCCAGAATTTTTAACCAAAACTTATTTCAAGTTTGACAAAAAACTAATTGTTCAAAATCCGACACGTAATTCACGCTTATATTCACTGCAAAACAATACTAAAAATAGTTTTTTTAAACCTTTTGATGGCTTAAATACTGCTGGAAGCATCAGTAGAGGATTGACAATTGGAAACAATCAAGATGCTGTTCTAAATTCAACATTAGATCTTCAAATTGCAGGGAAGTTATCAGAAAAAGTAACCTTGAGAGCCTCAATTACCGATACTAATATTCCTATTCAAGAAAATGGTTATACACAGCAACTAAACGAGTTTGATCGTGTATTTATTGAACTTTTTAGTGAGAATTGGAGTATAAAAGCAGGAGATGTAAACCTTGAAAACACACATTCCTATTTTGGTGAGTTTACCAAAAAAGTTGCTGGAATTTCGGTAGATGGAACCATTAATCATACTGATGATTCAAGAACAACTGTTTTTGCTTCTGGTGCTTTGGTAAAAGGGAAATTTACAACCTATGCATTTACAGGTCAAGAGAGTAATCAAGGTCCTTATCGTTTGTTTGGTCCAAATAATGAACAGTTTATCATCATTGTTTCAGGTAGTGAAACGGTTTATGTCAATGGAATTCCTTTAAAACGAGGAGAAAATAACGATTATATTATTGACTATAATACGGCAGAAATTACGTTTACACCAACGTTTCCTATCACAGCAAACATGAGAATTGCGATAGACTTTCAATTTTCTGACAGAAATTACACGCGATTTATAACACATAATGGTGCGCATTACGAAAGCGAAAAATTTAAAATTGGTGGTTCTTTTTATCTAGAAAATGATTCAAAAAATCAGCCTTTACAACAAAATTTATCTGACGAACAAAAATTATTGTTGTCCAATGCAGGAAATGACATTTCGCAAATGATTGCTCCAAGTGCAGTTTTAAGTTTGTATGATGAAAATAAAATTTTGTATCGAAAAGACCTAATAGGAAGTGATGAAATTTTTGTTTTTTCTATCGATGAAAATGACATATTATATACCGTAAAGTTTACCAATGTTGGGCAAAACCAAGGAGATTATATCTTGAGTAACACTATTGCAACAGGAAGAATTTATGAATATATAGGGCTCAATCAAGGTGATTATAGTCCAATTATTCAATTAGTAGCACCAAATAAATTACAACTTGCTATTATAAACGCATCCTACAATCCATCCGATAAAACTGTGATTGATGCTGAGATTGCTATTAGTGAAAATGATAAAAATTTATTTTCATCTATTGATGATGATAACATGGACGGAATCGCATCTAAAGTTAGTTGGCAACAAACAATTATTGATAAAAAATGGAATTTAAAAAGTAATTTATTTTTTGAAACAATTGCTGAAAATTTTCAAAGTATAGAACGTTTTAGAAACATTGAATTTGATAGAGACTGGAATATTTTAGACGCTACTGGAAATCAACAATTGATAAATGCGTCATTCGTATTTTCAAATGATGAAAAAGGTGAAATAACTTATAGTTTTGAGAAATTTAACTTCGGAAAATCATTTGAGGGAAACCGTCATAGCATCAATGGAGATTTACATTTCGACAATTTAAAACTTAACTTTGAGAGTAGTTTATTGGATAGTAAAACATCAATAAACGAGAATAATTTTGCACGATTACATCTCTTCTCTAAATATACTTTTAATAAAAGTTGGGTTGGTACAAAAATTAACTCAGAAAATAATAAACGTAAAGAAATCGCGACACAAAACCTTTCTAATCTTAGTCAAAAATTTAGTGAGTATGAAGGCTTTTTTGGTGTTGGAGATTCTACAAAAGTATTTACCGAAATTGGTGCAAACTTTAGAACAAATGATAGTCTAAAATCAACTACTTTGCAGCGTGTGAGTAACTCAAAAACATATTTTATTAATTCGCAATTAATCAAAAATAAAAACACAAAATTGTCATTGTATGCGAATTATAGAACGGTTGAAAATATAGATTTTGATGACACCAAATCATTAAATTCTCGTGTGCTCTTTAAGCAACAATTATTTAATAAAAAAGTGAGTTTAAATACAGTTTATGAAACGGTTTCTGGAAATTTACCTCAACAAGAATTCACGTATATTGAAGTTGAAGCAGGACAAGGGTTTTATACTTGGATTGACTATAACAACGATGGAATTCAGGATATAAATGAGTTTGAAATTGCACAATTTCAAGATGAAGCCACCTATTTAAGAATTGCTTTACCAACGTTAAGTTATATTCAAACACATCAAACAAAATTCAGCCAATCATTAAATATAAATTTGCAACAATGGAGCAATCAAAAAGGTATTAAGAAAACGCTTTCACACTTTCAAAATCAGTCTTTTATTCTGATTGATAATAAGCAAAAGCGAAGTGATGATACGTTTAATTTGAATCCATTTGACGTTGACAATGATGATTTATTAGCATTAAACTTCAATCTAAAAAACAGTTTGTATTTTAATAGAGGAAAACAACATTTCTCAACAACTTATAACTTTATAAATTCTAGAAATAAGACAAGTTTTGCAATTGATAATCTTGAAAGTAAACTGAAATTACATCAGTTACAATTTGCGCATAAGTTTGGATATTTTTGGTTGTTTGATTTTAAAACAAGTACATCAACCAATAAAAATAGTTCTCAAAATTATGTTAGTAGAAACTATGATTTGGAGAACAAATCTATCAATCCTAAAATATCATATATTTATAGTCAAAATAGAAGTTTAGATGTTTTTTATGAATTCAAAACTAAAGATAATATTGTTGGAAACTTAGAGAGTTTGACATCGCAAAAAATGGGTGCTTCATATAAAACATCCAACAAAAAAGGAACTTCAGTAAGTACAGAATTTAATTTCTTTATCAATGATTATACAGGAAATCAAAATTCTCCTGTTGCTTATCAAATGTTAGAAGGTTTGCAGCCTGGAAATAATTTTACATGGAGTTTGTTATGGCAACAGAAACTTACAACGTATTTGGACTTGAATATCAATTATTTAGGCAGAAAAAGTGAGACCTCTAAAACTATTCACACAGGAACAGTACAATTAAGAGCGCATTTTTAGGCACAATTATTGTTAGTTACAACGCAACTATTATTTACATTTAACATCTATTAAAAAACTTAAATTATTAACATGAAAAAAATCACACTTATTGCATTATTTTTAGTTGCTACACTATCAACTTTTGCTCAAGGAGAACAAACAGAGTATAAACATGAAGTGAAAATTGATGGTGCGAAACTTGCCATTGGTACTATACTTGAAGCGAGTTATGAATATGTAGGAAATACATCATCTGGATATGGAGTTTCACTTTTACTTAATCCAAGAGAAAGTAATGCTTATTTTGAAAAAGTATCTATAACACCATTTTATAGAATGTACTTTTTTAATAAACAAGATTACGGTGCTAAAGGATTATTTGTTGAAGGATTTTCAAAATTTTCTTTTGGAACTGATGACTTTGGATTTTTTCAAAATGGAGATGAAAAATATTTTGATATGGCTCTTGGAATTGCAATTGGAAAGAAATGGGTAAATAGAAATGGCTTTATCTTAGAAATTTTTGGCGGAGGCGGAAGAACTTTAGGTTTTAGCGATTATTCACCTGAAGGTTTTTTTAGAGGAGGAGTTTTTATTGGAAAACGATTTTAAACTCTTAATTATTAAGTATAAAAAACCTCCAAGAAATTCTTGGAGGTTTTTAATTTTTATATACAATTAAACTACATCTTCATCAACCAAGTTTTCATAGAAACCTCTTGTTCAATAATACCTTTCAATTCTGATATTTTAACTCGTTGTTGTTCCATTGTATCTCTATGTCGTATCGTTACAGAATCGTCATTTAAAGTGTCATGATCTACTGTAATACAGAAAGGTGTTCCGTTAGCGTCTTGTCTTCTATAACGTCTTCCTACAGCATCTTTTTCATCATAAGTTACATTGAAATCCCATTTTAAATCTTCCACTATTTTACGTGCTACTTCTGGCAATCCATCTTTTTTAACCAATGGTAAAATGGCTGCTTTTGTTGGCGCTAAAACTGCTGGTAATTTCAAGACTGTTCTTGTCGTTCCGTTTTCGAGTTCTTCTTCTTGAAGTGAATTTGAGAATACAGCCAAAAACATTCTGTCTAATCCTACAGATGTTTCTAAGACATAAGGAACATATGATTTATTTTCTTCGTGATCAAAAAACTGTAGTTTTTTTCCTGAATGTTCTTCGTGTGCTTTTAAATCAAAATCGGTACGAGAATGTATTCCTTCAAGTTCTTTAAATCCGAATGGAAATCTAAATTCAATATCTGTAGCAGCATCTGCATAATGTGCCATTTTTTCATGGTCGTGAAAACGGTAGTTGTCTTCTCCCAATCCAAGTGATAAATGCCATTTCATACGCGCTTCTTTCCAATATTTATACCAATCACCTTGCGTTCCTGGTTTTATGAAAAATTGCATTTCCATTTGCTCAAATTCTCGCATACGGAATATAAATTGTCTTGCAACTATCTCATTTCTAAATGCTTTTCCTGTTTGTGCAATTCCGAAAGGAATTTTCATTCGCCCCGTTTTTTGAACATTTAAGAAGTTTACAAAAATACCTTGAGCCGTTTCTGGACGCAAATATAAATCCATCGCAGTTTCTGCAGATGCTCCTAATTTTGTACCAAACATTAAGTTGAATTGCTTCACATCTGTCCAATTTCGAGATCCTGATAACGGACACGCAATTTCTAATTCTTCAATCAATGCTTTTACGTCTGCTAAATCTTCTTTTTCAAGAGATTGCCCTAAGCGTTTTAATATAGCATCGCCCTTTTCTTTATAACCAAGAACTCTTGGATTTGTCGAAAGAAATTCTGATTTATTAAAAGCATCTCCAAAACGTTTTGCTGCTTTTTTTACTTCTTTTTCAATCTTAGTGTCTAGTTTCCCAACATAATCTTCAACCAAGACATCTGCTCTGTAACGCTTTTTTGAATCTTTATTATCTATCAATGGATCACTAAAAGCATCAACATGTCCTGATGCTTTCCAAATCTTTGGGTGCATAAAAATTGCACTATCCAAACCAACAATGTTCTCATTCATTTGAACCATTGCTTTCCACCAATATTCTCTTATATTTTTCTTGAGTTCAACTCCGTTTTGTGCGTAGTCATACACTGCGCTTAAACCATCATAAATCTCGCTACTTTGAAATACATATCCATATTCTTTGGCATGTGAAATTACATGCTTAAACTTATCTTCTTGTTTTGCCATTGTGCAAAAATACTAAAGGAATTGGTTCTACCATAAATTTAGTTGAAAATATAAATAGATGTCATTCCAGCGAAAGCTGGAATCTAAAAAACAAAAATGGATTCCGCATCAAGTGCGGAATGACAAGGTTGATGAAAAACTTTATCTAAGCAGTTGTCATTTCGACAGAGCTATTTTTGCTGTTTTCAGCCAAAAATAGCGACGAGAAATCTCACATTATTTAGATTTCTCGTCGTTCGTGCCTCACTCTGTCGAAATGACATTTGTGTAATAAAAAAAGTGGATGCGCTACGAAAGAACATCCACTTTTAAAAAATTTAGTGTGATTAAAACCTATTTTAATGCAAATTTTGAGCGCGCTACGAGTTGTCCTCCTAAAAATACATTTACCGTATGTATTCCTTTTACCATTTCTTTTCGATTTACTTCAATTAAAGAAATAACATCAATATTTTGCTTGTTATAAGTTACTGCTGTTTTGTCAGTATAAATCATTGATTCTCCGCTTTCTAAAACTTCTTCTCCAACACCATGAACAACAACTCCTTTAGGGTTCAACACTTGAATTAGCGCATTTTTTTCTCCTTCATCAGCCAAACTATTCTCGGCAATTCTAAAACTAATTCGTAAAGCATCAGTACGGCTTGCTCTTGAAGTTTCACTCAATTTCCCACTATTCCGCTCTCTCATCGGAACAGTCTTAATACTATTTACTTGTAATTTCGCTCCAACTTCAATTTTCCCGATTAACTCAGTATTTTGAAGATTTAAAGTATCTAATTGTGCTGTTTGACTTTGGATAAATACTCTTGCGCTATCAATTTCATTAGTCAAAAATTGATTTGAAACCCGCAAAGAATCATTAGCCTTAAATAATTCTGCATTTGAATTCTCCAACGCTTTAATTTTTTTACGATAACGTCTTATGATGCTATAATTTGTTTTCTTTAAATTTTTAACAGAATCTCTAAAAAGTACGATGTCTTCTCGTTCTAATTTTAATTCTTCTGACAACGTTGAATTATCGTCAATTGCCGTGTCTAGTTTGGCAATCATTTCGTCTAAATCATGTTCGATTTTAACTTTTTCATCCTCTAAAAAGGCTTTTGATTTTTGCAATTCGGTATTATTGACATACATATAGCCTAAAAGACCAAGTAGTAATGCTATTAAGACACCAATAATGATTTTGTTTGATTTTTTG
Organism: Lutibacter sp.; assembly: GCA_002733665.1. Taxonomy (GTDB): domain Bacteria; phylum Bacteroidota; class Bacteroidia; order Flavobacteriales; family Flavobacteriaceae; genus Urechidicola. The sequence continues at coordinate 63,619 of NVWM01000003.1, forward strand.
TTTTCCATGAGTAAATAAATTATATAGGTTGATACACTAGTAACGAGTAAAATTACTGAAAATTATTTTATCCTTTTTATTTTTCACATAGATACAGAAAAGCCGGAGGAATATTTAATGGTTCAAAATCTAACTTAACTTTTCTGTTAAAAACAGCCTTAAATTGCTTTAAAAATTGCGTACTATATTGAAATTGTACAAAGCGACCTTTTTCTTCTAAAACTTTATAAGAATTCTCAATAATTGCTTGGGATAATTCTTTAGGAAGCATCGTTAATGGAAGGCTTGAAATAAAATTATCAACCTTTTTAAATCCAAATTTTTCAATTTCTTGCTGGATATTTTCTGCCGAAGTATTCAAAACTATTAATTGCTTATGATTTATTTTCTTTAATTCATTATAAAAAACTTTGTTAATTTCAAAACAAACAAGTGTTGTTGAAGGTTCAATCTTTTTTAAGATTTGTTTTGTAATAATGCCATTACCAGATCCAAATTCAACAATTAATTTAGAATTTGTAAAATCTATATTACTTAAAATTCTCTTTACTAAAAAACGAGAACTTGGTATTATAGTTCCTGATGTCTTAAAATTTTTAACAGCTTCTTTAAAAAATGCGACTTTTTCCTGCATCAATATTTTTAGTTTGTTATATTTATGCAACTTTATTAAATCTCAATTAAAGATGCAATTATTAAAAGATATTTTTAACTTATTTTTTCCTGATGTTTGTTTGAACTGTAAACTTCAATTAAGTAAAAATGAATCTTTGATTTGTACACAATGTCGACATGATTTCCCTCAAACAAACTTCACTAATACTCCTGAAAACATAATAGAAAAGAAGTTTTATGGGCGAGTACCATTACATGCCGCAACATCTCTTTTTTACTATCATAAAAACGGAAAGATACAACAAATAATCCATCAATTAAAATATAAGAACCAGCAAGAAATTGGAACTCTGTTTGGTAATTGGCTTGGAGAAGAGATGGTGCAAAGCAATCGTTTTAATACTATTGATTGTATTGTCCCTGTTCCTTTACATCCAAAGAAAAAGAAAATAAGAGGATATAATCAGTTAACAAAATTTGGTGAGGTGCTGTCTGAAAAATTGAACTCTCAATTAATCGAAAACAAATTAATCAAAATAGAATCTACAGAAACACAAACTCATAAGGGTCGTGTAGAGCGCTGGAGAAACACACAACATTTGTTTGACCTTTCGGATGTTTCATTTTTTGAAAACAAACACATTTTATTAATTGACGATGTAGTGACGACTGGAGCAACGATAGAATCTTGTGCCAATCAATTATTAAAAACTAAAAACATCAAAATCAGCATTGCAGTTATGGCTTTTACAGAATAAAATATCTACTTAAATAGTGCGTTCTATGATAAAAAATAGTTTTCTTTGTATTAAATAAAATCTAAATGAAGGTTCGTTTTTTATATCCTATTTATAGTCTTGTTGTTTTATTAATGCTTGATAGTTGCGCGCGTCGTGGAAGACCTACAGGAGGAGAGAAAGATTTACTTGCTCCAATACTTATTTCTGCAGAACCAGACCATAAGAGCATCAATTTTAATACTAAAAAAATTAGAATCAACTTTGATGAATATATCAAATTAAAAGATATAAATAAGCAATTAGTGATTTCTCCACCAATGGACAATCAACCAATTATTACACCTGTTGGAAGCGCAAGTAAGTTTATCAATATAAAAATTTTAGACACTTTAAAAGAAAATACTACCTACACCTTTAATTTTGGAAACAGTGTTGAAGATAACAACGAAGGCAACCCTTTAGAGCAATTTAAATATGTGTTTTCTACAGGGAGTTATATAGATTATTTGAGTGTTTCTGGAACGATTACTGATGCTTTTAATAAAAATCCAGATGAAGATGTTTCAATTTTATTATACCAAGTTACAGAAAATTATACGGATTCAATTATTTATAACGAACGACCAAGTTATGTTGCCAACTCGTTAGATAGTATTGGTTTTGAACTGACCAATCTTAAAAATGGTAAATACCTTATGGTTGCACTCAATGATGCAAACAACAATTATAAATTCGACCCAAAAATAGACAAAATTGGATTTCTTCCAGATTTTATAACACTTCCTACGGATACAACATTCAACATAAATATATTTAAAGAAGAACTTCCTTTTAAATTAATACGTCCGTCTGAGGTAAAAAAAGGACATCTTTATTTTGGTTATGAAGGCGATCCAAAAGGGATTACTATAGAACCTTTATTAAAACAATCTGACAGTTTTAAATCCACATTAGTTTTTGAAAAAGAATTTGATTCTGTTAGTTATTGGTATACTCCTATTAAAGCAGACTCTATACAATTTAAAGTTAGCCATAAAAGTTATGTTGATACTGTAACTGTTAAACTACGCTCTAAAGAGATTGATTCACTACTTGTAACAAATGAAAGTAGAGGAATTTTAAATTTACGAGATACTTTTGCAATTTCAACCAACATTCCTATTCATAGCATAGATAAATCGAAAATCAAAATTATGGATAAAGATTCAGTAAATGTGACTTTTACTACGTCTTTAGACGCTTCAAAAATGAAATTAAAACTCAATTTTGAGAAAAAATACAATAATCGCTATAAATTAAACTTACTGCCAAGTGCTGTTGAAGATTTGTTTGGAAATATAAATGACACACTAAATTTCAATGCGAGCACCAAACATCCTGACGATTACGGGATTATAAATTTTTCACTTACAAATATTGAAAATTTTCCAGTTATCATTCAACTTGTTGATGATAGTTACAAACTTATAGAGGAGGTTTATGCTACTGAAAATCAAATACTTAAATTCAAATACTTAGATCCTAAAAATTATACGTTTAGAGTTATTTATGATACCAACAAAAATGGGAAATGGGACTCTGGAAACTTCTTAAAAAGAATAAAGCCAGAAAAAGTTAAGTACTTTGATAAAATTATTGAAATACGGGCAAATTGGGAAGAACATGAAGATTTTAACCTGAATTAAAATAAAGAATGCTTTAAAACGTTAAAATAAAAATAGTTTTTGTTACATTTGGCATAATAGTAAAATATCGTATTGATAAAAATTACGAAAATATTAACCCCATTATTTGTACTTTTCTTATTTGTTACAAATACAACCTCTGCTCAAAATTGGCGTAAGTATGGCAATAGAAGCCATGAAATTGGCTTTATGAGTGGATCTGCCCATTTTACAACAGACTATGGAGAACGTTTTTTATTCAAAAGTAATGTTGGAGGAAATGTAGGTGTTGGATTTGGGATTATTCATTATTTAACATTTGTAGATTACCGATATAGATGGAATCAACAGGCAAGTTGGTGGGTTGACCACTTTAGATTGCGTAATGAACTTTCCTATATGAGTACTGATTTAGATCACTTTGGTCAATATGTTGATGCAAGTCAAACATCTGAACAAGCTGATAAATTACGTGCTATGCATGGTAAATCTAGAACAATAAATATAGGGACTCAATTAGAGTATCATTTTAAAAATATTACTGATTTTGGCTCAAGAAGAGATCCTGACAATAAGTACTCTCCCTATGCAAGTTTGGGCGTTCTTGGTGTTTTTTATAACCCTTCGCTTTATTCTGATTTTGGCGATGGTGATTGGAAAGCAGATCAAAATATTTTATACGAAAAATGGGCTATTCCTGGAACTGTAAATGATGATGCTGGATTTGCATTTTCTGTCACTGCTGGTCTTGGAACTCGTAAAAAATTAGGTGAATATTCTGATATCTTTATTGAAGCGAAATGGCAATATTATTTCTCAAATTGGATTGATGCTTTAAACGCTACAGATCCTTCTGCAAATAATCTTTTTAACGATTGGAATATGTTTATTCACGCAGGATACATCTATTACCTAAACTAAAAAAGAGCGAATTTTCATTCACTCTTTTCTCAATTATTTTTTTTAAAATTACACTAATTTAAGGGCGTTTGCTATATCGTCAATTAAATCATTTACATCTTCAACACCAACACTTAGTCTTGTTAAAGAATCTGTAATTCCAAGTTTTTCTCGTTCTACTGCAGGAATAGATGCGTGTGTCATTGTTGCTGGATGATTTACCAAACTTTCAACGCCTCCAAGCGACTCTGCAAGGGTAATAACATTAAAGTTTTCTAGCATTTTAAATGTCGTTTCTTTAGATTTATCTTTCAATCTAAAAGATAGCATTCCTCCAAAACCTCTCATTTGACTTTTTGCAACTTCATGATTTGGATGACTTTCTAATCCTGGATAATAAACTGTTTCTACCTTTGGATGTTTATTTAAAAATTCTGCAACAAGTTGAGCATTTTCATTATGTCTTTGCACTCTCAATGCCAATGTTTTAACACCTCTAAGTGCTAAAAAACAATCCATTGGCCCTGCAATTGCTCCTGCAGCAAACTGTATGAAATGTAAATCTTTTGCTAATTTATCATCCTTTACCATTAAGGCTCCCATAACAACATCAGAATGCCCTCCTAAGTATTTTGTTGCCGAATGCATTACTATATCAGCACCCATTTCTAAAGGTCTTTGATTATAAGGAGTCGCGAATGTATTGTCAACTGCAGTCAATAAGTTATTGGCTTTTGCAATTGCTGTGATTGCTGAAATGTCAGCAACTTTTAACAACGGATTTGTAGGTGTTTCTAACCAAATCAATTTTGTATTATCCGTAATTGCATTAGCAACATTCTCAGGATTGTTCATATCTACAAATGAAAATTTCAATCCGTATTTAGAAAATAACAGTGTAAACATTCTATAGGAACCTCCATATAAATCATCTCCTGCTATAATATGATCTCCTGAATTAAATAAACGTAGCACACAATCTGTTGCTGCTAAACCTGAAGCGAACGCCAAACCATGAGAACCATTTTCAATACTTGCAAATGCTTTTTCTAATGCATGTCTCGTTGGATTTTCTCCTCTTGAATATTCATATCCTTTATGTTTCCCAGGACTCTGCTGAACATATGTAGATGTTTGAAAAATTGGAGTCATTACTGCTCCTGTACTTGGGTCGTGCTGCTGACCTCCGTGAATTGTTTTTGTATTGAATTTCATTCTCTTTTTGTCTAATAATTTATTTAAAACTTACTTCTCTAAGTTAATTTTTTTATCAATTTTCCTACTGTTAATCCTTGGCCAATAATTGAAAACACTACAACTGTGTAGGTCATAACTAAGAACAGATCTTTGTGCATTGCATCGGTCAAAGATAATGCTAGTGCAATTGATATTCCGCCTCGCAATCCTCCCCAAGTCATCAAGGCATTGGTGTTTTTTACAAAGTCTAATTTCTTTTTATAGAATTTTATTGGCAATAAAAGTGATAAGTACCGTGCAAATAATATGGTTGGAATGGCTAAAACTCCTGCTAAGATATACTTTCCGTCAAAAGTTAAGACCAACATCTCCATACCTATCATTACAAATAAAACAGTATTTAAAAGTACATCTACCAATTCCCAAAATTTATCTACATATTGCTCTGTTACTTCACTCATTGATGATTGTCTTACTGTATCATTCCCAACAATTAAACCAGCAACAACCATTGCTAAAGGAGCAGAAATGTGTAGTTTTTGCGCTAATAAAGTTCCACCCATAACTGCGGCGATAGTGATGATTACTTCAGTATCATAATCATTAATTGATTTTAATAAAATATAGGTTAAATACCCTAAAACACCTCCTAATAATAAACCTCCACCAACTTCTTGAACAAATTCTTGTAACGTATGCCATACCGAAAAATGTTCCATTCCCTTACTTGCAATCCCAAAAATGGTAATGAAAATAACAACTCCAACTCCATCATTAAATAATGATTCTCCTACAATTTTTGTTTCTAGTTTTTTTGGAGCTCCAACCTTTTTTAAGATTCCTAAAACAGCAATTGGATCGGTTGGTGAAATTAACGCTCCGAATAATAAACAATAGATAAAATCTGTATCAAGATTGATGACTTTTAATAAATAAAAAGTAAATACTCCTACTAAAAATGTAGAAGTAAATGTCCCTAAAGTAGCGAATGCTAAAATAGGTTTCCGTTGTATTTTTAATTGCTGAAAATTGGTGTGCAATGCTCCTGCAAACAACAAGAAGCTTAGCATCACATCGAGTAAAAGGTTTCCGAAATTAATACTTCCAATCAACTCTCTTTCTTTGTCTAAAAGCGTTTGATCAAAGTAACCAATTCCTAAAACGACCAATGTAAAAACAATGGTTATTAACATCAAACCAATAGTGTTTGGTAATTTTAAAAACTTGACATTTATATAGCCAAAAATGGCTGATAAAACGATTAATATTGTTGCAATTGCATAAAAATCCATAGTTAAACAATTTTTTTGATTGATAAAATCATACCAAGATGAATCCCTTCATGAAACGCATTAAAAGCAATTGCATCATCAATATTTTTAAGTGTAATTCCTGTACTTGTAGGATATTCTTTAAAATTTTCAAACATCCCTTTTTCGTAATCTATTTTAGTTTGCTTTACCGCAGGAATCAATTGTGTCTTTACCTCTTCTACTTCCTCTTTTGATATTTCTCCTGTTGGAATTGAGCCTTTGCCGTATAGTTTAACAAACTTAGTATCTACTGGCAGGTCTAAACCTGATAAACTATAGGTTAACATTTGCTCTGTAATTAAAATATGAGCAATGTTCCAAATGATATTGTTTTTAAACCCTTTTGGAATGGTAAACAACTGTTCTGTACTTAGATTTTCTAAGAAATAAAGTAAGGTAGTTCTGTTAAATGCAGTGACTTGAAAGTTCATAGTATCAGTTAAAAATATTTTGATAAAAATACTGCTTTTTTTCAAATGGATATCTACCTCAACTTTTCTATTTTCTTAACATTTAACCTTCATAACTTGACTTTGAAATTTTTTATCTCTAACTTTACATATCATATGATAAAGTTAATTAAAACTGAGTATATCTTGACATTGTGTAACATTGTAAAAAAATACTAAAAAGTAAAGATTAATAGCAATAACAAAAAAATGAAATGAAACAGTTTTTTCAACAAATAATTATTGCGACAGTAAAATATTGGCTTAAAAGGAAGAATAAAAAAATTACGGATAGAAAACTATTGAGCGAAGTCGAAATTTTAAAAGTTAATATCACTCATATAGTCAGAGATACTGTTTTTGTTTTAATTGGAATTGTTTCAGCTGGTTTTGGGCTCAAAGGATTTTTATTGCCTAATTCATTTATAGATGGTGGTGCTATGGGTATTTCGTTGTTAATATCTGAAACCACCAATGTGCCGTTATCCCTACTCATTGTAGTTATTAATTTTCCATTTATAATTCTTGGGTTTTCACAAATTGGGAAACAATTTGCTTTTAAGAGTCTTTTAGCAATTATTGGACTTGCCTTAATTGTTCACTTTATACCTTATCCTTTAATAACATCTGACAAATTACTTATCGCTGTTTTTGGCGGGTTTTTCTTAGGTGCAGGCATAGGAATGGCAATTCGTGGAGGTGCTGTCATAGATGGGACAGAAGTATTAGCAATTTATTTGAGTAAGAAAACAGGACTAACAATTGGAGACGTAATATTAATCTTTAACATTATAATATTCTCATTCGGTGCTTACATTCTATCCATAGAAGTTGCTTTATATGCAATGTTAACGTATATAGTTGCTGCAAAAACTGTAGATTTTGTAATTGAAGGAGTTGAAGAATACACAGGAATAACAATCATATCAGATAAAAGTGAAAAAATAAGGTTAATGATTACTGAAAAGTTAGGAAGAGGAGTTACCATTTACACTGGTAAAGGCGGGTTTGGAACAAAACGCCATAATTTAAAACAAATTGACATCCTTTATACGGTTATAACTAGACTTGAAATTGCGAGATTGCGCACAGAAATTGATAAAATTGACTCTGATTCATTTATAATAATGAATAGCATAAAGGATACAAAAGGGGGAATGATAAAGAAACGGCGATTAGTAAATAAAACAACGGCACATAACAACGAATAAAAAAAATAGCTAATTAACCCGCAAGTCATCAAATGTTGCGCTTTCTTAATACATTTATCCTATCCGAAAAGATAGTGACGTTTTCCACGCTACGTTTCATATACACGACCAATACATAAAATTATTCAATACGCACTAATTATGCGTTTTTTTAAACTCCTAAAATTCCATTACATTTACTGCATGAAAAAAATCTATTTCTTAAAAACTTGTGATACGTGTACACGAATTTTAAAATCTATCAATCTTGAAGGGTTTACAATACAAGAAATTAAAACTGAGCCAATAACTGTTGCTCAGTTAGAAGAAATGCATGCATTGTCTGGAAGTTACGAATCTCTTTTCAGTCGAAGAGCCAAGAAATACAAACAAATGGATTTAAAAAATCAAGAATTATCAGAGAAAGATATTCGTCAATTGATTTTAGATGAATACACGTTTTTAAAACGCCCTGTAATAATTGTAGACTCCGAAATATTTATAGGAAATAGCAAGAAAAATGTTGAAGCGCTAATAGAAAAACTATCTATTTAACAACATCTTTCACTCTGTCTACTGAATCTAATTTACTCAGTGTCAACCTAACTATACTGTCTTTTTGCGCCAACAAATCATGAGGAACACTTCCCTCTAGACTTACAATAGTACCTTTTAATAAATTGTGTGTTTCATCCTCAACACCAAAATCAATTGCTCCTTCTACTATTTCAACTGTAATTGGGAACTTCGTTTGATGCTTTTTCATCAATTGTCCTTTCTTAAAAAGAATTCGAATTTCTTTGGTTGTTTCGGTTTCAAACAAAACAGAAATTGCAACTTTATCTTCGTTGTAATTTAAGTTTTCTAAAATATTTGCAGACTCCATTTTTTTAAATTTTATGAATTGTAAAATCGGTTACTAACGTCAGTTCGAGTGATTTTCGCCCTTCGAAGAAAATTGTATCGAGAACAGTTAGAAAAAATACTTCTCGATACATTTTAATTCCGTTATCACTTCATTAAAACACTCGAAGTGACTTATTCTTCATAGAATATGAACTGTTTTCTAAATTTTATTTCCAATATTCAGCAACCCAAGGAGCGGCTCTTACATAACGATACCATTTCCCTCGTCCACCTTTTATGGCTTTATGTGGATTTATTTCTCCGTGAAAAATAATTATTTTTGCACCTTTTGGAATTGTAGGTTTTTTCCAAAATGCCAACGGAAACCTTGAAAGACAATCGTATTTATAACTCGGACACCATTCTTTATCCCAATACTGCAACTTCCCTTTATCATTGATAGCATGCGTCAAATACTCTTGTTCGTTTCTATGAATTTTTAGTAGTTCGTCAAAATTGGCAATAAAATCATCAAACACATAACCGTGTTTTGCAATGTCAAATCTATACACAGATGAATTTCCTGTAATTCTCCATGATCTCCAACTATGATCTTTTATGATTCTAAACTCGCCTTCGACATCAAAAAAGCAATCAATATTATCTACGATTACGATGTCTAAATCGAGAAATAAAGCACGACCTTCCAAACCATATAAAGGAGATTTTAAAGTCGTTAATTTTTTCCACATTCTCTCTGGAAGATTGGAATCCAAATCAATTTCAGGAATTGGAAAACATTGAACTTCTTCTCTTATTCCTGACTCATCATCAGTAAAACAAACCATTTTAAAATCGTAAGTCAAATTCTTTGAAACCATCGAATATAACCTATTTACGTACTCTGCACCATAGAGAGCTCCCCATTTCATGCAAAAAATATAGTTTGTGTCCATCTAATTTTATAAAAATCTACGTTCAACTAAGTCCATAAAACGCTCTTCATATTCTTCTTTTCCAGACCAATCATAATCTGGTTTGACCATTTTTTTGATAAAATTCTGCGCTTCTTTTTCGGTTTTAAAAGTGTTTAATTGCGATAAAACTCTATTAAAATCAGCTTGACTGTGATTGAATAAATGTTTAACAAATGCAATTCTATCATTCAAACCAACTTGAATATTGCTTTGCTTTAAAGTATCATTTAATGAAGTTTTTGTTTTCTTCTCTTCTTTTTGAAACAAATCTACTGTTACATCAAGAGAAACAGAATCTTTAAATTCCTCTTCCAAAGTCAGCACTTTCTTATCTTCTTTAATGGCAACTGCCGCTTCTTTCTTTTCTATTTCAAATATAGTTTCTTCAGTTAAAGTTTCCTCTTTTACCTCTTCAACAATCGCTACCTTCTCAACTTTTGTAATTAGTTCCTTTTTAACAACTTTTTCAATTTTGTTTACCAATTCTTCTTTTGTCTCTGTGGCATTTGGTGTTGTTTCCAAATAATCATCAATAAATAAAAGGACAGCCAATTTTTCGTGTAATTCTTGTGCCTTTTTATGCAAAGCAGCAATATCATCACGATTTTTCATTTGCAAAATACTATGAGCAATGCTTACTAATTCAGATTCCAATTTTTTGTGCATAAGTTGCTATATTAATATAGTTTTGAAAGTTTATTTTTGATACTTTTGTAAAGTTAGATAATAAAACCTAACAAGTCCGAAAATTACAAAATGTTTCTTGAAAATACAGTAAATCATACAGAACAATTTGGTTGGATTGAAGTTATTTGTGGCTCCATGTTTTCTGGAAAGACCGAAGAACTTATCCGCCGACTCAAAAGAGCGCAATTTGCAAAGCAAAAGGTTGAAATCTTTAAGCCTGCAATTGACGTGCGTTATGATGATGAAAAAGTAGTTTCTCATGACGCAAATGAAATTCGTTCAACTCCTGTACCGTCATCGGCAAATATTAGAATTTTGGCAGATGATATTCAAGTTGTTGGAATTGACGAGGCTCAGTTTTTTGATGATGAGATTGTTGCAGTATGTAACGACCTTGCGAATCGAGGCGTTCGAGTTATTGTTGCAGGTCTTGATATGGATTTTAAAGGCAATCCTTTTGGACCGATGCCAGCACTTATGGCAACCGCAGAATATGTAACCAAAGTACACGCTGTTTGTACTCGAACAGGAAATTTGGCACATTATAGTTTTAGAAAAGCAGCAAGTGAAGATATTGTTTTATTAGGCGAAACTCAAGAATATGAACCTTTAAGCAGAGCTGCATACTACAAGGCTCATTTGAAAGAAAAAATTGCAAAAATAGATGTTGTAAAAGAAGACGTGAAAGATGGAGAATCATAACGTTACAAAACTTCAAATTGACCTAAATGCAGCAAGATTTAACTTGGATTATTTCAAGGGAAAACTTCAAAAAAATACAAAAATTTTAGTTGTCGTAAAAGCATTTGGCTATGGTAGCGATGCTATTAAAATTGCTAAAAGCATTCAAGATAGTGTTGACTATTTTGCAGTTGCTTATACTGATGAAGGGATTGCATTGCGCAAAGCAGGAATTAACACTCCAATTTTAGTTTTACACCCTCAAATTGCTAATTTAGAGTTAATTGTAGAGAATTGCTTAGAACCAAATCTTTATAGTTTCTCTATTTTAAATGCTTTTTTAGCAGTTACTAATGCTCAAAAATTAACTGATTACCCTATTCATATAAAATTTAATACTGGATTAAATAGACTTGGCTTTAAGGCTGATGAAGTTTCAACTATCACTAAAAAAATACGCAAAAATAAATTTGTAAAAGTAGCATCAATATTCTCGCACTTAGCAGCATCTGAAGATAAAAACGAACGCGATTTTAGTATACAACAAATAACGTTATTTGAAAAAATCGCAATTGATTTTGAGCAGAAAATAGGTTACAAACCTACGTTACACCTTTGTAATACTTCAGGGATTATCAACTATCCTCAAGCGCATTATGATATGGTACGCTTAGGAATTGGCTTGTATGGTTTTGGTAATGATGAGAATGAGACATCAAAGTTAAAAAACGTTATCGCTTTAAAAAGTGTGATTTCACAAATTCATACTATCAAAAAAGGAGAAAGTATTGGTTATAATCGTGCTTTTATTGCTGACAAAGAGGTAAAAACGGCTACAATTCCTATAGGTCATGCAGATGGAATTAGCAGAAAATTTGGAAATGAAGTTGGTTATGTCACTATCAACAATCAAAAAGCATTGATTATTGGAAATGTGTGTATGGATATGATTATGGTTGCTATTTCTAATATAGATTGTAATGAAGGTGATGAAGTCGTAATTTTTGACAGTCAGCAGACTGTTGAAAAACTTGCAAAAGACACAAATACAATTTCTTATGAATTAATTACAGCAATATCTCAACGTGTAAAAAGAGAGGTCTTCCATTAATTTTTTAGTATATTAGCAGTTAATAACTAATTAAAACTAAATAAAATGTTAAAAGAATTTAAAGAATTTATTACTGGTGGAAACGTAATTGAATTTGCAGTTGCGGTTATTATGGCTGGAGCAATTGGAAAAGTTGTAAACGGTTTTGTAAACCTTATTGTTATGCCAGTTGTTGGTCACTTTTCAGGTGGAGTTGATTTTTCAGACAAAAAAATCGTTCTTGACGCAGCGGTTGTAGATGCTGCTGGTGCTGTAACTACTCCAGAGAACGCAATTATGTGGGGATCTTGGATTAACACAATTATAAGTCTTGTTATTATTGGACTTGTTATGTTTATAATGATTAGATCATATAATAAAATGAAGAAAAAAGAAGAGGCGGCTGCTCCTGCAGGACCTTCTGATAATGATTTATTAAAAGATATTTTAGAGGCACTTAAAAAGTAATTCTACCATTGTAAAATACTTATAAAACCTTTGCGAAAGCAAGGGTTTTATTTTTTGGTATTATACACCTCTGCAATTGTAGGTGTATTGTTTGATTTTTCAAGGAGAATTAATTCATCTCCAACTTTTACAAAACCAGTTTTTAGCACTTTAAAGTAGATTCCACTCATAGATGAATTCCAAAATTGCTTAATAATTATAGGATTGTTAAAACGAATTCCCAATTTATAACAAGGCTGTCTTGGCTTGGTAACTTCAATTTTTGTTTCACCTAATTGATAGATACTTCCAACAGTTATTTCTTCTTCATTCAAATCAGAAAACGTAATATTCTCACCAAACATACCATAATTCCATTCTAAATTTGGGTGCAATTCTTTGAAATGAGCATAGTGTTTTTGAGAATATCCGTAAACAGCTTGATCGATTCCTCCGTGATATTTTCTATCAACTACAGCATCATTCTCAACATCTTCTTCTCCTAAAAAAATTGGAGTATCAACAGGATATTTAAAAATCCCTGTTTGTTCTTCTTTCTTTCTCCAAAGAATGGTTTTTCGCTCTCCTAAATTTACTGATATTACTTTCATCAATATTTTATATTTTAAAATCTCCTAAAGCGTCCGCAATTTTTCGATCGTTAGAAAGTCTTGGAATCTTGTTTTGCCCTCCCAATTTACCAATAGATTTCATATAATCGTGAAAACCACCTTTCTTTATCTTCGTAATTTTCAATGATTGCAATACTTTCCCTTGTATTAAATCAAAATAGTATGTGTTTTGCTCTTGTAAATTTTTATCAAGTATTGAAGAAAATTGTTCTAAATCTTCTGGCTCGTTTTCAAACTCTACAAACCATTCGTGATATGGAAGTCCGTTCTCTACGTTTATTTTTGGAGCAACTGTATATTCTGTAACGCTAGCATTTATTGAGTTTGTTGTCAATCGCATTGACTCTTCAACCTCTTTGCTAATTACATGCTCGCCAAACGCTGAAATAAAATGTTTGATACGTCCTGTAACTATAATTCGGTGAGGTTTTAATGAGATAAACTCAACAGTATCTCCAATATTATATCCCCAAAGGCCAGCATTGGTGTTTAAGATTATGACATAATTCACTTCCAATTTTACATCAGCAATAGATATTCTTGTCGGATTTTCATCAAAAAATTCATCCGCAGGAATAAATTCATAAAAAATTCCAGCATTTAGCGTCAGTAACATTCCTATTTCGTCAGTATCTTGAAAAGCAATAAATCCTTCAGAAGCAGGATACAACTCGACAGAATCAACCTTTCTTCCAATTAAATTTTCAAATTTCTTTCGGTAAGGTTCATAGTTAACGCCTCCGTAAACAAAGACTTTAAAATTTGGGAAAACATCTCCTACTTTTTTACCGGTTCGCTCAACAATTCGCTCAAAATACATCTGAACCCAAGAAGGTATTCCTCCAATTAAGCGTAAATCTTCGTTGATGGTTTCGTCTATAATCTTTTCAACTTTAGTTTCCCAATCTTCAATGCAGTTGGTCTCATAACTTGGCAATCTGTTTTTTTGTAAATATTTTGGGACATGATGTGCCGAAATTCCTGATAATCGTCCGATTTTAACACCATTTTTTTCTGTTAATTCTGGACTCCCCTGAAGAAAAATAATCTTCCCGTTTACGAAATCAGCATTGTTTTTTCGATTTATGTACATCAAGACTGCATTCCGTGCGCCTTTTATATGCATCGGAATAGATTCTTTACTTATCGGAATGTATTTAGTCCCTGAAGTTGTGCCTGAAGTTTTACCAAAATATAATGGTTTTCCCTTCCATAAAATATCTGATTCTCCAGCCACTACGCGCTCTACATAATGTTTTAAGGCTTCGTAATCGCGGATAGGAATATTGCTTTTAAAATCTTTGTATGTTTTTATTTTATTGAAATTATGATCTTTTCCAAAGGCTGTTTTTTTAGCAGTAGCGATTAAATTGAGCATCACTTTTTGCTGTGTCTTTTCAGGATTACTTGCCCATTTATAAATGCGCTTTGTAATCCGCTTTGCATAAGGTTTCGCAAGAATTGACTTTATCATATGTTATTCGAAATCAATAAAATTAATAGGGTTTACAGGATAACCATCACTCCATAATTCAAAGTGTAAATGAGGTCCTGTTGTGAGTTCTCCAGTTGAACCTGAACTTGCAATTACCTCTCCAGATTTTACCAAATCGCCTTGTTGCTTATGCAAAGAGCCATTATGCTTGTAGATAGAAATAAATCCTTTGGCGTGTTCTAAAATAATCACATGTCCGGTTTCGGCAGTCCACTCTGCAAAAATTACAGTTCCATCAGAAGCGGCTTTCACAGGAGTCCCAGTTTTTACAGCAACATCAATCGCAAAATGTTTTTGATTGATATTATATTCTTGAGTAATCGCGCCTGTAATTGGTGCAAAAAAGACAATATCTACCTCTCTTTTTGCTTCTTTAAAGAAACTGAACTTATCTTCTCGTTCTACCTCTATTCTAAAAAGAGAATCTATCTCCGAAGCACCTGTAAGCATAGAGTCTTTATCAAATTTTACGGTTTCTAAAACAGAGTCTCTGTTAAATTCCAAGTCAACAACATCACCTGTTAAAACCTTCCTTACTTTGTCAATATAAACTTCGTTTACTGCAAGTGCGTTTTCTAATGAGTCAATTTTAAAAACCAAATCTGAGGCTTGTCGTTTTAGTTTAGTTGATGAATATCCTGGGATATATTCTTTTAATGGCGTAAAAGCAATTAATACTGAGGTTAAACCAATCAATAATATTGATAATAGCCCACCAAAAACAAATACATTTAATCGTGTGATTTTAAAAGATATTTTTTCTTCAAAAGTATCTTCGTTGATAACAACCATTCGGTATTTATCAATGAGTTTTTGCTTGAATTTCTTTTTATTTGGATGTTTTTTTGCCATTAGTATATGAAAAACAAATATACAACGGTTTTTTATTTAGTGAAGTATGAAATGTATGTTGAATTTTTTTATCTTCTCACCAATCTTACAACCCAACTAATCACAATAAATAAAATACCTAAAGCAATTAATATAAACTTCATTGAGGCAAAATAATACGCAATAGAAGTCCAAAATTGAGTGGCTTCTTTAAATAATTGCAGTAAAGCAATATTTTCAATAGCATCAAAAAAAGCAGCAACAAACTGTGCGTATATAAGCGCAACTCCAACTTTATAAACGGCA
Source organism: Lutibacter sp. (assembly GCA_002733665.1). GTDB lineage: Bacteria > Bacteroidota > Bacteroidia > Flavobacteriales > Flavobacteriaceae > Urechidicola. The sequence goes on from NVWM01000003.1 coordinate 79,679, forward strand.
GTGTTTTTCCATACTCTTTCGTTTATTTGATGTATTAACAAAGCAAGAAAAAGACTATATAATACTAGAAAAATAAAATCAAATATAAGACTGTATCCTGCTGCTGCTTTTGCTTTTATATCCCAAGAATTAATAATACTTTCTGCAAAAGACGCGTCTTTTGCCAATTCAAAAGTTATAATTCCGTTAGTTGCAATATCATTTAGCAAAAAACTGTTTAAGTAGCGCATCAATAATGCACCTAAAAACAGTAAAATAAATACTATTATAGTTCTATTTGTTAAGGTTTTCTTACTGTATTTTGAAAAAGGTAATAAAAGCATATTAAAGTGTTATAATTTCATCGAAAGATACATATTTTTGTACAATGAGAGACTTTGTAAATTACAAAAACATTCAAGTTGCTTTTTCTTCTCAAGGAAAAGGAAGTGCTATCGTTTTAATTCATGGTTTTTTAGAAAACAATACCATGTGGAAAGAAATTATTCCTGTTCTTGCAAAAAAAAATCGCGTTATTACCATTGATTTGTTAGGTCATGGAGAAACTGATTGCTTAGGTTATGTTCACACAATGGAAGAGCAAGCGAAAATGATAAAAGTAGTTTTAAATCATTTGAAATTACGAAAACACATATTAATTGGTCACTCTATGGGAGGCTACATTGCTCTTGCCTTTGCCAATTTATTTCCAAACTCTATCAAAGGATTGTGTTTGATGAATTCTACCTATAAAAATGACGATAATGAACGTAAAACTCTACGGTCTCGCGCTATCAAAGTGGTAGAAAACAATTATAAAAACATTGTTAAAATATCCTTTACAAACCTATTTAGTGAAGATAGCCGAACTGCTTTTAAATCAGAAATTAAAGATGCTTTAGCAGAGGCTTTAAAAACACCTGTTCAAGGTTATATTGCAGCACAAGAAGGAATGAAAATTCGTGAAAACCATACAAACCTCTTTAAAAATGCGACTTTTAAGAAAGCCATCATCTTAGGAGAAAAAGATTGGATTATTGATTCAGAAAAAGCATTGTTATTTGCTGAGAAAAATGATATCACAGCAATTATTCTTCCTGAAGGACACATGAGTCATATTGAAAATAGAAAAGGATTGATTGAAGCTTTGGTGGAGTTTGTGAAAAAGTAGTTGATAAAACAAAAGCACCAAACTATAAATTTGGTGCTTAACTGTTATTTTCTATGTATTGAGATGAAAAATTTACTCTATCATTAACATTTTTTCTTTCTTAACTCCATTCACATTGGTAATGTGCACAACATACACTCCTGTTCTTAAGCGTAAATTGGCAATAGAAATGTTATTTGAAGTATATTCTTTACTGAATTTTTTACTGCCATATATGTCATGAATTTCTACTGTATTACGTACTTGTTGCCTTGGCAAATCATTATTATCATCGCAAGGATCTATTGGATAATCAATTGTAAGTGTCAAATGGTCTCCTGTATTTGGATTTGGTGACACTGTAATTCCATAATTATCATCACAAGGGTATCATCTCCACCATCTCCGTCACCTGCTGTGTTATAACTTCTAACATGCATATAACTTAATTGACTTGAACCGCAAAAATTACTTGGTCTGCATGAAATAACACCTATAATTGGAGAGCCTGCTCTTACTGTAAGTCTATTTGTACCTTGACCACTTACAATAGTCCAAGGAGTAAAATTTGTTGTATTATAATTAAAATCTAAATTCCAAGTATATGATGTTGCTTTTGCAACTTTTGGCAAAGTATAAGTTACTGTTTGACCTGTATAAACTTCAGGGTCTCCTACTATACTTGGTTTTATATAAGAATTTGAAGGCGGAGATTGATAGTTTCCAGCCAACTCTTCAAACAACCAATCTACACTTGTTTGAGTAAAGTGAACATGATCTTCATTGTCTCTTGGAGCATAAAAAGTATCAAACGGAATCACATCATCACAGATTAAGTTTGGGTCAATTGCTTGACTCCATTTAAAATTAGCGTTTTTAAAAGCCAAACCACTTACTGTTGGCACAAAGGCATGGTTTGGCACATAAGTTCTAATATCATAATAACTGAGTGTGCCATCATTTACTAAATCTCCTAACTGTTCAACTAACTGTACTTTAATTTCACCTTGAGTATCTGCCATTCCTCCTTGTAAAGCATCTAAAGAGCCATACATAAGAGGGTTCGTAAAGTGAGTTGTCATTTTAGTAATTGTTATATATAAAAAACCTGTTTCAACAAACATTCCATAAAATATTTTATTTCTTTCACCGCCATCTTTTATAAACCACTCTTCATTTTGGAAGCCTTTTATAGAACCTTTGAAGCCTCTAATATCCAATACTTTTTGACCTGCGCTATTAGTTGCTTTTGTTAAAGAACCATTTACAATAGCAATACTTCTTGGTATTTGAGGAAAGCCTTTGTAATTTGGTAAGTTACTTTCTAAAGCAGTATGATAACGTTGAAAATATTCTGGTAAAGAAGTATTACTACCATTAGAAAATTGTAATAATAATTGTTGTTTTCCTGCAGGAGAATTTAAAAAATGGTCGTATTGATCTTTTGCTTTTTGATCTCCATATACATATCCAAAAAAGTAAATATTTGCTTGTCCAGCCATAGGTATATTTGCTCCAAGGTGTGGGCTATCTACGCTTACCCATAATTTTGTGTTATGGTCTAAATTGTGTTGCTCCATATATGCAAGTGCATACCTACTTATTTGACCTCCCATACTTGGTCCCATAATTATTAGTTCTTCACTGCTGCCATTGTCAAAAATAGTAGCATTTAAGTGTTGATACAATGCTACATGTGCCAATGCATTACGCTCTATATAATCTGCGCCGCCATCAATATCTTTATTTGAAGGAATATCATGGTATGTTGGTTTATGATGACTACATCATAGCCTTCTTCTCGTAATTTTTTTATTAAAGGCTGTTTAACTCCTGCGTTATCTTTGTAAGTCATTAAATCTTCAATAGATACATGTTCTTCATCTGACAAATCAGGATCCATATTATCTACATCTTGAATTTTACGTTTATCGCCAGGATCAAAACCATCTATAATTACAATTGGTTTTTTTAAGATACGCTCATAATTACCAACAGTACCGTGATAAAAAATACGATATTCTAATTGCCCTTTGATTGCGACATCTCCTTGTTCATAACCTGTAAATGCTTCTGTTGCAATTATTGTATCATTTTCTATTCCATCATCAGGATTTCGGAATGCATTTGGATTTACTCCAGTTACAAATAATTTCCCTTTGGTTATTTTACGTGTACCATCCTTAAATGTGGCTGTAAATACAAGTATTTTATAACCACTTGCTGTATAGCGAATTCGAATAGACTGTTGTAATAATTTACCGTTATTAATAATAGTATGTGTTTCTCTTGTATCAAAAGAGGCGGTTAGTGTTATTATTTTGTTGCCCGTTTCTTGTAATAGCAATGCTTCTTTAAAATTATAGGTAATTTCTTGCCCTACTCCATATTTTTTTAAGGGTGAAATTACCAAAATATGATTTTCTAAAAAGAGCGGTTTGTTATTAATAGGTGTTAGTTTTCCTTTTGATAGTTTTAATGCACCTTTCGTATTTTCTTTTTCATTATAGTTTAGTTGGTTAAACGTAGTGTTTATAACACCTATATCTACACTGTTTTTTAGCACAGCAGATGTATATTTTTCTCTAAAATCATCTACAGACACAAATTTTGATTTTTTAGAGGCTCTGTATAGTTCGCTCAATGCTTGCTCAAAATGAGTAAGGGTAGATTCGTTTGCTTCGTTGTTAAAATTTGTTAGTTTTGCAATAGGATACACTCTATCATACAGTATATTTGTTTTAAAAGTTGTTTTGTTTAATGGTTTGATTAAGTTATCTACACTTTGGATGATATCCACTTTTGTAGTCATCTGTGCGTTGAGTGTTATGCATATTAATAGAAAATATGCACCAAGTAATAATTTTTTCATAATTTTGAAATGTTAATTGATTAAAATTTTAGAGTTTTATGTATTAGCAATTAGGTGTCGTTTCAGCGGCACCTTTTTTATTTTTATGGAAATTCTGTTTCGTCTAATGTGTCCCATTTCATGTCAAAACGACCTTGGGTTATTTCAATAGTATCTGAAGAATCATCATTATTTTGCATGGTGCAATTAAACGTACCTGAAATAATACGACCATCAAAGTCATAGCGTGTAATCGTTAATGTTCCTGCATTTTCTATAGAGCAGTACCATTTGTATGTTTGTGATGCCTCATCAATGATTCTACAATGGATGTTAATTGTCGGGTTTGCATCAATACCATCTTCGCAATTACTTTCTTTTATTGTAAAAGTTCCTTCTCCATTTTGATGTAAATCTGTGATATGAATTTTTACAATCCCTCCTGTTTCTCCTTTATAGTCTTGTATTCTAATTTCATTATATGCGTAATTTGGCGGTGTTCCTGAACCAGAATAAACAATCCCTTTAGCAGTTCCATATATGCCTCCAGAACCATCACGAGGTGTAACTAATTTGCCGTCAATATAACAGCCAAAGGTATTTGCTCCTGTTTGGGTAATTGCAGGTAAGGTTGGTGTGAAGGTTTGTTTGTCGTTATCATCACTACTGCAACTTATTAGTGTAAATAGTAGCATGAAAATGAGTAGTGTTTTAAAAACTGTTTGTTTCATAATAGGTGTTATTAAAAAGTTTATAATCTATTGTTTTAACTTATTTATTAGACGTAATTATCCTATGCACATTTAAATAAATGTTTCAAAAATTATTATTTTAAAAGTAGAAATTATTGCAATTTTTTACTCTGTAAATATATAGAAAACTTTTTTGTTAAATCTATATAAAAGCATTTTTTTGGTTATAAAAAAAAAAAAAAACTGTGTTATCTGTTTGATTATTAATTGGTTGTGATTACTTAAAAATAACATTTACTCCAAGTCATTTCGACGATAGGAGAAACGTGAGTTCAGCGACTCAATAAAAATAAAGAAGTGGAGTTAAATCGCATCATGGAAGTCACGTGAGCAATACCATGAGATTTCTCACTTCATTCGAAATGACATTTGTAAGAAAAATAAAATTTTATTTAGTCAACGAATTCCATCCTTGAGCAATCAATTCAACTTTTTGATTAGAACGAGTAACCAAATGTGCTCCTTGAATCTTATCTGTTATATGTCCAATAACCGTTAAATTCGGATTGCCTTTTATTTTATCAAAATCTTCTTGAGAAATCGTAAATAACAACTCATAATCTTCACCTCCACTCAAAGCAACAGTTGTAGAATCAATTTTAAATTCTTCGCAAGTCGAAATAACTTGTTGATCTAACGGAATTTTATCTTCATACAAATCACATCCAACTTCAGATTGATTACATATATGTAAAATTTCTGAGGATAATCCGTCAGAAATATCAATCATCGCTGTTGGTTTTACGTTCAATTCTTTCAATAACTCAACTATGTCTTTTCGCGCTTCTGGTTTTAATTGACGTTCAACTAAATAAGAATACTCCTCTAAATCTGGTTGAGAATTAGGGTTCGCTTTAAAAACTTGTTTTTCTCTTTCTAAGACTTGCAAGCCTAAATATGCTGCACCTAAATCTCCTGTTACAACCAACAAATCATTTGGTTTAGCGCCATTTCTATACACAACATCTTTCTTATCGATCTCGCCAATCGCAGTGATGCTAATCATCATTCCAGTTGTAGATGATGTTGTATCTCCACCAACCAAATCAACTCCATAAGTAGTACATGCCAACTGAATTCCAGCATAGAATTCTTCGAGTGCTTCCAACGAAAAACGGTTAGAAATCGCTATAGAAACTGTAATTTGAGTTGCCTTACCGTTCATTGCATAAACATCTGATAAGTTTACCATAACAGCCTTGTATCCTAAATGTTTCAGTGGCATATACGACAAATCAAAATGTACGCCTTCAACTAATAAATCAGTTGTTAATAAGACTTGCTTTTCACCAAATTCTAAAACTGCCGCATCATCACCTACACCTTTTTCAGTTGATTCACAATTAATTGTAAAATGCTTCGTTAAATGTTTAATAAGTCCAAATTCTCCTAATTCGGATAATGATGTTCTTTGCTCGCTCTTATCTTTTAACATTATAAAGGTGATTTTTATTAAACAATACAATACATTTGTTGATTATGCAAAATTCACGCTTTTTTTACTAATAGTAATACAATTTTTGATAAATAATTCTATAACAGAAAACTAATTAATATGACTTTTAAAAACAAATTCCCCAAAGCAATTATATATGTCCTTTTTATAACACTCTCTTTGTTTGTGTTTCAAAATTGTACTTCAGATCCTATCGAATCTCTAAGAGATTCTGATAATGATGAAATTGTAGATGAAAATGATAATTGTGTTTTGATAGCAAATCCTGACCAGTTAGATAATGATAATGATGGTTTAGGTGATGCTTGTGATGATGATGATGATAATGACGGAATTTTAGACATCAATGATAATTGTCCAACTACAGCAAATCCTAATCAAGAAGATAATGATAATAATGGTATTGGTGATGTTTGTGAAACCAATGTTACGGGAGATAATGATAACGATGGAGTTTTAAACGGAGACGACAACTGTCCTGATACTGAAAACCCAAATCAATTAGATACAGATAATGATGGAATGGGTGATGCTTGTGACACAGATGATGATAACGACGGAGTTTTAGACGCAAACGATAATTGCCCTTTAATTGCCAATCCAAATCAAGGAGATGCTGATAATGATGGTATTGGAAATTTATGTGACGCTGATTATACTGCACCACTTAACCCTTGTGAAAATGGTATGGCTGGAATTTATCCTTGTGATGGTTATGACTTAATGGGACATCTTACACTTGCAGAATTTAGTGGAACTAAAGGTAATGATTCTTGGGGCTGGACAGATCCAACTACAAGTAAAGAATATGCATTAATGGGAATAAATAATGGAACTGTATTTGTTGACATTACCGATACTGAGAACTTGGTTTATTTAGGTAAGTTACCTACTGCAACTGGTAATAGTTCTTGGAGAGACGTCAAAGTTTATCAAAATTATGCTTTTATAGTTAGTGAGGCTTCAGGTCATGGAATGCAGGTATTTGACTTAACAAGATTGCGAAACGTTACAAATGCTCCTGAAACATTTGATGCAGATGCTCATTATACAGGCTTTGGCAATGCCCACAATATTGTAATCAATGAAACTTCAGGATTTGCTTATGCAGTTGGAACTAATAGTTTTGGTGGCGGAGCTCACTTTGTAAATATCCAAAACCCTACAAATCCTGTCGCTGCAGGCGGTTATGCATCTGATGGATATACTCATGACGCGCAAGTTGTAACCTATACTGGTCCCGATTCAGACTATACTGGAAAAGAAATATATGTTGGTAGTAATGGCGAACGCTTTGGAACCAATGAAGTTGTAGTTGTAGATGTAACAGATAAAACTAATCCTGTTCATATATCTAACATGACTTATTCAAATGAGGCATATACGCATCAAGGTTGGTTTACAGAAGATCAACGCTATTTTATAACAGGTGATGAATTAGATGAAGCAGATGGAAATGTAAGTAATACAAGAATTTTAATTTTTGATGTATTAGATTTAGATAATCCAATTTTATTATCAGAATATTTTGGCCCTTCAAACGCTATAGATCATAATGGTTATGTAGTTGGAAACACCTATTATCTCGCTAATTATAGAGCAGGAGTTAGAATTCACGATATTTCAAACATTGCTACAGGAACTATGACAGAAACAGGTTTTTTCGACACTTATCCAGCAAATGATAATACTGAATTTAATGGAGTATGGAATGTATACCCATATTTTGATAGCGGAAACATTCTAGTAAGTGATATTGAAGGAGGGCTTTTTATCATTAAGAAGAAATAAAAAAATGAGTAAGGGCAGTTTAAAATTCATTTATATCCTCTTTTTGATAGTAACTATCAGTTGTACTAAAGAAAATGAAGCTTCTGGTGATTTGTTTCAAGGAGAAATAAAGTCTATTAAAACATTTGGTGGATCAAAAAATGAAACTGCCAATGATATTATTTCTACTGTTGATGGTGGCTATGCAGTTCTTGGCTACACACAAAGTAATGATATTGATATTACAGATAAAATTAACGAGAGTTATGATTATTGGCTTTTAAAGTTTGATGAAGAAAATCAATTGTTATGGTCTAAAACTTATGGAGGCACTGCTGATGAAAGAGGACAAAGTATTATTCAAACAACTGATAATGGCTATTTAATTTCTGGATTTAGTAAAAGTAATGACGAAGACGTTTCAATAAACTTTGGTTCTAATGATTATTGGGTTGCTAAATTAGATGCAACTGGAACTATAATATGGGAAAAAAGTTTTGGCTTTTCTGGAACTGACCAAGCATTCTCTTCAATTCAAACCTTAGATGGTGGGTACTTAATAACAGGAACTTTAGATGTAACAGCTTCAAATCAACAAGGAAATGATAAAAACTCTAAACATGCAGGAGGAGATTATTGGGCAATTAAATTAGATGTAAACGGAACCAAACAATGGAGACGTTTCTTTGGCGGTTCAAATACAGATACGGCCAATGACGTTATTCAAACTAGCGATAATGGATTTATAATGGTTGGTTTATCAGATAGTTCTGACATAGATATCTCTAATGCTAAAGGAGCTTATGATTTTTGGATTGTAAAAATAGATTCGGAAGGAACTTTAGTTTGGGAAAAATCTTATGGTGGAGAAGAAACCGACCAAGCCTATGGAATAACAAAAACTTCTGACGGAAATTTCATTGTAACAGGAGATACAAGAAGTAGTAATTTAGACATAGAAACAAACTATGGCTCTGCAGATATTTGGGCGATAAAAATTAATCCTCTTGGAGATATTATTTGGAAAAAAAACTTTGGCGGCGCTTCATTTGACACTTCCAAAGATATTATTCCATCCCAAAATGGAGGTTTTTACATCACTGGAAATTCTAGAAGTGCAGATAATGATTTAACCTCAAACAAAGGAAATAATGATGTTTGGATCATTAAAATAGATGAGTCTGGAAATTTAAAATGGCAAAAATCAATAGGAGGAACCGAAATAGATCTTTCTTTTGGAATTGCTGAATTAAGTAACAATAGTATTGTTGTTGTTGGTGAATCTTGGAGTTCTGACAATGACATAACAGAAAATAAAGGCTTTTCTGATCTGCTAATAATAAATATAAATTAAAATAGTATGAACCTCTTAAAAAAACTTTTAATGCTTGTACTTATTATTTCATTACTTGGGTGTGATGATAAGGATTCTGAAACTATAACGTTTGGAGATGCGATTACAATAAACTTTAATCATTATTGGGATGGAGAAAAAGTAAGCTCAGCAGATTTTAATGTTGAAACATATACCAATGCAAATAATGATATATTAACTATTAGTAAGTTAAGGTATTTAGTTTCTAATATCACTTTGCACAAATCAGATGGAAGTAGCACAAAATTAATTGACTATTATTTAGTTGATTTATCAACTTTAGGCAATACTTCTTTTTCTATTTCTGATATTATTGATGCTGACAGTTATTCGAGTATCTCTTTTACCTTCGGATTTAATGAAGCGGACAATATTGATGGTAACTATCTTGACCTAAATTCTGCATCATGGAATTGGCCAGCAATGCTTGGAGGCGGTTATCACTTTATGCAATTTGAAGGAAAATATGGCGCAACAGGAACCGAGAACCCGTTTGCATATCATAACGGAACAGCAAGAGTAAGTACAGGAGTTTTTGAACAAAACTTTTTTGATGTTTCTCTGGGAGGATTTTCAACTACTGAAAACACAACTGTTGAAATAAAAATGAATGTTGATCAATGGTTTGAAAACCCTTACACTTGGGATTTAGACACTTACAACACTACTCTAATGCCAAACTATGATGCCCAAAAATTGATGCAACAAAATGGCGCATCCGTATTTAGTTTAGGAACTATAAATTAATGAAACGAGCAAGTAAGTATATTACTTACAAAAAAATGATTAATAGCGAACAGCATATGTTCCCACTAAAAAATAAGGTTTAAACATATGAAAAATTGGTTGAAAATAGCAGTTATAGCAATCCTTTTCGTTTCATGTGATGATGTCGGAATAGAAGGTTATACGCCGTATTCTCCTACATTACAACCATTAAATATTCCACAAATATTTGTAGCTAATATTTTACCTCCAGTAATTCCTATAAACAACCCTCAAACAGTTGAAGGCGTATCCTTAGGAAGAAAACTGTTTTACGATACTATTTTATCTGGAGATAACACACAATCTTGTGCAGCGTGTCATTCACCAGAAAATGCATTTACTGATTCAGATCGTTTTAGTGTTGGAATAGACGGCCTTTTAGGTAACCGCAATTCGATGCCATTGTTTAATTTGGCATGGAACTATAACGAAAAATTCTTTTGGGACGGACGCTCATTTGCTATTGAAGGACAAGCCTTAGAGCCTGTAAAAAACCCTATCGAAATGCATAATACCTGGAATAATGCAGTCATTAGTTTACAAAATCACAACGAATATCCTGATTTATTTTTTGAAGCCTTCGGAACACGAACTATTGACTCAACATTGGTAACCAAAGCAATTGCACAATTCGAGCGAACGCTAATTTCTGCAAACTCAAGGTTTGATAAACATTTACTTGGTCAAATCACATTAACAGCATCAGAATTAAATGGTTTTAATGTTTTTATGGACGAATCAAAAGGAGATTGTTTTCACTGTCATGGAAATGCGAACAATCCACTTTGGACAGATAACGATTTTCACAACAATGGTTTAGATGCAACTTTTTTAGACATCGGTCTAGGACAGTTTACAGGAAATCCTGCTGACAATGGTAAATTTAAATCGCCATCATTGCGAAACCTAGAATTTACGGCACCTTACATGCACGATGGTCGATTTACAACCATCGATGATGTAATCAATCATTATTCTGAAGGACTAGTAAATTCTCCAACTATTGATCCTTTAATGAAGTCTGTAAATTCTGGAGGTGTTCAACTTTCAGATAGTGATAAAGCAGATCTAAAAGCATTCCTTCTCTCTCTTTCTGATTCCGAATTTATCACAAATCCTGATTTTCAAAATCCAAATTAGTTATAGAAGTAACCAACTTCTAAAAACTTTTGTAAAATTTATCTATCTACCTATCAATTTAATCAATTTAACAATACATTGAATATCATTTATTGTCACTATATTTGCAGTCCAATTTAGAATTAATCTAAATTTAAAATTATGATAAAAGTATCAGACATAGCAAAAAAGAAAGTTGTCGAATTAATGACAGATGAAGGCTACAATTCAACTACCGATTTTGTACGCGTAGGCGTTAAAAGTGGTGGATGTTCAGGGCTTTCATACGAACTGAAATTTGACAAAGAAAAAGCCGAAAATGATAAAGTATTTGTAGATAATGATGTTAAAATCATTATTGACAAAAAGAGTTTTTTATACCTTGTGGGAACAACTTTAGAGTATTCTGGAGGATTAAACGGAACAGGTTTCGTGTTTAATAACCCTAATGCCAATAGAACTTGTGGTTGTGGAGAGTCGTTTTCACTTTAATTAAAAAAATTAATTATGTCAAAATATACAGAAGACGATTTAAAAAAAGAACTAGAAACTCAAGAATATGAGTATGGTTTTTATACCGATATTGAGTCCGATACATTCCCAAAAGGATTGAATGAAGACATTGTTCGTGCAATTTCTAAAAAGAAGAACGAACCTAAATGGATGACTGATTGGCGCTTGAATGCATTTCGTCTTTGGCAAGAAATGGAAGAGCCGAATTGGGCAAATGTAAATTACAAAAAGCCCGATTTTCAAGATATTGCTTACTACTCTGCTCCTAAAGCTATAGATCCAAATAAGACTTTAGATGATGTAGATTCTGAATTGTTGGCGATGTATAAGAAGTTAGGAATTTCTATTGACGAGCAAAAAAAAATGAACAATATCGCAATGGATATTGTTGTAGATTCAGTTTCTGTTGCGACTACTTTTAAGAAAACATTGGCCGAAAAGGGAATCCTTTTTATGCCAATTTCTGAAGCAATTCAAGAACATCCTGAACTGGTAAAAAAATATATTGGAACTATTGTTCCGCAAACAGATAATTTTTATGCAGCACTTAATTCTGCTGTTTTTACTGATGGCTCTTTCTGTTATATTCCAAAAGGTGTGAAATGTCCTATGGAATTATCTACCTATTTTAGAATTAACGAAGGAGGAACAGGACAATTTGAACGTACACTTTTAATTGCTGATGAAGGCTCATATGTAAGCTACCTTGAAGGCTGTACTGCTCCAGCACGTGATGAAAATCAATTGCATGCAGCAGTTGTTGAATTGATTGCTTTGGATGATGCAGAAATTAAATATTCAACAGTTCAAAACTGGTATCCAGGAGATAAAGAAGGAAAAGGTGGTGTTTTCAATTTTGTAACTAAAAGAGGAATTTGCCATACCAACTCAAAAATCTCTTGGACTCAAGTAGAAACTGGAAGTGCTGTTACTTGGAAATATCCAAGTTGTATATTAAAAGGAAACAATTCAGTAGGTGAGTTTTACTCAATTGCAGTTACAAACAATTATCAACAAGCTGATACTGGCACAAAGATGATTCATCTTGGTAAAAACACCAAGTCAACTATTATTTCTAAAGGTATTTCAGCAGGAAAATCACAAAATTCATATAGAGGATTAGTGCAAATTGGCTCAAGAGCTGAAAATGCAAGAAATTTTTCTCAATGTGATTCTCTTTTAATGGGAAATAAATGTGGTGCTCACACTTTTCCATACATCGAATCAAAAAATAAATCAGCACAAATAGAACACGAAGCAACAACTAGTAAAATTGGTGAAGACCAACTGTTTTACTGTAATCAAAGAGGAATTGATACTGAAAAAGCAATTGCATTAATCGTAAATGGATTTAGCAAAGAAGTCTTGAATAAATTACCAATGGAATTTGCTGTAGAAGCACAAAAACTATTAGAAATAAGTTTAGAAGGAAGTGTAGGTTAAAATTAAAAATTTTAACCGTTTAATTGTTTATTCATTGATTTGTTTAAACAATTACACAACTAACCAGTTACACGATTTAACAAATAAAAAGAATGTTAAAAATAAAAAATTTACACGCAGGAATTGAAGGTAAAGGAATTCTTAAAGGAATAAACCTTGAGGTAAAAGCAGGAGAAATTCATGCGATTATGGGACCAAATGGTTCTGGGAAAAGTACTTTATCATCAGTTATTGCAGGAAACGAAACATATGAAGTTTCAGAAGGAAGTATTACACTTGATAATGAAGATATTTTAGAACTTTCACCAGACGAACGTGCTCATAAAGGAGTATTTATGAGTTTTCAATATCCTATAGAAATTCCTGGAGTAAGCACTACTAATTTTATAAAAACGGCTATCAACGAAAAACGTAAAGCTAATGGTTTAGGAGATCTTCCTGCTAAGGATATGTTGAAATTAATTCGTGAGAAATCAGAATTATTAAAGATGGATCGGAAGTTTTTATCACGTTCATTAAACGAAGGATTTTCTGGAGGAGAAAAGAAACGTAATGAGATTTTCCAATTAGCAATGCTTGAGCCAAAATTGGCAATACTTGACGAAACAGATTCTGGTTTAGATATTGACGCTTTGAAAATAGTTGCAAATGGTGTAAATAAACTTCGCAATAAAGACAATGCTGTAATTGTAATTACACACTATCAACGCTTGTTAGACCATATCATTCCTGACTTTGTTCATGTTTTACACAATGGAAAAATAGTTAAGTCTGGCGGTAAAGAATTGGCGCATGAGTTAGAAGAAAAAGGATACGATTGGATTAAAGAATTGGCTTAAATAAAAACACGAAACAACAAAACAATGTCTTTACACGAAAAATTAGTATCTTCTTTTATGGTGCTGGAAAATCAAGGAAAACTTGATTTAGATTCATCAATCCATGATATTAGAACAGAAGCAATCTCTTCATTTGAAAAACAAGGTTTCCCAACCAAAAAAGATGAAGAATGGAAATACACTTCATTAAAACCTATCTTAAAATACGATTATAGTGTTTTCCCTAAAATTGAAACTGCTGTTGAATTTAAAGACGTTAAAAAGTATTTTTTACACGAAATAGATTCCTATAAAGTTGTATTTATTGACGGAGTTTATAGTTCGTTTTTGTCTTCTACAACACATGATGGTTATGATATTTGTTTAATGTCTGCAGCCTATAAACAACCAAAATATAAACTTGTATTAGATAATTATTTTAATAAAATTGCCAATAAAAAAGATAGTATTACCAACTTAAACACAGCATTTTCTATGGAAGGTGCTTATATTCATATTCCTAAAAATATAGTCCTTCCAAAACCAATACAGATTGTTAATTTTTATACTGGAAGTGAAAAAGAAATTTTATTACAACCAAGAAATCTGGTTGTTGTTGGAGAAAATTCTCATTGTCAAATTATTGAACGTCATCAAAGTTTGAGTAGCAATGTTGTACTTACTAATGCAGTTACAGAGGTTTTTGCAAGCAAACGTGCAATTGTAAATTATTATAAAATCCAAAATGATCACGAAAATGCTTCTTTGATTGATAGTACGTATGTGCAGCAAAAAGAAAGTAGTATCGTATCAGTAAATACATTTTCTTTTGGTGGGAAGTTGACAAGAAATAACTTAGAATTTTATCATGATGGTGAACATATTGAATCTCACCTTAACGGAATTTCAATTCTAAATGAAAAGCAACATGTTGATAACCACACGCTTGTAAGACATCAGACACCAAACTGTGAAAGTTTTGAACTTTATAAAGGAATTTATGATGATGCCTCGACTGGTGTTTTTAACGGAAAGGTTATCGTAGATCAAGAGGCTCAAAAAACAAATGCTTTTCAACAGAATAATAACATTTTAATTGGCGACAAAGCATCTATCAATGCAAAACCTCAATTGGAGATTTTTGCTGATGATGTAAAATGTTCACACGGTTGTACGATTGGTCAATTAGATGAAAGTGCATTGTTTTATATGCAATCAAGAGGAATTCCTGCGAAAGAAGCAAAAGCGTTACTCTTATTTGCTTTTACAAACGAAGTTGTAGAAAAGATTAAAATTCCTGAATTAAAATCTAGAATTACAAAACTAATTGCAAATAAATTGGGTGTGAAATTGGGGTTTGAGTTGTAATTAATTCACACTCCCAACAACCTCTTTTAACAAATCATTAAAGTCCATACTTCCCAATCCCATTCTAACGACTACTAAGTCTTTAGACGGAATTATAAACACACGTTGTCCTTGATAACCATTGGCAGAATAGATGTCTTTTGGTGCATCTGGATAAACACCTCCAGCATTCAGCCAAAAATGTCCTCCATATTCTCCGTTCGATGTTGCAGTAGGATTGGCTACATAATCAGCCCAAGACGCATCAAATAATTGATCTCCATTCCAGTTTCCTTTATGTAAATACAACAATCCAAACTTTGCCCAATCACTAGTAGATGCCCAACCATAAGACGAACCAACGTAATTTCCTGCTAAATCTGACTCTATCAACATGGAATGCATTCCGATTCTGTCAATCAAATCTTCATACCAAAAATCAAGATATTCTTGGTGTGTTTTAAAGTAATTACGCAACATTCCTGACAACAAATTTGATGTTCCTGATGAATAATTCCAAGATTCATTTGGCTTGCCAACAAATGGTTTGTCAATCTGTACTTTAGGCATATCTGTCGCTAAAAATAGCATTTTGGTAACATCTGAAATGTTATCGTAATCTTCAAGCCATTCCAAACCACTATTCATTTGCAGCAAATTATTGATAGTGATTTCTGCTCGTTCATCATCTTTCCAAACGTCAATTGGCGCTTTATTGCTTATGTCTAATTTCCCTTCTTTCTGAAGGATTCCATACATCGTAGCAACAACACTTTTAGTCATCGACCAACCTAAATGCAGTGAATTATTATCAAAACCATCTGCATGTTTTTCAGCGAGAATTTGATCTTTATAAATCACCAAAACCGATCGTGTTTTATTGATGCTATCAAACGATTTGGCAACAATCGCATTTAGTTTTTTATAATCAATATTCGAAAAAATAGTGTCTTTTTGAGGTAAATTTCCATATGGAAAAGGCAGATTCTTAGTCGCTTTATTTCTTTTCGGAACTAAATAAGGAGCGTTCTTATCATAATCATCATTTATTAAAACAGTCCCTAAACCTTCACGATAAATTGCCGTTCTACTCTTTAAACCATACACTTTTGCTGTCGCAGATTTCTCTGTTTGATTTACCTCGCTTTTAGCAGTATTTATCGGAGAAAAATTGTTATCCACTTTTTCTGCAGATGAAGCAGTTCTATCAGCCAAAAAAACGACTGATGTAGTGCTTTTAGAAGCATATCCTGTTATAATATCTAATCTTGGATAGTTCGCGTAAACAATATAAGCCAATCCCAACAAAAGGGAAAGGAAAAAGTATTTGATAATTTTTTTCATATGTTATTTGTATTTTTTTTATCAGGTCGAGCGCAGTCGAGACCTTTTTAAACATTCTTAGTTCTCGACTCCGCTCGAACTGACAATTCTATTTTTTTATTTCACTCGAACTGACGCAACAACTTTGCCTCTTTGTCCCTTTTGACCTTTTAGCCTTTTTTTACTTCAATATTAGTAGTTTCATCATCTCTCTCGCAGCAATTCTCGCTTTTAAATCTATAAATTCACGCGATGTTTCATCTCCAATTTCGTAAGTGATTGATTCTGCATTAAACTGTAAGAAAAACCACGCTTTTGAGATTGGATCTCCTACAGCATAAGGTCTATCGTCTGGTGTGTAATTTGGAATTGCGGCATCAATTGCTCCTAACCAATAATCTTTAAAAGGGTAAATTGATGGATGCATATCATCAGTAAAAGTATAGTATAAATCTTCTTGTGTAGAATGAAAATCGAGTCCTAAAATCACCTTATTTTTTGATTCGTTTGCTGTATCAACAATATTATTTACAATGGTTTTTGTTTCGAGTTGACGGTAATACGCCCAATCTCTGTTTAAGTCGATTCCTCCTGTATTATGACGCCAATGACCAAGATCTACACCATCAGGATTTAACATTGGATACACTAAAACTCTATATTTTTTTCTAAAATCGTTAGACAATCTCTTGTCTTTTAAAACTTCATCAACAAATGATTGCATTGCAAAATATCCTGTAACTTCTGGCGGATGTTGACGACTTAAAATCACAATCAACTCTTTGTTTTTAACTTCTTCTTGATAAATATCAAGTGAGATTAAATCTCTATTTAATTTACTCTTTCCAATCGTTTTATAACGTACATCTTTGTGCGTTGCTACTTGCTTTGCCCAATTCTTTGCGTCAGTTGATGTGTTCAATTCTTGTGCTGCAATCCACAGTTTGTTTTTATCAATTGATAAAGATAAAAGTGCATTTTTACCACTATCAAGCAGCTTAAAATACGCACTGTCAATTGGTTTCCAATTTTTGCCGTCTTTACTTATTTTTGGCCAATAACGATGTATTGCTGTTGGATAATTTAACTGTAAATCAATCTTTCTTTCTTCTTTTGACCAAACCCTAAACGCATAGTATGGACTATCATTTATTGGCTCGTTTTCCGGTAAAATTGTTACTTGATACGTTGAATCATTTAATTGTCTAAAGTCGTTTAATCGCGCTCCATCAAAGAGGTTGTCTGCAAAAACTCCATCAATCTCATATCCCTTTTTCTCTTGATATTCAATCTCGTGATTAGAAGTATCCTTTGGATTTGGAAATTCAAATGTTTTTAATTTCGTGCTTCCGCAGCCAATCATCAGTAACGAAAAAAGACTTAAAAAGAATATATGTTTAATATTGCTCATACTTTTTATTTTTTGACACTAACAAAAATAGTACTTATTTCGTAGTTTTGTCATTAAGAGTGATTCTAAAAAAGAAATATGTTTGATATTGATAAAATCCGTGCTGAATTTCCAATCCTAAAGCGAACTGTAAACGGCAAACCATTAGTTTATTTTGACAATGCTGCTACTTCACAAACGCCACAAGTTGTGATTGATGCCATTGTAGATTATTATAGTAATTACAACGCCAACATTCATAGAGGTGTTCATACGTTGAGTCAAGAAGCAACTGATAAATATGAAGAAGCGCGATTAAAATTACAACAACATTTTAATGCCAAGAAATCGCACGAAATCATTTTTACTTCAGGAACTACCCATAGTATCAATATTGTAGCAACTGGTTTTTCATCACTCTTAAAAAAAGGCGATGAAGTTATTGTATCAGCACTTGAACATCATTCAAACATCGTTCCATGGCAAATGCTTTGCGAACGGACAGGAGCCATTTTAAAAGTAATTCCAATGAGTGAAGAAGGGGAATTACTGATGAATGAATATGATGTATTACTTTCTGAAAAAACCAAGGTTGTCTTTGTAAATCATGTTTCAAACGCATTAGGAACTATCAATCCTATTAAAGAAATTATAGACAAAGCACATAAAGTTGGTGCGGCTGTTTTGATTGACGGCGCACAGGCTTGTCCACATATTAAACCTGATGTACAAGAGTTGGATGCTGATTTTTATGTAGCATCGGCACATAAAATATATGGACCAACAGGTGTCGGGATCCTTTATGGAAAAGAAGAATGGCTAAATAAATTACCTCCATATCAAGGAGGAGGAGAAATGATTAAAGAAGTAACTTTCGAAAAAACTACATATGCTGGTTTGCCTCATAAATTTGAAGCAGGAACTCCAAATATTTGTGGAGGAATTGCTTTTGGAACTGCCATTGATTATGCAAATGCTATAGGTTTCGATGTTATTGCCAAGCGTGAAGACGAATTGTTGCAATATGGAACTGAAAAATTATTAGAAATTGAAGGCTTACGCATTTATGGAACATCGGCAAATAAAACAGCTGTAATTTCTTTTAATCTAGATAGTATTCATCCTTATGATATTGGAACTATTATAGATAAACTCGGGATTGCTGTAAGAACAGGTCATCACTGTGCGCAACCAATCATGGATTTCTATAAAATTCCAGGAACAATTCGCGCATCTTTTTCATTTTACAATACGTTTGAAGAAATTGATTTGTTTGTTGAGGCTGTTAAACGCGCTAAAGTAATGTTAGAATAAGTTATTTCCTTCCAAAATCAGCAGGAATTTCTCCCCAAGCCTTGGTTTCCCATTTATAATAGTTTTAGGACAAGACAACACTTATTCTTAAAAAAATATTAAATAATTTGGAAATTAGTTTTTTTTTTTTTTGTAAATTTATAACATGAAAAATTAAAATTGCTATAAAAAATTGCTAATCTCTATTAAATACACTTAAACAATTTACATTCTCAAGACCTTGAGGATACATAGCATATTACATGTTTTGACAGAAGTCAAAAAAAACCTCTGTTTATAACATTTTAGAACATATACGCTTAAATAAATGTTTAACCTAAAACTACTGCCTATGAAATAGCCAACAAATACAAACAGAGGAATTGTTGCAAAAGTAACAAACCTCGTAGGATTATAAAAGATATTAAACGAGCATTTTTGCTCAAAAAAATTAATTAAAATTTAAAGAAGAATACAACTTAAATAAGTACCAAAGGGTATTACAAGTCTTTTTATCTTCAGAAATAAAAAGTGGTAAAAAAAACTTAATGTTAAATAAAAATGACATTAATTTAATGTTAGTTTATTATGCAGATGAAATGTACAATGTCAATTTAGACATAATTAAGGATAATAAAATTATTAATACATACAATAATATCAGTAGTATTTCTGGAAATGTTGTTACAAGTTTAGTTTCTAAATATGATAGTTTTTATAAACCGTTTATTATTATGATTAAAAATCAATCATTATTTTTAGAAAAAGACAGATTAAATTGGGCTTTATTTAGTAATGATAAGTTGTTTAATGAAATAAAAATCACTTCTAACAATAATGGTTTAAATGAACGTAAAGCTCCTCAGGATGCATGTTGGACCTGTGCTGGAGATAACGGTTCTGATTGCAATATGTGGAGTCCTGGATTATGTGGTGATATTTGTCAAATGAGAACTTCAGCTAAAGCAGTTCAAGATAACCAAAGTACAAATGCGATTGGCACGAACTTGTTTAATTTATTTCCAAATTTATATTCTGTAAAAGATATATTTGATGATTCCAAAAGCAATAAACATCTAGCGGATAATTTTTATAATCTTGGTTCATTCTCTTTTTCTAACCAAATGAATGTTCCTTTTACTTTGCATTTGCAATTTGCAAACATAATTTTAGCAAATAGTGATAAAATTACCTTATTTATCGATCCGCAATCAAAAACATCAAGTGAAATTTTATTTACCAATACAGAAGCCCAAGAATATTTAAATTTTATTCAAAATGTTAGAACAGTTATGAATGGTTATGATTCAAACTCAAACCCCTTGGTACTTCCGCAAGTAAAATCTGATTTTAATTTGTTTTTAGATTCGTTTGAAAATGCAATTATAGAATTTCAAAATAAAACTTTAAATGAAATACATCTTTCAATATAAAATTAATTTTTTACTTATTATTATTTTAATTATAAGTTGTAATAATGTTAGTCAAAGTCAAGATTTCATTAAGAATCATGACACCAAACTATCATTTCAAAATGATATAAAAGTAAAAAACGTTAGACAACTTGAAGTTTGGGGAAAAAAATATTTTGATGGTGAAACTAGATTATCTTCAGATAAAATAAAAAAGATTGTCAAAACTTTAATTAATAAAGAATATGACGACACTGTCTTATCTTTAATTCTTTATACAGATTTTAGTAATGATTCAATTGAAAATTGGACAGTTGATAAAAACGAAATAAGAAATATTGGGATTTATTATATAAATGACAATGAAATCAAATTGGATTACTTTGAGTACCCAAATTTATTAATCAATAATTACGACAATTTATCTAATGTTTACTGTGATGCTGTATTACCATTTTTATTTGACAAAAGTAGCATTCCAGATAATAGTTTGTCGGTTATTACTTTAAACTTGAATTTTTCTGAAATGCCTGATTTAGATAGTTTAAATTTATCTGACAAAAAAAGAGATGAAGTATTTCAATTATTAAAAACAACTTCAGAAAAATATAGGAATTAATAGCATTCAAACTTTATAAGTACTATCTTATTATTTAAACTATCTATAAGATAGTACTTTTTTAATTAGACCTATTTCCTCCCAAAATCAGCAGGGATTTCTCCCCAAACTTTAGTTTCCCATTTTAAAATAATGGAACTTTTCGTCATTTCAGGATTATTATGTAACCAAACAATAGCTCTATCAACCAATTCAAAGATTTGTTGATTTTCAGAAGTTCTTTTTATTGTAGTTTTTAACTTTTTTTTCCAAACCCAACTTATCGCAGTTCTACTATCAGAATATATCGGTAAATCCAATTTGTTCTTCTTGAGATAAGCCAAACCATGAACCAATGCTAAAAACTCCATCAGATTATTACTTCCTCCTTTAAACGGACCTAGTTTAAACAATTCCGTTTTTGTATCGGTATAAACTCCTTGATATTCAGAAACCCCTTTATTATTACATGCACCATCAACAGAAATAGTATTCAAAATAGGCTTACCGATACGTTTTAATTCTGCTGCTGATAATTTCACCTTCTTTGTATCCTTTCCCACATAATCAGCATAATTTCCTTTGAATGCTTTTTCCGCCTCGTCTTTTGAAGTAAATGATTTGTATTGTGCTCCTTGAAAATTTTGTATGTGCTTTTTACAAACATTCCAAGAAGTGAAAACTCCTGTTTTATGTCCGTTCCAAACAACGTAAAATTTCTTTTTAGCCATCAATATTGCTTTTAATTAAGTCTTCTATTACTTTCGAAAAGTGTTTTTGCTCTAAAATATGGATTTTATCAGCAACATCTTGAGCGAAATCAGAAGGTAAAACAGGTGTTTTTGCTTGAAAAATGATCGCTCCTTCATCATAATGCTCATTTACATAGTGAATTGTGATCCCTGTTTCTTTTTCTTTGTTAGCTACAACCGCTTTATGCACATTCATTCCATACATTCCTTTTCCGCCATATTTTGGCAACAATGCAGGATGAATATTTATTATTTTATTCGGAAATGCTTCGATAATATGTGCTGGAATCTTCCATAAAAAACCTGCCAACACAATTAAGTCTGCCTCTTTTTTTAGGAATTTAAGGACCTTAACCTCATCATTAAACTCATCTTTACTAAACACTAAACTATTGATGTTTAGTTTTTTAGATCGCCCTATAACTTTGGCATTCTTATTGTTAGTAAGAATATGCACAACAGACGCTAAACTGCTTTGTTTAAAAAAACGGCTAATATTTTCGGCATTAGTTCCCGAACCAGAAGCAAAAATTACAATACGTTTCACAATAGTTATAAATTTGTAGTGCAACAAAAAAAAGAATAAATATTAACAATCACGAAGAATAACATAAAAAAATGAATTATTTATTTTATCTTGCTCTTCATATTTTTCAAGGTAATTGTAATTATCCAAAATAAGTTTTTTATTTTTGCCGAGAATTTAAATTTAAAATTAAAAAATTATGTCAGACATTGCATCAAGAGTAAAAGCCATTATCATAGATAAATTAGGCGTAGATGAAAATGAAGTAACAACTGAAGCAAGCTTCACAAATGATTTAGGAGCAGATTCATTAGATACAGTAGAATTAATTATGGAATTCGAAAAAGAATTTGATATTCAAATTCCAGATGATCAAGCAGAAAATATCGGAACTGTAGGTCAAGCTGTTAGTTATATAGAAGAAGCAAAATAGCAAAAACACTAAACTACGAGTTCAAAAATTTGAACTCGTAGTTATTTTTAGCAAACAATACTATCTTTTTATGGAGTTAAAACGCGTTGTAGTTACTGGAATTGGTGCTCTTACACCAATAGGTAATAATTTAGAAGAATATTGGAATGGATTAATAAATGGAGTCAGCGGTGCTGCTCCTATTACTCATTTTGATGCTACTAAGTTCAAAACTCGTTTTGCTTGTGAAGTAAAAAACTTTGAAGTTACAGATTTCATCAATAGAAAAGATGCTAGAAAAATGGACAAATTCACTCAGTACGCTATGGTTGCTGCTGAAGAAGCCATTACTGATGCTAAAGTAGATTTAGAAAAAATTAATAAAGATAGAGTTGGTGTTATTTGGGGTGCTGGAATTGGAGGTTTAGAAACTTTTCAAAACGAAGTTTTAAATCTTGCAGCAAACGATTTAACTCCAAGATTTAATCCTTTCTTTATACCAAAAATGATTGCAGATATCGCTCCAGGATATATCTCAATCAAATATGGATTTAGAGGTCCAAACTTCACAACAGTCTCTGCTTGTGCATCATCAGCAAACGCTATCATTGATGCATTTAATTATATCAGATTAGGAAAAGCAGATATGTTTGTTACTGGAGGCTCTGAAGCAGCTGTAACTATGGCTGGAATTGGAGGATTTAATGCCATGCATGCACTTTCTACACGAAATGATGATCCTACTACTGCCTCAAGACCTTTTGATCAAAATCGCGATGGTTTTGTACTTGGCGAAGGAGCTGGAGCACTTATATTAGAAGAATACGAACATGCAATTGCTCGTGGAGCAAAAATTTATGCTGAAGTTGGCGGAGGCGGAATGTCTGCCGATGCGCATCATATTACGGCTCCTCATCCTGATGGATTAGGCGCAAAAAATGTAATGCTAAATTGTTTGGATGATGCTGGATTGAAACCTGAAGATGTTGATGCCATCAATGTTCATGGAACTTCAACTCCTTTAGGAGATATTGCTGAAACAAAAGCAATTAAGCATGTGTTTGGCGATCACGCATATTCTCTAAATATCAATTCTACAAAATCGATGACAGGTCATTTACTTGGCGCTGCTGGAGTTATTGAAGCAATTGCCTCAATAATGTCTATGGTAAAAGGAATTGTGCCACCAACAATCAATCATTCTACCCAAGATGAAATGATTGATAATAAATTAAACCTTACACTCAATAAACCTCAAAAACGCGATGTTAAGATTGCTATGAGTAATACTTTTGGGTTTGGAGGACACAATGCTTGTGTACTTTTCAAAAAAATTGATTAATTTTTAATGGGATTTATTCGAAAAATAATAAAAAGTCACTCTAAAAAAGAGGACT
The DNA here is from genome assembly GCA_002733665.1 of Lutibacter sp. GTDB lineage: Bacteria > Bacteroidota > Bacteroidia > Flavobacteriales > Flavobacteriaceae > Urechidicola. Next base: position 104,123 of record NVWM01000003.1, read on the forward strand.
ATTTGTTTAATGAATTAAAGCCAATTTTAGGATTCTCTCCTAAAAACATTTCTATTTATCAAAAAGCATTCGTGCATCGTTCTACAAAAGAAACTACAGAATTAGGAAACCCTCAAAATTACGAGCGTTTAGAATTTTTAGGTGATGCAATATTAGGTGCTGTAATTGCATCTTATCTATTTAAAAAAGTACCTTCAGGAAATGAAGGGTACCTTACTCAAATGCGTTCAAAAATAGTGAGTAGAGAGCATCTCAACGAACTTGGTCGTGATTTAAACTTGATAAGGCTTGTAAAAAGTAATGTGTCAAAATCCAAATTTGGCGAAAATATTAATGGCAATATTTTTGAAGCTCTAATTGGAGCTGTTTATTTAGACAGAGGGTATAAATACTGTAAAAAATTTATTTATAAGAGCGTCATAAAGCCTTATGTAGATATTCCAAAATTAGAGGGGAAAATAACCAGCTATAAGAGTTTATTTATTGAATGGTGTCAAAAAGAAAAGAAAGAATTTGATTATGATGTTTTTGATGATACTGGAAAAAACACTATTAAACACTTTAGTGTAAAACTATCTTTAAATAATAAGGTTATTGCTAAAGGAAGAGCAACTTCTAAGAAAAAAGCGGAAGAAATCGCTTCAAAAAGAGCTTATTTTGCGTTTCAAAACGAAATATCAAAAAGTTAACGAAAAGGTCATCTACTTTTTTGTGTTAATTATGTTGATATATTAAAACTATCCTTAATTTAGCATTCCCTTTATAATTGATTGGTTATGCAAATACATTCTTTAGATTTAGTTGATGATTATTCCTTAATTGGCATTCACACCTCTGAAGAAGATTGTAAATTGGCTTACCTTTTAAACTTAAATTTACACACAAAGTTTAAGCGTTCTAAATTCAATTTAGATTTTGAGAATAAGAACGCTTCATTTCCTATTTTTGAGTTTATAAACGAAAAAAAACAATTAGCAAGTTATTTAATTTCAAATAAATGTGTTGGAAAGACGAGTGAAAATTCTGCTGTTAATTTATTTTCAAAAAGTGAGGTTTTTAGCAGCACTACATATTTGATTCGTGAAAAAAAGAATGTAGATTATTTTATGAAAATTGAAGGTGATATTTCAACTATTGAAATCTTTAAGACAATTGAAAAACTAAATAAAATTAGTCAAATTGTCACTTCATATCATATAAACCCTTTAAAACTAAGGTCAAAAGACTTTTTAATATTTTAATTATGGCAAGTACAAAAAAAACAAAAATAGTTGCAACATTAGGTCCTGCGTGTGATTCGCCAGAAATGATTGAAAAAATGAGTGTTGCTGGTGTTAATGTTTTTCGAATTAATTTTTCACATGCAAAACATGAGCATGTTAGAGAAACAGTTGCAAATATTCGTGAAATGAATGCTAAATTAGGGCATAATGTTGCTATTTTGGCAGATTTACAAGGTCCAAAATTACGTGTTGGTGATATGGGTGATGGTGTTGAGCTTATAAAAGGAAATACATTTACTTTTACAACTGTAATGTGTAAAGGATCTTCTGAAAAAGCTTACATGACATATAAAAGGTTTCCTAAAGATGTAAAAGTTGGAGAGAAAATTTTAGTAGATGATGGAAAATTGAGTTTTGAAGTCATCAATACAGATGGAGTTTCTGAAGTAAAAACAAAAGTTTTGGTTGGTGGCACTTTACATTCTAAAAAAGGGGTGAACTTGCCTAACACAAACATTTCGCAACCTGCATTAACCGAGAAAGATATTAAAGATGCTATTTTTGCTTGTAAAATTGAAGTAGATTGGTTTGCATTATCATTTGTTAGAACACCTGAAGATTGTAAGGATCTAGAGAAATTAATAAATAAACATTCTGATTGTAAAATACCAATCATTGCAAAGATTGAAAAACCAGAAGCTGTTGAAAATATTGATTCTATTATTCGTTCTTGTGATGGTTTAATGGTGGCTCGTGGTGATTTAGGAGTAGAACTCCCAATGGAACAAGTTCCGTTGATACAAAAAATGTTAGTTGAAAAAGCAAAATCTGCAAGAATTCCTGTGATTATAGCCACTCAAATGATGGAAACAATGATTAACAGTCAAACACCAACAAGAGCAGAAGTAAATGATGTTGCGAACTCAATTATGGATGGTGCAGATGCTGTAATGCTTTCAGGAGAAACATCTGTTGGTAATTTTCCAGTATTGGTTATTAATCAAATGAGAAGAATTATTGTAAACGTTGAAGATTCTCCAAGAATTACAGTACCTCAACGTATTCCGCATATTTTAACCAATCGCTATATCACAAAATCTATATGTTACCATGCTGCAAGTATGGCAAATGATGTAGATGCGACAGCAATTCAAACTTTAACAAATAGTGGCTATACTGCATTTCAAATTTCGGCTTGGAGACCAAATGCAGATATATTGGCTTACACTTCCAATAAACGAATCTTATCAAGATTGAACCTGCTTTGGGGAGTTAAGGCATTCTTTTATGATAAAATGGAATCAACAGATCAGACTATAGAAGATTTAAATAAGATTGCAAAAGACAAAAATTATGTAAAAAAAGGAGATTTAGTAATTACGCTTTCTTCTATGCCTGTAAAAGAAAAGGGAATGGTTAATACTTTACGTTTAACTCAATTAAAATAAGATAGTATTGCATCTGTTTTAAGTTTGTTTTAAAATTCACTATCTTTAACTCTCTTAAAACTAACTATTATGGCTATTAAAAATTTTAGTGCTCCAAAAAGACGACCAGAAAAACCTTCAGGAGAACCAATTTTAGTATCTGATTATATGACTACGAAATTGATAACATTTAAACCAGAGCAATCGGTTCTTGAAGTGATGGATTTACTTATTAAAAATCATATTTCTGGTGGACCTGTAGTAAATGATAGTGGCGAATTGGTAGGGATTATTTCAGAAGGAGATTGTATCAAGCAAATCTCTGAGAGTCGTTATTTCAATATGCCAATGACTGACACAAAAGTAGAAAACCATATGATTAAAGAGGTTGAAGTTATTGATGGAAATATGAATATTTTTGATGCTGCGATCAAGTTTTTACAATCTAAAAGACGGCGTTTTCCTATTATTAAAAATGGCAAATTGGTTGGGCAAATAAGCCAAAAAGACATTCTAAAAGCTGCTTTAAATCAAAAAGGATATAATTGGTGATTTTTTATTTCGAAAATCGTATTTCTTTTCTAACTATCGTTGCATCGTTTATCACAAATGGAGTTGGCATCATTTTATTATCTTTTCTTAGTTCTACTTTCAAAAGTTGGTTGGTAAATAAATCATATTTTACTTCTTGAATTTCTAATGTTGGATTTACTTTTGAATTAATAACATAACCTAATTCCAGCACCTCATTTGGCTTAGTAAAATAGTAACTCAATACATTCTTTCGTTTTCCAGTATCAAATATATAAGATTGTTTTTTAGGCTGTTTCAATGCCTCTCCATTCACTATAAATGATGTGAAAGCAATCGAATCTTTTGCCAACAATTCAATTCTATCAGCGTTTCTTAAAGTTTCTATACGCAATTTTATATGCCTATTCTCGCCTTCTATACTATCTAATAAAATAGTTGCAATTGGAGCCTTTAAACTTACTGTATCAGTCTTTTTGTACAGTTTATATTTTGAATAATATTTACTTGCTGTTGCATTTTCAACAAAACTTCCTTGGGTTGGTTCATCCGTTAAATAAGCCTTATTGTAATCATTTACTTTGTCTTCATAACTTGCCCAAAACGCCTCATTTTTATCTGAATCTAACACATAAACCAAACTTGTCGGTTGCTTTCTGTCTTCTGAATAATCTGCCATAAAAGATGCTTTTACAAATGAGAAAATTGCAATTATCAAAAATAAAAGATGTAGTTTTTTTATACTTTTATACTGATGAAATATAGGCAGTAACAATCCGAAAAGTAAGACTACAAAAACAGCACTAATTGCCAACATTTTTAATCCCAAACCAACTGGAAACATTTGAATCAAAGGTGTAAAAACTATCAAAGTTGGAATTGATAATAAAGCAATTACAATCAATTTATTTTCTGATGTATTTGATGTCAATAAAACTAGCAGCGAAATCAAAGCAAGAAATACTGGAAAGATAAAAAATCCTGCTCCTTGCAATTTTAAAACAATAAATATGTTAATAAGCATCCAAATAAAAATTGGTGCAATCAATAAATTCTCTGATGAATATTGTTTAAAATAACGCTTATAAGTCCAAGTTGAAATTGCTATTGCCAACACACTAAAAGCAAAAATGTACCAATGACCATTATAGGTAAATCCGTGTAAAATATCGTTGTATTGCGGATGTATGAGTTTGAGCAGTTTCCATCCATAAATAGCTGTCAAAACACTTAAAATCAAAGAACTAACAAACGGAATAAAACCAATTAACATTTCTTTTATCGTCAATTTTTTTCTTTTAATTCCAATGAATATCAAAATGAAAAATATAATTATAGCGGCAATAAATGTAGGTAAAACCCACGAAAAAGGATAAGTTACCAAACCAATTTTTGGAAAAGAAAAGTACACATTATCTGAAGTAGCATTGAGATTTTCTAAATTAGAATTTGCGAAATACGGCAGTAATGTCATTATATAATCTCCTTGTTGCTCTAAGGTATTCCTATCTAATCGTTCATAGGTATCTTGTGCTGTATGATAATCAAAATGATCATCAATAAAAGCAAAATTAAATCCGTTGATATTGGCTTCCTCTCTAAAAACAGTTAAATCAGTATCGTTTGGCAGCATTTTATAAATGCTGTACATCAGCGAATTTGCAACAGGAAAATTAGGTTTTGCATTGTTAAACGCTTTGATTAACTCCTTATTTCCTCCATTAGTTTCGAGCAACATATAACTTGGCCCTCCACTTCCACGAGCTTCAAAATTGAGCACCAAACCAACATTTTTTGTCCAACTATGATGATTTACAAAAGCATTTGCCCCAAGCAATCCAATTTCTTCAGCATCAGAAAATAAAATAATAATATCATTTTTTGGCGTTTTATTGGCTGCCAAAAAAGCACGAACTCCTTCTAAAATTGTTACAACACCACTTCCTGCATCACTTGCACCTAATGAAGAATGTACGGCAGAATCATAATGTGTCAATAATAACAAAGCTTTACTATTCGTATCAGAGCCTTCAATTTTCGCAATAATATTTGTTGTATTTGTAGCTGCTTTCCACTTATTATTTATAGCGATTTGATCTTGAAGTTCTACTTGCAATCCAAGATCTTCTAATTCTGAAACTAAATAATCGCGTACATTTTTGTGCTCTTCATTTCCCACATAATGAGGCTCTTTAGAAATCTCTTTTAAATGAACCAACGCTCTCTCTGTAGAAAATTCGGTGAGTGGTGAATTTATGTCTGATATTTTGGTTGGTAACAGACTATAAAAACTATAATAAATTGCAGCAATTATAATAAGTACAGATATGGCTTTGGCGTATTTTAACTTCATTTTAAATAGATTTAATCAATAAATAATAATCGTTTTCAAGGGCTAAATATCCTTGATCGTATACATAATAATACGTGCTTCCTTTTTTGGTAGTATAGATTGAAGTGAACGTATTAAAGTCAAAGTTTTGACTTAATAATTTTACACGAGTCACTTTTGTTTTTCCGGTTGCATTGAGTTTACAGAGTGTTTTATAATTTTTTCGCAAGCGATAATTTACATTCCGAATCATATTTTTACTCTCCTTATCAACTTTATTATTGTACGTATTTCTACAATAATCTGAACAGAATTTTTTGTCAATTCTTCCTTTAAATGGTTCTGAGCATTCTAAACATTTTTGTGCCTCCATAATTAACAATTTCTGTATTTATCGTTTAATCCTATGTTGGATTTTATCATCGGAATGATTTTTTCTAACCTTGACAATTTAGTCGCTTCTCTTTTAGCATCAGAAATATAATCTGTAAATTCTCGTTGTTTTGATTTTGTGAATTCTTCAAATTTCGTTTTCAATTCTGTATCTTTCTTTAATGAATTTTTCAATTCATCAGGAATAATTAACGGCTTGTTTCTAGCTATTTTAATCACTTTTCCTGCTTTTTGATTTTCTATAGCCTCGTTTAGATACGCAATAATTAATTGCTCATCCATTTCCTTAACCGACTTAAAACGCCATTGACGCATACCTTTAGTTTTGCCTTCTTGAGCATTTATTAATTTCTTTTCTGTGTCTTTTAAAAAACTTCCATTAAAGAACCACAAACCAACATATTCTTTAAATGCTGCAAGACCAACAACATTTTTATTGTCAACTGTATATGTTGGAATTCCCCATTTTACAGTTTCAACAAGTGTCGTTTTATTTGCTATTGTACGTAATGTTCTCAACTCCTCAATCCATTTTGGTTGAGTTTTAAAATATGCTGATACTGTTTTAGAACGTTCCATTTATCTCTAAATTAGGTTATTAAGCGTCTAAAGTACGAAAAATTATTCGAATGTAGTCGATTTCATTCAATTACTACCGAAAGTAACCGTTTAACAACCGATAATTTTTAGAAAGGTGTCGCATCTTTGCAGTGTCAAAACGAATTGACAAAAAATAAATTTATAAACTTGCACTGAGCGGAGTCGAAGTGTTTAAAACCTTATCTTATGAATACGTTAAGAAACAAAGTACAATTGATTGGAAACTTAGGAAACAATCCAGAAATCATCACGTTAGAAAGTGGTAAAAAACTAGCAAAATTTTCTATTGCTACAAATGAAACTTATAAAAATGCGCAAGGCGAAAAAGTTACAGATACACAATGGACAAATATTGTGGCTTGGAATAAAACTGCTGAAATCGTAGAAAAATATTTAGAAAAAGGAAATCAAATTGCAATTGAAGGAAAGTTAGTAACACGCTCTTATGATGATAAGGATGGAAACAAACGTTACATCACAGAAGTTGTATGTAATGAGTTATTGATGCTTGGGAAAAATTAAGTTGGAGAATTGCTTGAAAAAGAAAAAAGGGAGCGCTAATTTGTGCTCCCTTTTTTTCTCTTAATCAATACATTAACTATGTTGATAAATTTGTTTTAGGTAAAAGCAAGAAATGGAACTGAAAGTGAAAGATTTAATTTACTTTTGAATAATAATGAAAAATAGAATAACTTATAAAGAATTGGTAAATGAGTAATTTAGAAAATCAAACAAACTTTTTATTTTATACTTCGGATAGTGGAACTACAAATATTCAAGTTATTCTTGGTGATGATACTGTTTGGGTAACGCAATCAAGTATGGCGAAAATATTTGACACTACTAAACAAAACATTAGCCTTCATTTAAGCAACATTTATAAAGAAGGTGAATTGAATAAGTTTGCAACTGTCAAGGAAATCTTGACAGTTCAAAAAGAAGGAAACAGAAATGTACAAAGGAATATTGAATTTTATAATTTAGACGCAATAATCTCTGTTGGATATAGAGTAAATTCAAATAAAGCAACTTTGTTTAGAATTTGGGCAACAAGTGTTTTGAAAGAATATTTAATAAAAGGGTTTGCTTTAGATGATGATAGATTAAAACAAGGTAAAACTTTATTTGATAAAGATTATTTTGACGAGTTAATTGAACGTATTAGAGAGATACGTGCTTCTGAAAGACGTTTTTATCAAAAAATTACAGATATATATGCAACTTCTGTTGATTATAATACAAAATCATCTATAACACAAAAGTTTTTTGCAACTGTTCAAAATAAATTAGAGTTTGCAATAACTCATCACACGGCTTCAGAACTTATTAAATTAAGAGCAAGTTCTAAAAGGCCAAATATGGGACTGACAAGTTGGAAAAACGAAAAAAAAGGCGGTAAGATATTAAAGTCAGATGTTGGAGTTGCAAAAAATTATTTAAAACAAGAAGAAATAACAGAACTAAATAGAATTGTAACAATGTATCTTGATTATGCTGAGAATCAAGCTGGAAAAGGTAAGTTGATGTCTATGAAAGATTGGGTAGGGAAATTAGATGCTTTCTTAATATTCAATGAATATAATATTTTAAAAGATGCTGGAAAGGTAAGGTCTGTAGTTGCAAAAAAGTTTGCTGAGAAAGAATTTTCAAAATTTAGAACAATACAAGATGTAGAGTTTAAGTCGGATTTTGATAAACTTGTGGAGAACACAAAAAAAGGCAAACTACTTAGTGATAAGAAATAAAAGAGCCTTTCATAAACCTCAATAAAAAAAGGACTCGTTTATTTATCTAAAACAAGCACATGGTATTTTCAAAGTGATACTACAACCTTAGAGGTAAACGATATAGATTTAATTAAGTAAAGACAATAGTAGGTTTATCAAATTTCCTATATTAGCATTTCTTAAAACTCTGCTATGTTAAAGAAAATACTACTCATACTATTTATTCTAAACCTTGGGCAACTTTATGCACAGGGAGAGGCAAGCATTTGGTATTTTGGTACAAGAGCAGGTATAGACTTTAATAGTGGTATTCCTGTAGCATTAACTGATGGTCAACTAAATACAGGGGAAGGGTGCGCAACAATTTCAGACAATACAGGAAATCTTTTGTTTTATACAGATGGTACTACTGTATATAATAAAAATCACACTGTAATGCTCAATGGTGGTGGTTTATTAGGTCATTCTTCAAGTACACAGTCGGCTATTATAGTTCCTAATCCTACGAATCCAAATATATACTATATTTTTACTGTTACAGAATTAACAGGGCCAGATGGATTAAATTATTCAGAAGTAGATATGACACTTGATGGTGGTTTAGGTGCAGTCACAACTAATAAAAATATTTCTCTTCTAACTCCGTGTACAGAAAAAATAAATGCTGTAATACACAGTAACGGTCAAGATATTTGGGTAGTTACTCATGGATGGGATAATAATAATTTTTATTCTTTTTTAGTTACCTCTACTGGAGTGAATACAACACCTATCATAAGTTCTGTTGGTCCCACAATAACATATGATCCAATAACATTTGTAACACATGATTCTGCAGGAGTACTTAAAATTTCACCAAATGGTCAAAGGTTAGTTATGTGTAATAGACTCACAAGCACGGATGTTTATGACTTTGATGCTAATACTGGATTGGTGAGTAATCCCATAAATATAAGCACAAGATTAGGTGAATATGGAGCTGAATTTTCACCTTCTAATGAGGTTTTATATGTTTCTAATGAACCAGAAGAAAAATTATATCAATATGATTTAAATGCCTCAATTATTTCAACTTCTGAAACACTGATTTATAATGCTCCTGATTTTTCAACAATAGGTCAATTACAGTTAGGGCCTGATGGTAAAATTTATGTAGCTAGATTAAGTGAACAATATATAGCAACTATAGACAATCCAAATAATCTAGGGTTGTCATGTGATTATATTGAAAATGCAGTTGATTTAAGTTCTCGCTTTTGTTTGGGTGGGCTACCTCCATTCATCCAATCATACTTTAATGTAAGTATTGCCTATAACAATGTTTGTTTAGGAGATTCAACAGCGTTTTCATTAACTAACACAGTAGATTCAATTACGTGGAATTTTGGAGACCCAACTTCAGGAGCAAGTAACACTTCTACGGATATAATTCCAACACATGTATTTACATCTGCAGGAACATATACAGTTACAGCAACAGCTGTTAGTGGTGCTGAGACTGCCATTTCAACCATAGAAGTTGTTATCAACGAAACGCCAACCGCAACACAACCACAAAACATGTTGTATTGCGATACTAACAATGATGGCTTTTACACTTTCGATTTATCGACTCAAGATCCTGATATTCTTTTAGGTCAATCTTCCGCAACATTTGAAGTAATCTATTACGCAAGTATGGCAGATTATACAGCAAACACACCTATCCCAGATAAAACTGCGTATCCAAATACAACTGCTTATGATTCTCAAACAATCATTGCAAGTGTTGTGAATAAGAGTAATAATAGTTGTGAAGATTATACCTCATTTACTATTCAAGTATTTGAATCGCCAATACCAAATTTAACTGTTCCTCCTTTAACTTTTTGTGATAATACAAGTGTTGGAACTGATATAGATGGAATCATTGAGCTTGATTTGACCTTACGAGAAAATGATATTTTAACTAGCGGTCAATCTTCATCAGGTTTTACAGTAAAATATTTTACTGATGTAGCACATCTAAATGAAATAACCAATCAAACTGCCTATCCAAATATAAGTAGAACACAAACTATTTTTGTTACTGTAGAAAATAAATTTAATGCACCTTGTATTGAAGAAACCTCTTTTGAAATAGAAGTATTTGAACTACCAACAGTAACTCCAATTGTTGAGTTAAAACAATGTGATGATGATACAGATGGTGTTAGTCTTTTCAATTTAGAAGAAGTAATTAATGAAATCACTACAAATGCTGCTAGTGAAACAATTACTTTTCACGAAACACCTACAGCTGCAACTTCGGGAAACAGTCCTATTCCGAATACAACAGCCTACCCAAATGCAACTCCAAGTACAGATACAGTTTGGGCAAGGATAGTTAATGGAAATGGCTGTGTTAGGACTTCACAAGTCAATTTAATAGTTTCAACAACACAAATTCCGTTGACATTTGCAACACGTAATTTTTATGAATGTGATGATGCGATTGCTGGAACTATTACAGATGGAATCTCATCCTTTGATTTTAGTACTGTAACAACCGAAATAGAATCCTTATTTCCTGTTGGTCAACAATTGGTGATTACCTATTATAGAAATCTGGCAGATGCCTTAGCAGAGAATAATTCAATTACTGATATCACTGATTATAGAAATATTGACTATCCAAACACACAGAATATCTACATACGAGTAGATAGTTTGTTAGATAATGATTGTTTGGGTCTTGGAAGTCATATTACTTTACATGTGGAGACAATTCCTGTTGCTAATCCAATCACACTTGATGATGAATGTGACGATGATGGAGATGGATTGTTTGGTTTTGACACCACAAATTTTGAAAGTACTATTGTTGGTTCACAAACTGATGTCACTGTTTTTTATACAGATGTAAATGGAGATGCTTTGCCAAGTCCATTGCCAAATCCTTTTCTTACAGGAACTCAGACAATTACTGTAAGAGTCGAAAATGCACTTTCTCAAGATACTGACGGAGCATGTTATGATGAAACCATAATTTCTTTTTCTGTGGATGCAGCAGCAATTGCAAATCCTGTAAGTAATCAAATAGAATGTGATGATGATACAGACGGATTCTTTTCGTTTGATACTTCTACCATTGAAGCAACAGTTCTAAACGGACAAACAGGAATGTTGGTTTCTTATGCCGATAGTGATGGAATAGTTTTACCAAGTCCGTTACCAAATCCTTTTTTAACAGATAACGAAACGATTACCATACGTGTTGAAAACCCACTAAACACCATTTGTTTTGATGAAACAATGTTTGAATTTATCATAAGAGAACGCCCAGAATTTGAATTAATAGATGAAGACGTAATTTGTATCAACAATAGCCCAACATTAGATATATCAACTTACAATCCGAACGATGTGTACACATACAATTGGACTGGTCCAAATGGATTTACAGATACAGGAGTTTCAACAACTGTTTCTGAAGGAGGAATTTATACTGTTATTGCAACATCCATTTTTAACTGTGATTCTTTTCCACAAGAAATAAATATCAACGAGTCTGAATTAGCAACAATCACATTAGATATGGTAACTATTGTAGACGATTCAACAAATAATATGGTTACCATTGATACAACTAATTTAGGTTTTGGAGATTACGAATTTTCGCTGGATAATGAATTTGGAGATTATCAAGATAGTCCAGTTTTTAACAATGTGAATGCAGGAATACATATTGTTTACGTTCGCGATAAAAATAAATGTGGAACAACATCTATCGAAATTTCTGTCATAGGATTCCCAAATTTCTTTACACCAAATAACGACGGAACCAATGATACTTGGAATGTACTAGGAATCAACAATAATTTCTACACCAACTCTGTCATTCATATTTATGATAGATTTGGAAAAATTATTGCTATTGTAGATCCAACATCTGATGGTTGGGACGGCTACTACAACGGAAAAGAACTTCCTGAAACTGACTATTGGTTTTCTGTGCAACTCGTCAGTAATGATGGAAACATCCGTGAACGAAAAGGGCATTTTAGTTTGATAAGGAGGTAGTTAGACTGTTGTGTTTTCTTCTATTCTACAATTTTAAAACAGATTATCAATTCGATTCTTCTGTATTGCTTGTTTTGCAATCACAAAAAGCAGTTGCGTGTGTTTGTTGAAATACGCAAAACGCTTATCTGATGTATAACCTTTTGCGTATCTATAATAGATTTGTTGTGCTATTACAGAAAGTTTAAACAATCCATACACATAATAAAATACCAAATTATGAATTGGTCTTCCGCTCTTTTTACTGTATTGTTCTACGATTTCTAACCTATTTGGATTTCCTTCAAAAATAGTTGGGCTTGGCAAGCCTTTTTTAAGCATATCATGATCAGCGTCAGTAAGCCAATAAGATAACGATGTCCCTAAATCCATCAAAGGATCTCCAAGTGTACACATTTCCCAATCTAACACAGTTGTAATCTCTTTCCAAGAGTCGTCTTTATATAGCACGTTATCATACTTAAAATCATTGTGAATCAAACTACTCGAACTTTCTTTTGGCTGATTATTTTGCAACCATTTCATTACAAACTCTGATTCTGAAATGTCATCGGTTTGCGCTTTTAAATATTGTTTGGTCCAAGTTGTAACTTGTCGCTCAACATAACCTTCTGGTTTTCCTAAATCTGCAAGTCCAGCCTTTTTATAATCTACATTGTGTAATTCAATATAAGTATCTAACCAAGTATTTGAAATTGTTTTAAATCCGTTTGGAGAAATGGCTCTTCTTTTTGCTTCTTGATAGTCTAAAATAATTCCGTTTGCTCGTTCCATAATATAAAAAGGAGCGCCTATAACAGATGCATCAGAAGTAAAAGAATACACCTTCGGAATTTTAGAGAATTCAGAATATAAATTAGACAATACTTTGTATTCACGGCTCATATCATGTCCGTGTTTTATGGCTCCAAAAGGAGGCCTTCGCAATACATATTCCTTGTTTTCTATCTGTAGTAAATAGGTGAGATTTGAGAATCCGCCAGAAAAACGTTTGATTTCAATTTCGCTTTTTACATTCTTAATCAATTCATTGTTAAATAAATACCTTTTTAAGATGCCTAAAGGCAATGCTTCTTCTTGACTAATTTTTCTTGTATTTTCTGACATGTTATGTTGAAAAATTTGTTTGTTTTTTATTAAAAGTACAAATGTCATTTCGACAGAGTGAGGTACGAATGACGAGAAATCTCATGTTACTGTCTGATTGAGTGCAGTCGAAACCTTTCAATATTTCAAAAGACCTTTCGACTGCGCTCAAGGTGACATTCGTATATTTATCACTAGATTATTAATAGTAAACTCAAAAATTTAACGAAACGACTTTATCGTTCTTTTCCCCAACTGATACATATGCACTTCGTCTGGACCATCGGCATATTTTAGCATTCTACCGTATAAATAAAACTGTGATAATGGTACGTCTTGAGAAACACCTTTTGCGCCATAAATTTGCATGGCTCTATCTACAACTTTTAGCAACATATTTGGCGCTACAATTTTGATCATAGCAATAATATCTGTTGCGGCTTTGTTTCCAACAGTATCCATCATAGATGCTGCTTTTAATGTCAATAATCGTGCTTGTTCAATCTCACATTTAGATTTTGCAACATCTTGACGAATGCTACTATATTCGCTTAATTCTTTACCAAATGTCGTTCTTTCTGTAGCACGTTTACACATCATTTCTAATGCGCGTTCTGCCATTCCTATCATACGCATACAATGATGTATTCTTCCAGGACCTAAACGTCCTTGTGCAATTTCAAAACCTCTACCTTCTCCTAACAATATATTTTCAACAGGAACTCTTACATCTTCTAAAAGTATTTCAGCATGACCTTCTGGAGAATCATAATTTCCTAACACCGACATCGGACGAACAACCGTTAATCCTTTTGCATCCATTGGTACAATAATCATACTTTGCTGCGTATATCTTGATGCGTTTGGATTCGTTTTTCCCATAACGATAGTTACCTTACAGTTGGAACTCATCGCGCCTGAAACATACCATTTTATGCCGTTAATCACATATTCATCTCCATCACGAACTATGGATGTTTCTATATTGGTAGCGTCTGAAGAAGCAACTTGAGGTTCGGTCATTAAAAACGCCGAACGAATGGTTCCATTTAACAATGGTTTCAGCCATTTTTCTTGTTGCTTTAGAGTTGCATATTTTGCAAAAACTTCCATATTTCCAGTATCTGGAGCCGAACAGTTGAAAATTTCTGAACACCATGGAATTCGTCCCATTAATTCTGCCATTGCTGCATACTCTAGATTACTTAATCCTGGACTAAAGGCTTCGTAGTCCTTTGGAAGAAATAAGTTCCACAATCCTGCTTCTTTGGCTTTTTCTTTTAATTTTTCAACTGATGGATGTAATACCCAAAAATTTTCTGACTTTGAATTATAAGCGTTCACTTCCGCTTCTATTGGATAGATATGCTCATCCATAAATTCTTGCAATTTTTGCAATAATTGGTTTACTTTATCTGTGTGTTCGAAATTCATTATTAGTGTTTTTGTGTATGATTTTTTTCAATTAAATCTTTTATTGTTTCGCTAAAACTTATATGTGCTATTACTCGGAATATAAGATTTCCTCCAAAAATGAAAGCGAAAACTCCCCAAATCATTTCTACATCACTTTTCTCAAGTGTTGAAAATTTTGATTTTGCAGTTAAAATCAATATTAAAAATGGTATTGCTAATAGAAAAATCATCCAATTCCCATTTATCACAATCAAACTTCCATTTTTTATTTTTGTTTTAACAATTCCGCTTACCAAAAAAGATTTTACATCGAGTAAAGTCCAAAAATTATATTTATGAAAAACGATTTTATTATCTTTTCGTTTGATATAATTAAAACCTTGCTCATTTAAGTAATTTTCAATAAGGTCTAATGATTCGGAAGGATTAAGTTCCCCAAATTCTTTCTTTTTAAACTTTGTCCAAAACTGTATAGGTAGTAATGTCATTTTTTAATTGCACTTATTTTCTATCCTGATATTAAATATCCACCATCTGCTACTTGCAAACTTCCTGTAATATAACTTCCTGCATCAGAAGCCAATAAAAGTGCAACACTTGCTATTTCTTCTGATTGTCCCATTCTGCTGAGAGGCAATTTTTTATTGATGTGTCCCATCACTTTATCGTCTGTCCAAAGTGCAGCAGAAAATTTAGTTTGTATCAATCCAGGACAAATAGCATTTACACGAATGTTGTGTCTTCCCCATTCTTTTGCCTGATTTTTGGTAAGCATTGAAACTGCGGCTTTACTTGTAGAATACAATCCAAGGCCATAACCAGGAATTTCTCCTTCAATAGAACTAATATTGATAATGCTTCCGCCGCCTCTTGATTTGATGCTGTCTAAACATTTATTGGCTAAATCCCAAGGCGCTTTTACATTGATATTCATAATTTTATCAAATGCATCTAAAGGAGCATCTTCAATTGGTCCATACACAGGATTCGTCGCTGCATTATTTACCAAAATATCAATTCCTCCACATTGAGCAATCGTTTTTTCTGCTAGTTCTTTTCGACTATTTTCATCGCCAACATGACAAGAAATCGCAATTGCTTTTAATCCTAATGCTTTAAATTCGGCAACAACCTCTTCACAGGCATCTTGTTTCCTACTACTTATAACTACTGTTGCTCCACACTCAGCAAATGCCTTGGCTGTCGCCTTACCAATCCCTTTTGAAGAACCAGTAATTATGGCTACTTTGCCATCTAAATTAAATCTGTCTTTTATCGTACTCATCTGATCTGTTAGTTTTTATGTTAAGAAATCTGAATTTCTATATGCTGGTTTTGGGTATTTATAAAAACCCTCTCCAGTTTTCATTCCCAATTTATTGGTATCTATAAAATGTTTTTTATAATAATCAACTCGTGCCTTTCGTACATCTTCTCCTGTTTTGTCACTCCACAATTTTTCGACATTGTAAATAGTTTCTAAACCAATCATATCCATAATAGCACAAGGTCCCATTTTGGTTCCTGATGTAATCATCCAAGTTTTGTCAATGGTTTCATAGTCTGCAACTTCATTAACCAATAAATCTCCTGCTGCAGATAATAAAGGTCCTAAAAGCGAATTTAAAACATAACCATGTTGTTCTTTATGGATTAGTATTGGAACCATTCCTATTTCTTTCGAAAAGGCTATAACTCTATCAAAATATTTTGGATCTGTTTTTGCGTGTCCCATAACTTCGCCAATATTGGCATCCCAAATCCAATTTGCAAAATGCAAGGCAAGAAATTTCTCTGGACGTCCAGTTTCTTCAGCATATTGACTTGGCAATAAGGTTGAGGAATTAGTTGTAAATATTGTTTTTTCTGGTGCTAATTTTGATAATTCAACATAAAAAGCCTTTTTTATCTCAAGATTTTCAGGAATTGATTCACTGATTAAATCTGCATCTTTAACTGCTTCAGTTAAATTGGTTGTATAACTCAATCGAGCAAAGGTTTCGTTAACTTCTTGTTGAGAAACTCCACGAGTAGCCATAAATAATTGTGCAAATTGTTGATGGAATTGCTTTCCTCTTTCAAGGCCTTTATCAAAAGCATCATAAACCGTTACATTAAATCCTTTAAAAGCAGTTTGCCAAGCAATTTGTGAACCTAAAGTTCCTGCTCCTGCAATCGTTACGTTTTTTATAGTCATGTTCGTTTTTTCTTAAATTATTCTCGATACAATTTTTGTTCATTTCAATCTCAAAAATCACTCGAATTGACGATGTTTAGATTCCCGTTTTCACGGGAATGACAATTTCAATCGAAACCTCGAGGTAAACCTCTAGGAATTGTTTTTCAATTAAAACATTTCTTTAGTTGCTGATATTGTTAGCTCCTCAGTATTCATTATTGTTTTTGCCAATCCTCTTGTTCTTGTCATTTCATACGTATAGAAAAATTTCATCGTGTGAATTTTACTTTCATAGAATTCGTCCAATTGATTTCCACTTTTATCTTTTAGTAATTGTTTGGCAGAACTTGCTGTTTTTAACCATTGCCATCCAATAACAATTGTGCCAAAGAAATCCATAAATACGGTTGCATCGGCAAGAAAACGCTCGTAATTTCCTTTTAGTGCATGAGGCATTAATGTGCCAATTACTTTTTGTACCAAACCAAGATTTTCTAATAATGTGTTTGCATATAGTTGTAATTCATCAAAAGCAGATGCCTTTTTAATGGTTTCTTGAATTTCAACAGCCAATAACTCTAATGCTTTTCCATTTTTAGCAGTAATTTTTCTACCTAATAAATCCAACGATTGTATTCCAGTAGTTCCTTCATACAATGCAATAATTCTAATATCTCTATAATATTGTTGTGGCATAAAATCAAAACAGAAACCATATCCTCCTAAAATCTGAACTGCATTACTTGTTGATTCTATCCCTTTTTCTGCTGAATATGTCTTTGCGATAGGCGTTAACAGTTCTAACAGTAAATGATATTTTTCTTTCTCTTCTTCTGATGTGCTTGAGATTTCTTTATCACAATAATTTGCTGTCTGTAAAGTCAAACTCAATGAACCTTCAACAATTGCTTTTTGACTAAATAATAACCTTTTTATATCTGGATGATTGATAATTAGCGTTTGTTCTTCATCTGAATTTTTTTGACCAGAACTATTTAATTTCCTTCCTTGCGGACGTTCATTTGCATATTTTAATGAAGAATAATATGCTGCAGAAGCAATTGCTGTTCCCATTCTTCCTGTTGCAATTCGCGCTTCATTCATCATTTGAAACATATAAGATAGACCTTTATTTGGTTCACCAACTAGCCAACCTCTACAATCATCGTTATCACCAAAAGCAATATGCGTCGTACAATATCCCTTTTGCCCCATTTTTTCAAATTCGCCAACAATTGCAGCGTCGTTGTAGGTGATTTCATCATTTTCAGTTGGACGATTTTTAGGAACAACAAATAATGAAACTCCTTTTGTTCCTTTTGGAGCGCCATCAATTCTTGCTAAAACCAAATGCACAAAATTGCTTGAAAATTGATGATCACCAGAAGAAATAAATATTTTTTGTCCTTTGATTAAATGATATCCTTTATCTGTAGGAGATGCCGTAGTTGCAACATCAGAAAGTGAACTTCCTGCTTGTGGCTCTGTCAAACACATGGTTCCTCCCCAAGTCAAATCGAGCATTTTGGGTACATATGTGTCTTTTAATTTTTGACTTCCAAAGGAAAGAATCAAATTTGCAGAACCTGCAGTCAAACCAAAATATCCTGGAACATGGTTATTTGCTGCTTCCATAATAAAGTATGCAGCATGAAAAAACATTGACGGCAACTGCATTCCGCCATCATCATAGTCAAAACCAGCACCAACAACTCCTAATTCTCCTCCGCCTTTAATGATATGCTCAAATTGAGGATGCACGATTATTTTACCATCTTTAAAATAGGATGGTTTTTCGTCCATCTCTTTTATAAAAGGGAATAAAGTGGTATCAGAAAAAGTTTTAATGGAATCAATAAAAATGTCTAATGACGTTTTATCATAATCAGCAAAACGCTCTTTAGTTAAAAGTTCTTCGGCTTGATGTACATTGTATAATAAGAATTTTAATGTGTCTATGGATACGTATTCGTTCATGGAAAGATTTTAAAAGTATAAATATACTTTTAAATCTAATTGCAGCCTAATGTTTGGAAAAGTAAGGGTTTATAATACTAACAAAACCTATTGTTGGTCGGTAAATTTTCTGAAATTATATGTTTTACTTCTTGAATTATAAAATCCAAAAACAAAATAGTCATCATACTTAAATACGGTATCAATCTTGCTCACTTCTGTTGACTTGTTAATCAAGTCTTTATAAATTTTTATTTTATCAAAGACATTGTTTTCAAATTCTCCTTCTAGATGATTGAAGTCCTCGTCAAATAAACATTCTATATAAGTTGATTTTGTGTTTACATAAGAATTGAAAGCAAAGAAAGTTGGATTAATAGAAACAGAAATTGCTCCTATTGTTCCGATAGGTATCATTCCAAATCCTCCCATCATCATCATTCCAGGATTTGATTTAACTTCTTTTTTACCACCAAGAATTATTTGATGGTTCCCATTAATCTTATATGCTGCTATTCCTAAATCTCCTGAAGTAATTTTACGTAAATATTTTCTTGTTTTTTCCATTTCTCTGTATGAATCATACATTCCGCCTTCTTGAATTATCGGAGAGTTTTTAAAGGAAATCGTATCATTTACTGTTGTAGAATATTCTTTCTTTAATTCTCCGGACATATACTCATGAACTCTAAAAATAAATTTCTCTGATGTTGAAACCATTGTGTACAGATTATCTCCACTTATATAAGAGTTCGCTTGCTTCTTAGTGCTTTTTGGCACAAATGGCTTTTCAATCTGTCTTAATTTAAAATTTAATGTTACTAAATCAAGAGAGATAATCTGAGTGTATTCTTTATTATTATCAAAAGTAAAAACTAATTGATTTCCTCTTAAATATAACTTACTTTTTTCTGAAGTAACTTCGATTGAATTAGGATTGGTTTCTTCTATTTTTTTTGGAGACATGAAAGTTGCCATAACGTCAGAATCTAAAAACATTTTATACAGTACTGTTTTTTTTCTTTCCTTATTGATAAACATTTCATTTGAAAAATCTACAACATCTTTTTTACAACTAGCATCATCATTAAAAGAATAAATATTAAGTTTTGATGTGTTTTTTGTAATTGTCATTAAATAAAACTTATTGTCAAGCGTAATCGTTTCAAGATACTTCTCGTCTTCTAGTTTTAAATCCAATTCTTTAAATACTGACTCTTTTTTGTCATAAGAAAAATCAACATACCCAAACTTAGTATACTTCTCATTAGACATAAATAACCTATACGTGTTATCTTTAGAAACACTACTTCCTATTAAAGCCTTGTACTTTCTTCTTCTGTTGTCAGAATTTAATTCGGCTATTTTCTCGAATTTATTATTTAGCAAGTAACCATAAACTTTTTGGGAATCAAATAAGAACATTGATATGTCACCATTTTGATTATTTACTATTGGAACCGACCCTCTAAGAAACGTTTGTGAAGTTTTTAAACTATTTTCAAATGAACCAATTCTATCTTGCGAATAGGTTACAATACTAGAAAATAATACCACTAAAATAAAGAGTTTCTGAATCATAAAATTTTTTATTATCTTAATTTTTTAATTTACGTTTTCGCTGTTATCAACATCCTTTTCAGGTTCAACAAAAATACATTTATTTATAATTCATCGATAATTGAATCCGTTTTCGAGCAATATCAACACTTAAAACCTTTACAATTACCTGTTGCTGTAAACTAACCACTGCATTGACATCTTTCACAAAAGTATCTGACAAATTAGAAACGTGCACTAAACCACTTTCTTTGATTCCGATATCAACAAAACAACCAAAATTTGTCACATTGTTTACAATTCCTGGTAATAATTGACCATCTCTCAAATCTGAAATTGTACGAATATCTTTATTAAAAGCAAATTCTTTGGCAGTTTCTCGAGGGTCTAATCCTGGTTTTTTTAATTCTTTTAAAATGTCTGTTAACGTAAGTAAACCGACAGTAGTTGTACAGTATTTTTTTAAATCAATGTTTTCAAGAACCTTTCTATTCCCTATCAAAGCATCAACTGTTTTTTGCTCATCTTTTGCCATTTTTTTGACAATAGCATAACTTTCAGGATGTACTGCCGAATCATCTAATGGGTTTTTAGCGTTTTTGATTCTTAAAAAACCGGCACCTTGTTCAAATGCTTTTGATCCTAATCGAGTGACCTTCTTTATATCGTTTCGTGTTTTAAAAGCACCATTTTCATTTCGATATTGAACAATATTCTCTGCTAATTTTGGGCCAATTCCAGACACATAACTCAACAGTGAATTACTCGCCGTATTAATATTTACACCAATAGTGTTTACACAACTTTCAACAACTGTATCTAAACTACTTTTTAATTTTGTTTGATCTACATCATGCTGGTATTGCCCAACTCCTATAGATTTTGCATCTATTTTTACCAGTTCTGCCAATGGGTCAGCCAATCTACGTGCAATAGAAACTGCTCCTCGAACTGTCACATCATAATCTGGAAATTCATCTCGTGCAATTTTAGAAGCCGAATAAATAGAGGCTCCTGCTTCGCTGACTACAAAAACTTGAACAGTTGTATTAAATTTTATGGAACGGATCAATTGTGCTGTTTCTCTTGATGCCGTTCCGTTTCCAATAGCAATGGCTTCAATTTTATACGCTTCAACCATCGAAGATATTTTCTTTATTGCCTCAATTGATCTGTTTTGTGGCGCATGTGGATATATCGTATCATTATGTTTTAGGTCTCCTTGAGTATTTAAACAAACAATTTTACATCCTGACCGAAATCCTGGGTCAACTCCTAGTATTCTTTTTTCTCCCAAAGGAGCGCCCAATAATAATTGCTTTAAATTTTTAGCAAATACATTGATTGCTGTTTCGTCTGCTTTTTCTTTAGCAATGTTCAAAATTTCATTTGATAATGTTGGAAATAGCAACCTTTTAAACGAGTCTTGAATTGCCATTTGAATTTGTACTGAACACTCATTATTTGATTTAATAATTCTATCTTCAATTTTGTCTAAAGTACGTTCTTTATCAATTTCGATTTTTAAGCGAATAAACCCTTCTTTTTCTGCTCTTAAAATAGCCAATAATCTATGTGAAGGACTGCGATTTAAAGATTCAGACCAATCGAAATAATCTCTGAATTTCTGTGCCTTTTCATTATCTATTTTTGATTTTACAACTTTAGTAGTTATTACTGCAAAACGCTCTAATTGGTAGCGAATATTATTTCTAATATCTGTTCGTTCATTTATCCATTCAGCAATAATAAATCTTGCTCCTTCTAATGCATCATCCTCATTTTCTACAGAGTTGCTCAAATATTTTGAAGCAATATGTCCAATATTATCTACACGCTGGCTCATGATAATTTTTGCCAATGGTTCTAAACCATTTTTTCGTGCGGTTTCAGCTTTTGTTTTACGTTTTTTCTTAAAAGGAAGGTAGATGTCTTCAAGAGTTATTAAATTCTCTGTAGTTTCAATCTTTCGTTTCAACTCATTTGTCAAAACCTCTTGTTCAGTCAGCGATTTTAAAATTGTTTTTTTTCGCTTTTCTAGTTCTTCAAACTGAGTTTTATACTTTACAATTTCTCCAATTTCTACTTCATCTAAATTTCCTGTTTTTTCTTTTCTATAACGAGAAATAAATGGAATTGTACAATCTTGATTCAGTAACTCAACAGTACTTTGAATTGATTTTTCAGAAACATTGCTTCTGGCTTTAATAAACTTTATAAGTAACATGCTCTCATTTAAATTATAAACGTAAAATAAACATCACTAGCTTACACTCTCACCATTATCAACATCCTTTTCAGGCTCAATAAAGGCTAATTTCCCGTCAGTCGTGTCTGTCATCAAAATCATCCCTTGGCTTTCTACACCTCTGATTGTTCTTGGTGCTAAATTCACTAAAACACTTACTCGTTGACCAATAATTTCTTCTGGTTTAAAACTCTCTGCAATTCCAGAAACAATTGTGCGAACATCAAGTCCAACATCAACTTTTAATTTAAGAAGTTTCTTAGTTTTCGCTACTTTTTCAGCCTCTAAAATGGTTCCAATTCTAATATCCAACTTTGTAAAATCATCAAACTCAACAGTCTCTTTTTGAGGTTCAACAACTTTGTTTTCTTGTTCATTGGTTTGCTTTGTTGCTTCAAGTTTATCAAGTTGTACTTGAATATCTTTATCTTCAATTTTAGCAAATAACAATTCTGCTTTCCCTATTTGATGGTCTGCAGGAAGTAAAATTTCTTTTTCTGTAACGTCATTCCAAGTGGATTCCGCATCAAGTGCGGAATGACAGAGAATTCCTTTCAACTTATCAGAAGTAAAGGGTAAAAATGGCTCTGACAATGTTGATAAAGCAGACGAAATTTGTAAAGCAACATACATAATCGTTTTTACACGTTCTTCATCAACTTTTATAACTTTCCATGGTTCTTCATCTGCCAAATACTTGTTCCCAAGTCGAGCAAGATTCATCAAACTATTCAGTGCTTCTCTAAATCGGTATCTCTTGATAGAATTTGCAATTATCTCAGGGAATTCTCGCATTTTTTCTAAAGTCTGAATATCAACATCAGAATATTTCCCTGCAAGTGGCACTTGCCCTTCGTAATATTTATTCGTCAATACAACTACACGATTGATAAAGTTTCCGAAAATAGCAACCAACTCACTATTATTACGTGTTTGAAAATCTTTCCAAGTAAAGTCGTTATCTTTTGTTTCTGGTGCATTTGCTGTCAAAGCATAACGCAATACATCTTGTTTATCAGGAAAATCTTCTAAGTATTCATGCAACCAAACTGCCCAATTTCTTGAAGTCGAAATTTTGTTTCCTTCTAAATTTAAAAACTCATTTGCAGGAACATTCTCTGGTAAAATGTAACTTCCTTCGGCTTTTAACATCGCAGGGAAAATAATACAATGAAAAACAATGTTGTCTTTCCCTATAAAATGAATCAGTTTTGTGTCTTCATCTTTCCAATAGTCTTTCCAGTCTTTTCCCTCTTTTTCTGCCCACTCTTTGGTCGATGATATATAGCCAATTGGCGCATCAAACCATACATATAATACTTTTCCTTCTCCTCCTTTTGCTGGAACGGGGATTCCCCAATCC
Source organism: Lutibacter sp. (assembly GCA_002733665.1). Classification (GTDB taxonomy): domain Bacteria; phylum Bacteroidota; class Bacteroidia; order Flavobacteriales; family Flavobacteriaceae; genus Urechidicola. The sequence continues at coordinate 128,205 of NVWM01000003.1, forward strand.
AAATCTCTTGTCACTGCTCTTGGTCTTAAACCATCATCAAGCCAAGATTTTACTTGCCCTAAAACATTGGTTTTCCAATCATTTTTATGCCCTTTAACAATCCATTCTCTCAACCAAGTTTCATACTTATCCAAAGGTAAAAACCAGTGTTTTGTTTCTTTAGTTGTTGGTACATTTCCTGTAATTGCAGATTTTGGATTGATTAAATCTGTTGCATTATGACTTGTTCCACAGTTTTCACATTGATCGCCATAACTTTCTTCGTTTCCACATTTTGGGCAGGTTCCAACAACAAATCTATCTGCAAGAAATTGATTTGCCTCTTCGTCATATAACTGCTCTGTAACCTCTTCTATAAATTTATTATCTGCATGCAATTTCTTGAAAAATTCTGATGCTGTATCATGATGAATTTTAGCGGATGTACGTGAATAATTATCAAAAGTAATTCCGAAATCAGAAAAAGAACTCTTAATAATTTCATGGTATTTATCTACAATTTGTTGCGGTGTAACACCTTCTTTTTTGGCTCTCATGGTAATCGGAACTCCATGTTCGTCAGAACCACAAACAAACGCAACATCATTGCCTGTCAAACGTAAATAACGCGCATAAATGTCAGCTGGAACGTAAACTCCTGCCAAATGACCTATATGAACTGGACCGTTGGTGTACGGTAATGCTGCTGTAATTGTATATCTGCTCAAAAAAGTGTGTTTTGTTTGTCATTGCGAATGAAATGAAGCAATCTAATTCATTAAAAAAAGATTACTTCGTCGTTAACTCTTCTCGTAATGACGATTATTAATTTATCCAACAAAAATACTCATTCCTTTTTGATGTTTATAATTGCACTGCATTTTTCTTTCGGCATAAAAGCGTATTTTTACGTAAATATCCTTAAAACAATGCTTAGATTTTCTTTTTTGATGTTCCTTTTTTTAGTTCCTCAACTTATTTTTTCGACTGAAAAAGATTCGTGTAAAAACAATAAAACAACTCCAAATAAACTCACACAACCATCACACTTAAAAAAAGGGGATACAATCTTAATTTTGGCTCCTGCAGGAAGAATTACAGGTGAAGAAGCTATTGAAGCTGGAATTGAATTGGCAACAAAATGGGGCTTAGAGGTTATATATGGCAAACATTTATACACTATAAACAACACTTTTGCAGGAACAGACGAACAACGTTTAGGTGATTTACAGAACGCTCTTGACAACCCAAATATAAAAGCAATTTGGAGCGCAAGAGGAGGTTATGGATTGGTTAGAATTATTGATGACCTCGATTTTACGGAGTTTAAAAAACATCCTAAATGGATTATTGGTTATTCTGATGTAACGATTTTACATAATAAATTACACAATCTTGGCTATCAAACGATACATGGTCAAATGCCTGCAACACTTGATTTAGACAATCCTATTCAAGAAAAATCTATTATTTCTTTGAAAAAAACGTTGTTTGGTGAACCTTTAAAATACAAACTTCCAGCATCTGAAAGGAACAGAAAAGGAAAGAGCAATGGTCAACTTGTTGGAGGAAATCTTTCTATTTTATATAGTATGTTAGGTTCTGATACTTCACTTGACACAAGTGGTAAAATTTTGTTTATCGAAGATATTGGTGAAGCACTTTATCACATCGACCGAATAATGATAAGCCTTAAAAGAGCTGGTTATTTTAAGAATTGTAAAGGGTTAATTGTTGGAGATTTTAGGCTGAAAAAAAATGAAGGAAATACTTTTGGAAAGACTTTAGAAGATATTGTTTTAGAAGCTGTTGAAGGAACTGATTTTCCTGTCGTTTTTAATTTTCCTGCAGGTCATGTTGATGATAATCGTGCGTTGGTTTTAGGTGCTAGAATTGAATTGAATGTTACTGAGAATAAAGTTAACATCAAGTTTGATTGATTATAATAATAATAATAATAACATTTCAAATAAACCTAAAATAGATTCTTCGTTTCACTCAGAATGACATTGAGAACTTTATATCATTAGGAATAAAGTAACGAATCCTGTCATTCTGAACGAGAGTAGCGAAGTGAAGAATCTAAAATTGCTGATAAATGAAAACTTTAGGGACGCACAATTATTATATTTATATTCTAACAAACAAAGGGAGGTCTGTTTTGTATATTGGAGTTACAAATGATTTAAATCATCGTATCCGATTTCATAAAGAAAATGCTAATTTGAATAAAAAAGCGTTTACCTCTAAATATAAATGTTTCAACCTTATTTACTATGAACATTTTAACGATATAAATATTGCTATTGCAAGAGAAAAACAAATTAAAGGTTGGACAAGAGTTAAAAAAGAAACCTTAATTGAAGGTTTCAATTCTAAATGGAAATTTTTAAATAATGAAATATAAGAGATTCTTCGTTTCACTCAGAATGACATCACGAATCCTGTCATTCTGAACGAGAGTAACATAGTGAAGAGTATAAAAATTAATTAAAGAGATTCCCGATTTCGCGGAAAATGTTATGGCGCAACACAATGAATTAGGAAAAAAAGGTGAAGAACTTGCAATTGACTATCTGATAAAAAAAGGATACACAATCAGAGATAAAAATTGGCGTTTTCAAAAGGCTGAAGTTGATATTATTGCGCAAAAAGACAACATTCTTGCAGTTGTAGAGGTCAAAACTCGTTCGAGCGATTATTTTGGAAATCCCCAAGATTTTGTAAATCCTAAAAAGATAAAATTATTGGTAACTGCAATCAATGAATATGTGGTTTCTAAAGATCTTGATGTTGAAGTACGTTTTGATATTATTGGAATCATCAAAACAAAAAATGAACTAAAAATTGAGCATCATGAAGATGCTTTTTTATATTTCTAATGTTTTGTTGTCAGAAAAAGTTATTCCTTACCTAAAATGGCAAGTAAATCAGCTAATTGTTCTGGCTTTGAAAGGATTTTTTTGTCTTTATCTAACACAAAATAACTTGGCGTTGAATGAACTTCATAACTACGCGCAATTTTATTTTCCCATTTGTTTAATCCAAGAACGTTGATCCAATTACCCATCATATCTGTATGATGATTAAACCCAAACTTGTCATCTTCAAGAGCAACAGCAATTACTTTTACACTGTCCATTTCTTTAGTGAATTCATACAATTCTGGAATCTCTTTTAAACAATGCGAACATGTTGTACTCCAGAAAGTTACAATGTATTTTTTATCTTCATCTAAGTCAGATAAATTCATTGTTTTATCTCCTTCTTCCCAAGTAATTTCTGGTGCAACTCTTCCTATAGCTACACTCAGCATTGTATCAATATTTGCAATAAATTTTGAGTCTTTATGTTCTGTTGGAAGTAAATCGTAATGTTTATTTTTAACAAAATCAACCATTTCTAATTCTTCTTGTCCTGCCAAAGCATATAATAATGCACTTAAAATTTCGCTTTTAACTAGGTGATTTTCTCCAACTTGTTGCATCACATCGTTTATTGCTTTTTGTCTTAATTCATTCTGAATTTTCGAATCTTCAGAGCCATTAATGAAAAATATATATTCAATAGCTTTGTCAATAAAGATAGAGGAATTTAATAGTGTTTTGTTATCAAAATCTATATAATCAAAAAAGTGTGATTCTAATGATTCTAAATATGCTGCAGGAGTTTCGTGCAACTTCGGACTGTTATGCTTTCTTGTTATTTTAATGAATTCTTGAGCAAGTTTTCCTTCAGACTCTTTTTCAAAATAATCTTGTAAACTATTTAACTCTTTTAATTTTTTGGAATATGGTTTTACAAATGTTGTCTTATCTTCAGCACTAAAATAAGTCGCTTGTAATGAATCAATTTTTGATTGCTGATGATTAATTGCTATCAAATATGATTGGTATATTTTATTCTCTTCAGATGTGGAAAAATGAGCAGTTTCATCTGGTAAATTCGGATTGAATGTTACAGAAATTGACTCCTTATTATACAAAAAGTCTAAATATCCACCATTGTCCATATCATAGAATGCACGATATGTTCCTGGAGAAAAGTTTTCAGGAATTGGTAGTTTAAACTCCTCGTTCTCAAGATTGGCATTAGAAACATATTGCTGTTTTGCTCCATTGATTTTATACAACATCATCCATTTAAAACCTTCAATTGGTTCCAGTTTTACACGCAATGTGTCTTGTGCATTCGCAGAGAATGAGACTAATAATAATGCAATTACTAACTTTTTTATCATTTGATTAATATTTATAAGTCATACTTTTCAAAAACCAGACCAAAAGTACGCTAATATTGATTATTTTGCTAAAAATTTCTGCAAAATGGATTTAAAAAATAAAATTATTTGGATAACTGGCGCTTCTTCTGGTATTGGGAAATCACTCGCTATCGAACTCTCTAAATTAGACACAAAATTAATCCTTTCGTCACGTAATGAAACAACTTTAAATGAAGTTAAGAACGAATGTGAGAATTTACACAACATTGCCATTTTACCAATTGATTTAGAAAAGTATGATGATTTTGATAAAACAGTAGCGATTGCTATTTCATTTTTTGGAAAAGTTGACATCCTTGTAAATAATGGTGGAATTAGCCAACGATCTTTGGCAATTGACACCAATCTTGATGTTGACAAACGAATTATGGCTATCAATTTTATGGGAACACTTGCTTTAACCAAAGCCATATTGCCACATTTTATCTCTAATAAATCTGGACATTATGTAACCGTAACTAGTGTTGTAGGAAAGGTTGCGACACCTCTTCGTTCTACATACTCTGCATCCAAGCATGCGCTTCATGGCTTTTTTGATAGTTTAAGAGCCGAAGTTTTCAAAAATAATATTGACGTAACATTAGTACTTCCAGGATATGTACAAACCAATGTTTCTATGAATGCCGTAACTGGTGATGGAAGCAAACAAAACTCGATGGACACTGCAACAAAAAATGGAATTCCTGCTGATGAGTTTGCAAGTCGAATGATACGTGTGATTGAAAAAAGAAAAAATGAAGCTGTAATTGGCGGGTTTAAAGAAGTAGGAAGTACCTTTTTAAAACGAATTTCTCCAAAATTATTGGCGAAATTGGTGCGGAAAGTTAATGTGACTTAAATTAATTTTTGTCCTTTTGGCTTAAAAAAACATGTTGAAGTTTTAATAAATCACCATTATCAGGGAAAAAAGTTAGCATTCTTTCCGTTAATTTCTCTCCTAAATCACAATCTTTATTTTTAAACTTACATTTATAACTGTAAGCCAAAGATAATCGATAATTTCCAACATAATCTTTCGGGAAAATTTCAATTGCTTGTTTATATCTAAAAATAGCATTATTCCAATGTCTTTTTTCAATCCATTTATCTCCATCAGAAATAAAATAATGAAATTGATTTGTATCTTCAACATGTTTTTTTTGTTCAAAAGCTTCAATCTGTTGTTCTCGAGCACTTTTACTTATGTTATATTGATGGATAGCAAACCAAGTGACTAGTGTTGTAATTAATGAAAGTATTATAAATAGTTTAATATTTTCTTTTCTTCTGTTTGAAATAATCTTATTTCGTATCAAAAGCAATTCGTGTTTTGATAACTTTTTACTCTTTATCTTTCCTTTAGTAGCCTTTAAGTACTCTTTTCTTCTAATAAAAAATGACTTGTCTTTTTTAAAATAACTATTTCTACGCAACAAACCTCTATTGTTCCGTAAACTATTAATTGCGTGTTGCATAAAACCTTCTCCAGCCATACTATATCAACTCTTTCTCAGTAAAATACTGCACAACTGCTTCTTTCATCAGTACAGATTGTTCTCCTGCTTTTAAAGTTGGTAATTCTTCTTTAGTCTTGTAATGAGGCCAACCATCATTATCAAAAAACTCAAATTCATAATATCCATAAGGTTCCAATAACCTGCAAATAGCAATATGCATCAAATTTAGTTTTTCATCTTTTTTGAATTTTTTTGCACCAACGCCCAGTTCTTGAACGCCAATCAAATAAATAATTGCATCTAAATCCAATCGTTCGCCATCGGCAAATCTATCTGAAATGATTTGTACAACTTGTTCCCAAGATTCTTTTAAATTTTGCTCTCCTATCATACTGTAAAGATAGTGTATTATATTAATTTCGCCATTGCGAAACCGAAGGTTGTGGCAATCTTTTAAAAAACAAACAGATTGCTTCTTCATTCTTCATCGCAATGACGTTGAAAAGAATTTTTTTATATTTACCAAAAAATATATTTATGGCAGTTATTGATATTATCCTTGCAGCATTGTTACTCTTTGGTTTCGTTAGAGGATTAATGAAAGGGCTATTTGTAGAATTAGCATCTTTAGTGTCGCTTGTTGCTGGAGTTTATGGAGCAATTCACTTTTCATATTTTGTTGGTGATTTCTTGAAAGATAGCGTTGATTGGGACGAAAAGTATATTTCAATTGTCGCCTTTGCTGTTACGTTTATTGTGATTGTAATTGTTATTTCTTTACTCGGAAAACTCTTTACCAAAGTTGCAGATTTTGCTTCCTTAGGTATTCTCAATAAACTTCTAGGAGGCGTTTTTGGCGCTTTAAAGATTGGGTTGATATTAAGTGTTCTTTTGATTGTTTTTGACAAACTAAATAGCACAATACCATTTGTAGATAAAGAACAAACTGAAGAATCTATTCTTTACAAACCTGTAAAAGGGTTGGCTCCAATGATTTTTCCTAACTTTTTGAAGGTTGAAGAAGAGGAAGAAAAAGAAATTACACCTGTTTAAAACTCCACATCAATTTAATTTATGGCTGTCGCCCTGCGACTAAAACTCCACATCTAATAATTGTCCACTCAATTGTAATAGTTCAATTTCAATTAATTTAGCATCGTATTTAGCGTTATTGACTGCTGTTTTGCTATTTAACAAGTTAATTTGTGCTTGTCTAAATTCAACAGAACTTACTTGCCCAATTTTAAAACGCTCTTCTGTTCGCTCAAAATTGTTTTGTGCTGTAAACACATTTTGCTCTTGTGCTTTTAAAATATATAACTGATTTTGATAAGCATCCCAAGTATTTTGTAAAGTCGTTTCTAAATTAGCTGTTTGTTGCTGTTTTATTAATTGCTGATTTTCAATCGCAATTTTTGCATTGTTTACTCTAGTTTTAGTGTTTCCTCCATCAAAAATATTCCAAGATAAATTTAGTCCAGCGTTTAAACCCGTAACCTCTGATCCTGCTTGAAATGAAGTAACTGGATTATCACTTTTATTCCATCCATAAGAACTCGACAAACCAACAGTTGGTAAAAAATTAGCTTTATTTATTTTTAAATTTAATTCGCTAATCGCAATATTTTGGTCTGTCTGTTTTATAATAGTATTGTTCTCTTTTGCTTTAATAAGTAAACCTTCATAGTTCAATAAATCATTAAAATCAACTTGAGTATCTACATTGTAATTTAAATCTTGATCCTCTTTATTCAAGATTAAATTCAAATCGCGTTTTGCGTTTTTTACTTGTTGATTGGCGTTTATCAAATTTATACTATCATTATTAATATCAACTTCGGCATTTAAAACCTCTAATTTATTCGCTTGACCATAATCGTATTGATATTTTGCTCTTTGTAAACGCTGTTTTGTAATACTCAATGCTTCTTTTAAATTAGTCGTATTTTCTGTAAGTCTTGCAATTTGATAGTATACATTAAACAATTGTAAATAGGTGTTTTCAATTGTTTCTTTGGCTTGCAATTCACTTAAATTATGAGTTTCTTTTAATTGTTTGTAATTGTATTTCCTTCCTAAACCATCAAATATAACATAGTTTGCATTTATCGATGCGTTGTAAGTTTTAGTTTCGGCTCCATTAATTGAATTACTTGTACCGTCATGATTACTAATATCAAAATTACTATTATTATAATTCGCACCAGCATTAAAACTTGCTGTTGGTAAATACCTTGAATTGTAAATACTAGAATTATTTTCAGCAATCTTAACATTGTTGTTTGCTAATTTAATTCCGTAGTTATTTTCTAATGCTAGTTGTAACGCTTCTTTTTTAGTTAAAACCTCTTGAGCATTTAATTGTAATGAAAATAGGACGATTAGTATACTTGTATATATTTTTGATTTCATTTTATTTACTTTTTTTGAAGTTTATTCCAAATCTTCATTCTCATAACTCATTTCTATTATTGCTCTTTCTACTTCCTCACTAGTTACTTCTTTACCAGTAATCATCCATTTAATAAAAACCTTAATAGAGTTTGAAACCGACAATAAAAGTGGCAACATTACTAAAGTTAATACAGTTGCAATTCCAATTCCATAAGAGATGGATATCGCCATTGGTTTTAAAAATTGTGCTTGTCTACTGGTTTCTAATAGCAAAGGAGCAAGACCTGCAATGGTTGTTAATGATGTTAAAAATATGGCTCTAAATCTTGATTTTCCTGCTTCAATTAGTGCTTCATCATATTTCATTCCTTCTTTTAAGTAACTATTAAATTTACCTATTAACACCAAACCATCATTTACCATAATACCTACTAAGGCAATAATACCTAACCATGATAATATATTGATGGCGAAATTGTGAAAATAATGTCCCCAAACAACACCAATTAAACTAAACGGAATCATAATCATTAATATGAGCGGTTGGCTATATGTTCTAAAAGTGAAGGCAATAATAAAATAAATTAATAATAAAATAATTGGTCCTACTACTTTTACAGAAACTAATGTTTTTTGCGCCTCTCTATTTTGCCCTTCATAAACTGCAGAAACTGTTGGGTATTTAGATGAAATTTCAGGCATTATATTTTCTTTAATATCATCTAAAATATCTGATGCGCTAACATCAAGTGCTTTTAAATCTGCTGTGATTTGAATTTCACGCTTTCCGTCAAGATGATTTATAGCAACATCACCACGAGAAATGGTATAAGTCGCAATTTCAGAAAACGGCACACGACTTCCTAAAGGAGTACTAAGCCACATATCATCTATGTTTTTTATATATGATCTATCTTCCTTTTTATAGCGAACATACACTCTAATTTCATCTTGACCTCGCTGAAAGCGTTGTGCTTGAAAACCAAAAAAACCAGAACGTACTTGACTCATAACACTCTGTAGATTTAAACCAAGTAAGTATGCTTTATCTTTTAATTTTATCTGGATTTCTTTAATTCCTTCAGGATCATTATCCGAAATATCTTTTAATAAAGAATTGTTTTTAAGCGCAGTTTTAAGTTCTTTTTTTGCAGCTTTTAACTCTTTAATATTATTCCCTAATAATGCAACAGCAACAGGACTTCCACCAAAATTACTATTAGACCCAAAAGTTAAACTTTCTATCCCAATAATTTCACCTACTTTTTTGCGTATCGTGTTATTGATTTCAAACGAAGAAAAATCACGTGATTCTCCTGGTAATAAGTTAACGGTTAAGCTTGCGTTTGATGTTCCTGGTCCAATTCGTTTAATAACGTTTTGCACAACATCTTTATCTCCAGATTGCTTCTTTGTATATTCTTTGTTTATTTCCCAAACTTTTGCTTCAATACTACTAATGATAGAGTCCGTTATTTGCTCATTTGTACCTTGCGTCATTTTTAGATTTACAGAAATTTGATCACTTGCAATTCTAGGGAAAAAAGATGTGTTTACTATACCTCCACCAATTGCACCAATACTAAAAATTAATAATGCAATAGGAATGGCAAAACCTAAAAATTTATTTTTTATAAAAAACTTAAGATATGGAACATATGCTACATCGCGAAATTTCATGAGCCACTTGTCTGCAAATTTGTTTATTTTCTTAAAAAACGCATCGATAGTACTTACTTTTCTTCCTTCTCGCTGTAGCGCTTTTGAGTGTGCAATATGTGCAGGTAAAATAATTAATGCTTCAATTAAAGAAACGGCCAAAGTTAAAATTACAACTGAGGACACTTCGCTAAAAAAGTCACCCATTCTACCATCTATAAAGTAAAAAGTAGAAAATGCAACAATGGTTGTTAAGATTGCTGAAATTACTGGTGGTAATACTTCTAAAGTTCCGTCTATTGCTGCTCTAATTGGTGTTTTTCCTTTTTCGTAATGGTGAAAAATGTTTTCTCCAATTACAATTCCATCATCCACTAAAATACCAATCACTATTATCATTCCAAAAAGTGATAATACGTTTATAGTAATCCCTAATTGAGCTGCAAAAATAAACATCCCAAAGAAAGCAATAGGTATTCCAGCGGCAACCCAAAATGCCAAACGTGCATTTAAAAATATTGCTAAGAAAAAGAGTACTAATAAAATACCAGCAATAGCATTTTTTACTAATAATTCAGTACGCTGTGTTAGAGTTGTAGATGAATCACTAGAGATGTTTAAATGAATGTTATCGTGCTGTTGATTAAATTTTTCGATGTATTTTTTAACGGCTGAAGCCGAAGAAATTAAATCTTCATTATTGGTATTACTTACTGTAATATTTATAGCTTTTTTACCACTAAAATAAATTCTATTTGGGCTTTCTGACCATGCATCTTTAACAACCGCAACATCTTTTAATCTAATTATAGTTCCACTTTTATCTGCTCTTACGATTAAATTTAATAATTCATCACCATAATAAGAACGGTTATTTGCTCTAATTAGATAATCTTCGGTATTGGTTTTTATGTTTCCACCTGTAATTAACAAATTAGTTTTGCTTACAGCATTTGCTACATCTTGAAACGATAAATTATAAGCTCTTAAATCATTTTCACTCACAGAAATTGCAATTTCTTCATCAGGAAAACCAGACAAAACTACTTGCGAAATACCATCTATATTGCGTATATCATTTTCAACGGTTCTTGCATATTGTTTTAACGTTTTTAACGGAATATTGTCTCCACTAATAGAAAAACTTATGGTAGGACGCATGGTTTCTACTTTTGCAATAATAGCCGGCTCCATACCTGTAGGAAAAGAAGGGACACGGTCTACTGCGTTTTTTACATCTGCTAAAACAACATCAATATTTTTACCTCTTTCAATTTCAATAGTTATGGTTGCTGCATTTTCACTTGATACCGAAGTAATTCGGTCAATTCCAACAGTTCCTTTTAAATTATCTTCTATTTTTAGTACTACACCTTCTTCCATTTCGGCTGGCGAAGCTCCTGGATAAATTAAATTTATGCTTATCAGTTTAGAATCGGTTAACGGAAAAAAGGATGATAACATCGACTTCGCTCCAATAATACCGAAGAAAATAAATGCAATAATCATCACATTTACCGCAACAGGAAATTTTATAAAGTAACTTATTATTTTTTTCATTTTGTTTGAGTTTGTTACAGAGAGTTTTCTGCTAAATAACTTTAATCTTCCTGTTGCTCTTTAAAAACCTTTACGGCCATTCCATCATAACCACCAACAACTGGTTTTGAAACTATTAAAGTTCCATCTTTTAGGTCTTTAATTATAACTTTATCTGCTGAAAAATAAACGGGATTTACATCAATTAAATTTAAAATAGTATCATTTACCACAAAGATTTGTTTGTTCTCTATCAATAATTTTCTAGAAATTTCAAAAGCGTTTTTTTCTGATTTCGCGACTAAATCTGCTTCTAAATACATTCCTTCTTTTAAATCTTCATGAGCAACTTGAATGTATGCTTTTATGGTTTGTGAGTTTACATCTACTCGACCATTTATTCTTATGACTTTACCCGAATATTTCTTCGTTTTTTCAAGATTATGTAGTTCTACTACGTTTCCTTTTTTAAGTAAATTAGCAAATTCTGAATTTATTGAAACTTCCATTTCGTACACACTCGGATTTATCAGTTCGCCTAATTTCTGACCAACTCGCACTAGAGTTCCTTGTGTAACCAGAGCTTCAGTAACAACACCATCAAAAGGAGCATATAAATTGTATTTATTTAACTTTACTTCTAAATTTTTAACGTTATAGTATGCCGTGTTAATTCCTCTACCTGAAATGAAATATTTTTCCTTATCGGAATTGAAAATAGGTAATTGAGGTATTGACTTGTTTACATCTATACTTTTCAGATAAACATTCCATTTATCAAATTCTGATGGGTAATCTAATCTAATATCAGGCATGATCGCTATAATATTATTGCTAAAGCTACTTTTTTGAGATTGCAAGTTTGCAAAGAATTCGTCATTATTAATTCTCAAAATTGCTTCACCTTTACGATAAGATGTTCCTGATTTAAATTCTTTACTCGATGATCTTAAAACGCCTTGAACTTCGGCAAAGAGTTCTATTTTATTTTTAGCAATTAAAGTACCACTTGTGGTTATTACAATCGGAACTTCTTTGTTTTCTACAACATCTGTAAAAACAATTTTTACTATTTTTACAACCTGAATTTTTGGTTTCTTTTTATTGTCTATATTTTTTTTTGTGATAAAAATGGCTCCTGCAATTAATACAAGACCAAAAAGTATGCTTATTAATTTTCTCATGTTATAATTATAAATGGTCTGGGTTAGCAGATAAATTTGTTTGTATTTTTTTTAATACTCTTATTAATTCTTGTTTTTCATCAACAGAAATTCCTTTTTCTACTGATGTAATTATATGTTTGATTGTTGGCTTTGTTTTTTGAAATATTTCTTTTCCCTCGTCTGTTAAATAAACTTCATTGATTCTTTTATCTAATTCACTTTGTACTCTTTTAATGTAATTTTTTTGTTCCATTTTCACTAATAAACGTGTTAATGAAGACTTATTTCTAAGCGTCAAAAAAGCTAATTCATTTTGATTTAATCCATCTTGATCATGTAGTTTTTTTAAAACAATCAACTGTTCTTTTGTTAAATCTAAATCATTTTCTTTCAACGCTTCCTGTAAAAAATAATCGGTCACTTTAACAGTTTTACCTAACCAAGGTGCAATAGAGTTTTCAAAATCAATATTTTCTTTATCTAATTTCATTTTGCAAAAATACCATAAATATTTAATTAGTTGCATACGCAACTAATTAAATATTGTTAAATTTTAAGAAATTTCCTAAATATTTTGAAGTTTGAAAAAGAAAATTAAATCTCTTTATATATTTTTGGTAAAATCCAATGGAAGCGAACCGCTAAAATTCGTAAAACAACTACCAAACTACTTGTGATAACATAGTTAACATTGATTGGCAAAGAAGTTTGTAGTAATCCGTAGAAAATTGCTCCACCAATAATACTCAGTGATGCATATATTTCTTTATGAAAAATAAGTGGTACTTCATTTGATAAAATATCACGCAATACACCTCCAAAAGATGCACTTAAAGTTCCGAGCATTACACAAATAATTGGATGTAAATCGGCATTCAAGCCAATCTCGACACCTATAATTGTGAAGATTCCTAAACCAATTGCATCAAACAAAAACATTGTTTTTCTAAAATAAGCAAGTCTTTTTCTAAAAAGCATTGCTACCAAAGTAGCACATAATATAATAATTAAATATTCCCAACGAATCATCCAACCTACAGGAGTATTCCCAATCAATATGTCGCGTAAACTTCCGCCGCCAATTGCAGTAACTGATGCTAAAATCAATACGCCAAAAGGGTCAAACTTTCTGCGCATTCCAGCCAGAGCTCCTGAAATTGCAAAAACCGCAGTTCCTAAATAATCTAAAAAATCAAATACACTCATAGGACAAAAGTAGTAAAATTCACATCACTTCTAGTGTTTTGATGAAATCAAAAAATAAACCATTTAACTGTTCTCAATACAATTTTCTCCTTTGTCGAAAATCACTCGAACTGACGAATGTTATTCATCAAAAATAATTTACTTTAGCAAAATCATTATTGATGATGACTTTTATGACGCAAAAAAAAGACATTTCTTTTCCTACTCCAGGAAACTACACCTTCAAATTTATCGATTTATTTGCTGGAATTGGCGGTTTTCGTATTGCATTACAAAACTTAGGCGGAAAATGTGTTTTTACTTCTGAATGGGATAAAGATGCTCAAAAAACCTATAAAAATAATTTTGGGGAGCAGCCTTTTGGTGATATTACATTGCCTGAGACTAAAAATGAAATTCCTGATAATTTTGATGTGCTATGTGCAGGATTTCCTTGTCAACCTTTCTCAAAAGGAGGTTTTCAAAACGGATTTGAAGATACGAGAGGAACCTTGTTTTTTGATATTTGTCAAATTGTAGAAAAGCACAAACCAAAATATATTTTTTTAGAAAATGTAGCCAATGTTGTGTCTCATGACCAAGGAAATACATATAAAACTATCCTTAAACATCTTGATGAATTAGGTTACTATTTCCCTAATGAGCCCTTGATTATTTCTCCTGATAAATTCGGAATTCCTATCTTAAGACCTAGAGTTTATATTCCTTGTGTAAGAAAGGATCTTGCAAAAGGGAACGCATCAAAAATTAAAAATATTGAAGGCGAATTGGAGAAACAATACACAAAAGATATTGATTCTATCGATACAGTTTTAGATAACACATCGAAGAATAAAATAACTTCTTATGAGTTGAAAATTCTCAAAATGTGGAACGAATTTTATCGAGGAATTGATCTTAAAGTAATCGGATTTCCTATTTGGATGGAGTTTTTTAAATATGACAAAAACCTTGATAATTTTCCTCTTTGGAAGGCTAAGTTTATCCAAAAAAATATCGATTTGTACAATCGTAATAAGAAACATATTGATAAATGGTTGAAAAAATATGATAATTTGGATTGGTGTGTAAAAACGCATCGAAAAATGGAATGGCAAGCAGGAAAAGATTACGAAAGTATTTTTGAGTGTATTATTCAGTTTCGCCCTTCTGGAGTTCGCGTAAAAAGACCTAACAAATTTTCTACTTTGGTTGCGATGAATCATCAACAAATAATTGGAAAATACAAACGTAGATTGACTATAGATGAGTCTAAACGCTTGCAATCATTTCCTGAAAACTACAAACTTCCAAAATCAAATACAATTGCAATGAAACAGTTGGGAAATTCTGTAAATGTGACTGTTGTACAGAAAATTTTTGAAGTTGTTTTAAAAGAATTTTCGTAGATTGTTGTTCTAAACCTATTTTGTTTTTGAAAACTTTGAAATGACTGAAATGAATTAGACCTACTAGGTTTCGAAAACCTAGTAGGTCTGAAAAAAATAAAAAAAGTTTAAATTTTAGAAGATCAACTATGAAATTGGAACCTTTAAAACCCTCGCTATTCTATCACTTTTATAATAGAGGAAATAACAAAGAAAATATCTTTATTAAAGATGATAATTACGTATACTTTTTAAGTCTGATTAAAAAACACATTATTCCCATTGCAGAAATTTATAGTTATTGTTTACTACCAAATCACTTTCATTTAATAATTAAAATTAAGGATGAAAATCTTTTAAGCGATAAGCAAAAAAATAAAATTTATCAACCTTTTTCCAACTTGTTTAATGCCTATACGAAGGCTTTTAACAAAAAATATAACAGAACTGGCAGTTTGTTTCAGAAGCATCCAAAAAGAATAATTATAGATAGTGATGAGTATTTAAAGAATCTTATTATTTATGTGAATACGAACTCTAGTCATCACTCAATAGCTGACTATAATACTTATAAACACTCATCATTTCAAGCGTTAATTTCTTCAATACCTACATTATTAAAAAGAGATGATGTCATTGAATTATTTGATAGTGTAGAAAATTTTAAATATATCCTTGAATTTAAAAAACAGAATCTTGAAACTATTATAGATTTATTATTTGAATAAAATAAGACCTACTAGGTTTTGAAAACCTAGTAGGTCTAAAACCAAAAAAATGCTTGAAAAATTAAAAAACAAACCTATTCTAATCAATTCTGATTTAGACGGGATTATGAGTGGCTTGTTACTCCAAAAACACTTGAATTGTAAGGTTGTAGGCTTTACAAATAGCGCAGAAACAATTTGGATGCAAAAAAATTTTACTAACTTTAAAGACATTTGTTTTGTTGATATGTTTGTTGCAAATCCTGAAATTACTTGTATTGACCAACATATTGTTTCGGTGAATGAAATACATCATGATGTATTGAAAGTCAATCCGAATAAAATAAATCCAAATTTAATAAACCCTCGTTTTCATTTGCCCAATAGCTCTTATAAATTGAAATATCCTTTTGGAACAGTGCATTTTATTATTGCTTTTCTCGAAAAAATGGGAATCGAAATAGATGCTATAATTACTGAAACAAATCCTCACAAACTCTGTTGTATCGACTTTATTTTACGTGCCGATGACACCATGAAAACAACTACAGACAGTAAGTATATGGACAATGCTAAAGATTGGTGGAATTGGTTAAAAAAATTGTCTAACAATGGGCAATCAACACAAAAATTCATCAATTATTTAGAAGATACAACTCCAAAAAAGGCCAAAGAATTAAAAAGAAGAATTGGAGACATTCTTAAAAAAGACCCTTATTATTGTGATTCTTCTGATGGCGGAATTGATGAAGTTACTACTCAAGATAACATTTTAAAAACTTCATCTATCACATACTTTAAACTCGTTGCATCGCTCATGCAAATTGATATGTTTGATGTAACAAATTCTTATAAAAAATACAATGGAATCGTAAAACGACTGTCGCTTTCTAAAAATCAACAAGAAGAACTGATAAGTTTAAATGCAATTGATGGCAAGAAATTGTTTTCTTACGCTTTTGTTAGAACGGCAAGTAGAAAAGAAAATTTCAGTTGTACTTTTTATCAAGAAAGTTAAATTATAAAAACCGTTTAAAGGATTTTGAATCTCTAATAGTTTTATTTATTCTATCGAAATCTAATTCTAAAATATTTAAATCATTACTAACCACTAGAAAATCGAAATATTGACAAAAATCAATTACTTCTTTTAAAAATTTACCATAGTCTAATGTGAAATTAATTCTAAAACCTACTGAAACTATAATATCTTTTTCTAAGAAAATTTTTATACAATTCTCATCATTATGTCCATAAATTATCAAGTTTTTTGACCAACTTTCTCCTCTTTGAATTTTCTTGTCAAAATATTTACTTATATCTATAAATTTTAAAGCGTGGTTTTCCCAAAAAAGATCATCCTCAAATAACTCTAATTCACCATCTGGATCATCAACAAGTTCGTTATTAAGAAAAGAATTAAGGTTTAGCCCTTCGAAAACTGTATATACATTTTTTCTAGGAATAATAAAAAAGCCATATTGATAAACTGACATATTATAAAGTTCTATATTTCTTTCATATCATCAGCAACAATCCAACCAATTTTTCCATCAGCGAGTTTGATTTTTTTCCAATTATCAATAGCATCTAAAACTTGTACTTTGGTTCCTTCATGCAATTCAAAAACAGTATCGCTATTGAGTGTTGGCGCATTTTTAATTTCGGTAGTTTGTTTAAAAATAATAGCAGATTTTGTGTTCACTTCATAATCATATGATTTGTAGGCAAATACTACTGTAAAAATCATTAAAATGGCACTTAAAATACTGGTATTGAAGTATAATAATTTCTTTCCTGAAGAATACGAAAAATGATATAGCAAAAACAAAATAGCACCTAAAAAAGATAATATAACTGCAAGCCAAGCCCAGGAATTATAAGTGAGTTTGTAGATAAATGAATCTGAGAATTTCTGAAAAATAGTTTTTGGCATTACTTCAATCGCATCTATTTTCATGCGTTTTGCGAATGCTAAATTTGTGATTACATCTGCATTTGCGGGATTTAATTTTAAAGCCTTTTCGTAATAATATATAGACGAAGCAACCTTGTTTAGTTTGTAATAACTATTCCCTAAATTAAAATACAAATCGTCTGAATGAACTTTTAAACCTTCTACTTTTTTATATAGTTCAATAGCTTCAGTATAACTTCCTTTTTTATATAGTTCATTAGCATCAGTAAACAAGTTCTCTGCCGTTTGAGCGAAAGCAAACGTTGAAAATACCAGTAATAAAAAGATACTATTTTTCATCTGTTTATAATTATTGTTTTAAAACGGTCAGATGCTGTTCGCTTATTAATCATTCCGTTATGTGATAAAGTTTTTAACATGCTCGTTTCATCTAAATTTGTTTATCAATTTTAGTAATTACCATTTTTGCCTTATCAAATTCGTCTTGCATCATCACCTTGGTCGTTGGTGTATATCGTGCAAAATCACAATCATTCAATACATCAATAAATTCATTGATTGTAGTATTATCTACATTTCTATCTTCTAAAATACTTGTTATTTTTTCTTTACTGATGTCACTTGTTTCTATGTTCAATTTGGCTTTTAAGAAGTTGTGCAATGCTTTTTCTAAAGCAATATAAAACGCCTCTTTTTTACCCAATTGTTTCTTCGCCTGTGATAAATATCTCTTTGCCAATCTATCTGCTTTTCGCAATCTATTTCCAACAATATCTCCGTCTCTTTTCGCTTTTTTCTTTCCAAGAAATATTCCAAAAGGAATGGCTAAAAAGGGTAAAAATAACAATGTGTAAAACAAGTTTGATTTAAAAAAGTCGTCTTTTTTTATTGGTTCTAAAGTAGTTTTGTGTTCTATGTATCTAAAATTATTTGTTGCTGTCACAACTGTTTGTTTAGAGATGGTATTCTCTTCATTATTCGTTGGTAATTCCTTACCTCCAATTACATCAATAATTAAAGGGTCTGCAACAATTGTGATATATTCTTCTTCCTTCGGATTGAAATAAGAAAATGAAACTTCTGGAATTTTATACTTCCCTTTATACTCTGGAACAACTGTGTAACTGTCTAAAATTTTTCCAGTGAGTCCTCTCGAATTTGTACGCACGCTTTCTGTGTGCTCTGGAGTATAAACTTCTAATTCGTTTGGTGTTGTTATCTTAGGGATTTCAAATAATTTTAGATTCCCTTGACCATTCACCTCAACATTTATTTGAGTTGTTTCGTTGGCTCTTAAAATATCTTTTGACGTAGTTATTATAAAATCAAATTCTCCAACTGCACCCGTAAAACCTTCTGGCTTTCCTAAAATCGGCAAATCTTTTACATTTACAACTCTTCTTGCAGATGCTGTTGAATGATTTACCCTTCTTGTAATAGGGTTTCCAAAGAAATCTCCTCTTCCTGTTGGTACATTTACTGTAATGCTCATGTCTATTGGATCGATTGTTAGTTTCCCTGATTTTTGAGGAATCAACAATGCTTTTTTCAAGATAATAGAACGGTACTTTTCTCCTTTATAAGTTATGTTTTTGACGTCAACGGCTTTTACATCTAGCTCTTGATTCCAAAAACCATTGTATTGCGGAATCTCATTCATTCTCCAATCACTCAGGCCAATTTTTTCGCTAAAAAGTAACTTATAAACTACATAAATTCCTTGACCAACATAAGGACTTGTTTTTGAAATTTCGGTAGTTAAAAGTACATTTTGACTTGCAATATAGGAAGGGTCGTTAACATCTTTTGGTATTTCTGATGCACTTACAACTGTTATTTGAACTGTGTTAGAACTTAGTTTTTTTCCTTTATATTCTATCGTTGCTGATGGAATTGTATAGGTTCCTACTTTTTTTGGTGTAAGCCAATATATATATGTTTGTGCGTAAGAGGCTTTACCGTTTACCCAAGATTGGCTTATAGACGAACTAGGCCCTCTTGCTGAAAAATTCTGAAAGTTTGGAGGATTAAAGTTATCTGCTCCTTGCTTATTTACAGTAAACTCTATTTTTAAACGTTGGTTTACACCTAATTTATTCTTACTCACAGTTGTTGTCAATTTAGCATCTTGTGCCGAAATTGAAACTGCTGTAAATAGCATAAAAAGTAATATATAAACGTTTTTAAAACTCATCTAATTTTTTAAGGTCTCGACTGCGCTCGACCAGACAAATACAAGTTAATGTCTCCTTGAGCGTAGTCGAAAGGTTATCTCTTTTATAATAGCAAACTTACCAATCTTTTTCTTGTTTGATTTTTTTTCCTCGTTCTTTCTTCGCATTCATTTTCTTCTGCGTTTTCTGCTCTTCATTATTCATCGCTTCAAGCAACTGCTTAACCTGTTGAGGAGATAATTTTCCTTGTTGTGGTTGTTGCTTCTGCTCTTCATCTTTCTTGTCTTTATTAGGGTCTTTTTTGTCTTCATCATCTTTCTTTTCATCATCCTTTTTGTCTTCATCTTTCTTATCGTCTCCGTCCTTTTTATCGTCCTTCTTGTCTTTTTCTTTATCCTTATCTTTTTTGTCGTCTTTGTTATCTTTATTATCCTTATTTTTATCTTCGTTTTCCTGCTGATTTTTTAACATCTCTTGTGCTAATGCTAAATTATAGCGAGTTTCATCGTCCTTTGGATTTGCTCTCAACGAATGTTTGTATGAATCAACTGCTTTTTGATACTCTTTATCTTTATAATGTGCATTCCCAATATTATGCATAGATGATGCTCGAGTAAACTTATCTTTGGTAGTTTTAGCAACCAATTCATATTTTATTACGGCTTCCTTATTTCTATTTTGCTGTGACAATGCATTCCCTAAATTATAGTTAGCAATCTCATAATCTGGACTTTTTTCTAATGCTTTTTTATATTTGACTTCTGCATCCGCAAACTTTAGTTGATTGTACAACTCATTTCCTTCTCGCACAAACTGTCTTGCCTCTTTTTCAAGCGTATCCTTGTCTTGTTGAGCAAAAATACTCAATGGTAATAAGAATAATATGAATAGAATTTTTTTCATTATTTATTAAACAGATTTAATTTTTGAATCCATTTTGTTTTCTTTTCAAACATAAAAGCATCAATAATTAAAAACAGCAAGCCAAAACCGACAAACCACTGAAACTGATCTTTATAATCTGATAATTGCGTACTTTCAAATTCACTCTTTTCTGCTTTTACTAATAGTTTTTCAACAAAATCAACTGTTTGCTGAGTTTTGTTTCCCAAAACATATTTTCCGTTTCCGCCTTCGGCAATTTCTTCAAGTGTTTTGGTATTCATTTTGGTAATTACTGTTTCTCCTTTACTATCTTTTTTATATCCTTGTAAAACGCCTCTATCTTTTAATGGTATTGGTCCTCCTTTTTCTGTTCCAACTCCAATTGTGTAGGTTTTAATTCCATCTTTTGTCGCTTGTACTATAGCACTTGAAGCATCATCTTGATGATCTTCGCCATCAGAAATAACAAACAAAAAACGATTAGTTTGTTCGTCATTATCATAATACGTAGTTGCTAATTTTATAGCTTCATTTATAGCCGTCCCTTGACTTGAAACCATATTTGGATTGGCACTTTGCAAAAACATTTTTGCTGCACCATGATCTGTAGTAATTGGTAATAAAGGAAATGCATTACCTGCATAAATGATAATTCCGATTCTATCACTTCCTAACTTATCAATAATTTTAGAGATAATTTGTTTTGATTTCTCCAATCTATTTGGTGCAATATCTTCTGCCAACATACTTTTAGAAACATCTAGCGCAAAAACAATATCTACTCCTTGTCTCTTTACAGTTTCTATCTTGGTTCCCATTTTAGGATTGGTTAATGAAACTATCAAAAATGCCAAACCAATTAAGAAAACAATCATTTTTAAAGTCGGTTTGAATATTGATTTTTCTGGACTTAGTTTTTTTAGCAATTCTTCTTTTGCAAACTTCTTCTGTGTTCGTTTTTTCCACCAAAAAACCATTAGAAACAGTATAAACAATACTGGAATCAGTAATAAATAAATAAAATATGTTGGTTCTTCTATTTGATACATAAGGTTGTTGAGTTGTTTAATCGTTTAACTGTTTATTTGTGCACACATTATTTATCAGCTAAATAATTCGACAAACTCTCTATTTTAATTGTGCTTTTCTTAAAGCATTTAACATGTTTGATATTTTATAAATTTGTGTTCTTGTTTCAATATAATCTTCTTTTGAAATGAATTCTAATTCCTTGGCAATAATCAATTGATTTAAAACTTCCATTGTTGAGCTATATGATATTGTCGTAAAATGCGCTTTATCTTTATTTGTATTCCTTGATGTCCCTTCTGCAATATTTGAAGAAATTGAAACTGTTGCTCGTCTTAACTGACTTGTCAATCCGAATTTCTCTTCTGAAGGAAAACCTTTTGTTAATCTATAAATACTTTTAACCAACAAAATTGATTCTTTCCATACATTCAACTTTTCAAATGAAAAAACATACATTTCCTATTACTCTTTTATCAATTACACAATTCCACAGTTAAACAAATAAACATTATTACACAAAACTCCTAAACACCGTAAACTTCAGTAGCATCTCAAACAGCAATAAAAATCCTGCGAGAAAGACTAATGATCGATATTTTTCATCATAATTATAATATTTATACTCTTCTATTTCTGTTTTTTCTAATTTGTTAATCTCATCGTAAATAGATTTCAATTTAGAATTATTGGTTGCTCTAAAATATTTTCCGCCGGTTTCTTTAGCAATATACTTTAGCAATTCTTCATCAATCTCAACTTTCGCTTTTTGAAAAATTAACTTTCCGCTCATATCCTTCGCTACAGGAAAATCTGCCATTCCGTTTGTTCCAATTCCGATAGTATAGGTTTTAATACCTAATTCTTTGGCAAGTTCGGTTGCTGTTTTTGGATCAACAAACCCTGTATTATTCACACCATCAGTCAATAAAATAATGACTTTACTTTTTGCTTTAGAATCTTTCAATCTATTTACTGCTGATCCAAGACCCATTCCAATTGCTGTTCCACCATCCATTTGTCCCCAAGTAATCTTGCGAATTGTGTTTTTTATTATGCTTTTATCACTCGTAATTGGTGTTTGCGTAAAACTTTCTCCTGCATATACAACAATTCCTATTCTGTCATTTGGTCGTTTATTCACAAAATCAATTGCTACTTTTTTCAATGCTTCTAATCGATTTGGCTTTAAATCTCTTGCCAACATACTTGCCGAAACATCTATTGCCATAACGATATCAATCCCTCTATTTGTACTATTTTTAGTGCTTACCTCAACATTTCTTGGTCTTGCCAATGCAATTATTAATGATGAGATTGCCAATAATCTTAGAATCTTTAGCAATGGTTTTAAGCGTGATAAAATTGATGGTTTAAATGATGCTGTGCTTGATAATGTCAATGTTGCACTATCTTTTTTCCGCATCAAGAAATACCAAATCGCAAGTAAAGGAACGATTAGCAATAACCACAGAAATTCTGGGTTTGTAAACTCTAAATTATTCCACAACTTCATCTTCTTCGCTTGGTTTAGGTTTCAATTTGTTGATAATACTTTCTGTATCAACTCTATGATGTTCGATTTCGTCAGACATTGGTTTATGCTTCGCAAACTTCACTAAATCTGCTTCTTGTAATAATTTTTGAAGGTTCAAAACGGTTTCTTTTGGCAAGTCCAACGTTTTAATTTTATTGAAATCACGAATCGTTTCCATCAATTCATCTGTTGTAGATTCTAATGCTGGAATGTTCAATTCACGTTCAATATACGTTCTAATAATATCTGTTAATTCAATATAATAGAGTTTAATTTTATCTTTTTGCCATAACATTTTACCATCCAATTCTCCCAATCTTTGCATTGCCAATTCATATGGAGGAATCAGGTTTTCTTGTGCAATCTTCTCTTTTTTATTTCTGAAAACAAAGTAATAATATAAAAGAATCAAGGCTAAAATTGTCAAAAGAATCCATAGATAACTTTTATAATCATCAAAAACTATTGGTTGATTTTTGATGGCTTTTATTGAATATAGTTTTTGCTTGAGTGTGTCAACTTTAACAGTTGCAACATCTATCAATAAAGAGTCTGTAAAATACTTCTTGGTGTTTATATAAACTTGTTGACGTGGAATTACGTAGCGTCCGCTATCAAAACTCGTTAGCAAATATTTTTTAATATATTTTGTTTCAGTAGTATCAATCTTCAATTCCTCAACAACCTCAACTTTTTTAAGACTATCTAAAATAAGCTTTGGAAATATGACGTTTTCTTGCTTATCAACCGAAATTTTATATTCTATTTGTTCTCCAATTCTGATGTTGGTTGTGTCAATAGCAACTTCAACAGGATTCTGTGCGAATGTAATTCCGCAGATAAATAAGAATATTCCTAGTATCCATTTTGAAAAGTTCTCGACTGCGCTCGAACGGACAATATGTTGTTTGTTTTCTCTCAATTTATCTTGCTCCTTTTCGTTTAAAATATCCTAATAATTTCTTCACGTAACTCTCATCAATTCGTGTACTAATTGTTCCTGCACCACTTCTGCTAAAAGATGTTTCGTAATAATCTACTGAGCGTAAATAATTGGCTTTGTATGATGTTCTAACTTTTTTAGACATCGTGTTTACTAAAAACTGCTTTCCGCTTTCAGCATCTAAAACTGGTAACATTCCTAAATTAGGAATTTCTTCATCGTGCTTGTCATAAACTCTGACTCCTGTAACATCGTGTTTATTACCAATTATTTTGAGTGTTTGATCATAATCAGTATCCATAAAATCGGACAAGACAAAGACAATTGCTTTTTTCTTCATCACGTTTGAAACATATTTCAATGCATTTCCAATGTCTGTCTTATTACTTTTTGGTTTAAATTCTATCAATTCTCTGATGATTCTCAACACATGACTTTTTCCTTTTTTTGGCGGAATATAAAGTTCTATTTCATCAGAAAATAAAAGTAGTCCAACTTTGTCATTGTTTTGAGTTGCTGAAAATGCTAATGTTGCGGCAATTTCGGTAACTGTATCTCGTTTGAATTGTTGTGTAGTTCCAAAAAGTTCTGATCCCGAAATATCAACCATCAATAGCATTGTAAGTTCGCGTTCTTCTTCAAAAACCTTGATATGAGTATCGTTATAACGCGCGGTAACATTCCAATCAATCGCACGAATATCATCTCCATATTGATACTGACGAACTTCAGAAAAAGTCATACCGCGACCTTTGAACGAACTGTGGTATTCGCCAGAAAATATATGATTAGACAAGCGTTTCGTCTTAATCTCTATTTTTCGTACTTTTTTAAGTAATTCTTTGGTATCCATTTTTCAGTATTCAGTCCTCAGTCCTCAGTATTCAGTATTTCACAGCTACCAAAGTGTTGGTACTGCAAACTGAAAACTAATTGACTGCCAACTAATTTTAAGGTACTTCTACTTCGTTTACAATCTTGTTTATAATATCTTCTGAAGTGATATTTTCTGCTTCTGCTTCGTATGTAATTCCTATTCTGTGACGTAGTACATCATGAACTATTGCTCTAACATCTTCTGGAATCACATAACCTCTACGCTTAATAAACGCATAACATTTAGCTGCCATTGCAAGATTGATACTTCCCCTAGGAGATGCTCCAAAACTGATTAAATTCTTTAAATCTGGTAAGTTATATTTTTCTGGATAACGTGTAGCAAAAACAATATCAAGAATATATTTCTCGATTTTCTCATCCATATATACTTCTCTTGCCGCTTCTCTTGCTTTATTAATTTGTGCCAATGAAACTACTGGATTCACTTTTTCAAAACTTCCTTTTAAGTTTTGACGCATTATCAATTGTTCGTCAGCAAGTTTTGGGTAATCAATCACTACTTTTAGCATAAATCTATCCATTTGTGCTTCAGGTAAAGGATATGTTCCTTCTTGCTCTACTGGATTTTGTGTTGCCATTACTAAAAAAGGATCGTCAAGTTTAAAGGTTGTATCACCAATTGTAATTTGACGCTCTTGCATCGCTTCTAATAATGCTGATTGCACTTTCGCTGGAGCACGATTGATTTCATCTGCCAATACAAAATTTGCAAAAACTGGTCCTTTCTTGATTGAAAACTCGTTGTCTTTTATGTTATAAATCATTGTTCCAACAACATCTGCAGGTAATAAATCTGGTGTAAATTGAATACGGCTGAAATCTCCTTGAACTGCCTTAGACAATGTGTTAATCGCAAGTGTTTTTGCCAATCCTGGAACTCCTTCTAATAAAATATGTCCGTTTCCGAGCAGACCGATAAGCAACCGTTCTATCATATGTTTTTGACCTACGATTACCTTGTTCATTTCCATCACCAATAAATCAACAAAAGCACTTTCTTTTTCTATTTTTTCGTTGATTGCTCTAATGTCAACAGTTGTATTGTTTTCTTCTATCATTATTAAAAATTTAAAGCGTGAATATACTAAGCTTTATTTGAGCTTGCAAGTAGAAGAAAAAAATTGTTTTTTGTTGTTAAAAAATGGTTAAAAAAGACACTGATTACACAGATTTTCATAAAAAAAATGAAATGAAATTGCTATCTATTGATAGATAGTTTGATTGGCTTTGTTTGTAATGAGATATTAAATTATCCTTCGAAGGTTTTGAGAGATAATTCTTGAGAGTCAAAAACAGCATACGTAAAGTGTGTAATCCAGTCTCCAGTATTGATATATTTTGAGTTTTCTCCAACTTTTATTTCCATTGGTAAATGACGGTGCCCAAACAAGAAATAATCATAGTGCTTTCCTTGTAGTTTTTTCTTTGCATATTGAACTAACCATTCTTGATCTTCTCCTAAAAAAGTAACATCTTCTTCTCCTGAAATCAATTTATTTTTTACAGATAGATATCGTGCTAATCTCACTCCAATATCTGGATGTAACCAACGATATAGCCATTTTGAAAACGAATTTGTAAAGACTTTTTTCATTCGTTTATAGCCTTTATCTCCAGGGCCTAAACCGTC
Organism: Lutibacter sp.; assembly: GCA_002733665.1. Classification (GTDB taxonomy): domain Bacteria; phylum Bacteroidota; class Bacteroidia; order Flavobacteriales; family Flavobacteriaceae; genus Urechidicola. The sequence goes on from NVWM01000003.1 coordinate 154,956, forward strand.
TCCATGACCTATAAGAAAGATTTTATTGTTAAATATAAATTCTTTTGGATCATGATAAACTGGAATGTTTAATTCGGTTTCAAAATAATCATTCATCCATAAATCATGGTTTCCTACGAAAAAATATATTGGAATTCCGCTGTCTTTAATTTCGGCTAATTTACCAAGTACGCGAACAAATCCTTTTGGAACAACGGTTTTATATTCAAACCAAAAATCAAACAAATCGCCCAATAAGAATATGGCTTCAGCATCATGTTTTACTTCATCAAGCCAACGAATAAACTTTTGCTCTCTTACAAAACTATCTTTGGCTGTTGGCGCTCCAAGATGTTGATCAGAGGCGAAGTATATTTTTTTTTGTAGATTCATATTTTATGCAAAATACGAAGATTATTCGATGTTTTCCAATTCAAAAACCTTATCTATCATTTTATCATCTTCTTGGAGTACTTTGCTAAATCCTATGTCATCAAACAAATATTGAGCAATGTTTGCTTTTATATATCGTTTAAGGATATTTCTTTTATGATCAGAAACTAACATTTTTATATCAATCTTTTTTAAATAGTCATTTAGTATTTTGTCATCTTCATCAAAAGACGAAATAAACTCACTCAAAGATTTATTTTCTAACTTGTTTCTGTTATTATCTACATAATCGAATGCAAATTGATTCAAAAATGCTGCGTTTGCATATTTTTTTTCAATAAATTGAGTTGTATCAATTGCAACAAAAACATCTGGAATTATTCCACCACCACCATAAACGACTTTCCCTTTTTCTGTTATCTTTTTTAGAGAATCGTTTACTTTTATACTATCAGCAGAAATTAATTCTCCACTTTCATAGCGTTTACTGAATTTTTCAAAGTATTCATCACTGTGACTTAAGTCATAAGGCTTTTGTATCGAACGTCCAGTTGGTGTGTAATATCTAGCGGTAGTTAATCTAATTGCAGAGCCATCACCTAGACCCATAGTTTCTTGTACCAATCCTTTTCCGAAAGAACGACGCCCAACAATAGTTCCTTTATCGTTGTCTTGTAATGCTCCTGCAACAATCTCTGATGCTGATGCTGAGTTCTCATTAATTAAAATATATACTTGTCCGTTTTCAAAATCACCTTTTTCGGTTGCAAAATCTTTGTCTATTTCTCCTTTTTTATTTTTAGTGAAAACAATTAATTTATCATCTTCTAAAAACTCATCTGCAATCTCATTAGCAATATCCATATATCCTCCAGGATTATCACGTAAGTCTAACACCAACTTTTTCATCCCTTTGCCTAATAAATTGTCTAAAGCAATCTTGAATTCGTTATATGTTGTTCTTGCAAACCTATCAACTTTAATAAACCCAATGGTGTCGCTTAACATATAATAAGTTGATACACTTGTTATTGGAACATCTCCTCGCTTTAAATTAATTTCAATAATCTTATCTTCTGACTTTCTGTAGATCGATAATTTCACTTCAGTGTCTGACTCTCCTTTAAGAATTCCCATTACATCTTCATCCTTTAATTTAATTCCTGAGATGGTGTCATTATTCGCCATTAAAATTCTATCCCCTGCCTTTACTCCTGCTTTTTTGCTTGGCGCTCCCTCTAACACTTTTGTTACTACTATAGAGTCTTTATTGATTATAAATTGGATTCCTATTCCGTGAAAATTCCCTTGCATTTGTTCATTATTACTTGCAAAATCTTTTTTGTTGAAATATACAGAATGTGGATCTAACTTATTTACAATTTGATCTATTGCACCATCTAACAAGCTCTCTGTGTCAACATCATCTACATAGTCATATTGAATATAGTCTATCAGCCTTTTTATTTTAGCTTCTTCATTATTTGATTTAAAAATGGAATTCGCTCTATTTTTAAAATTAAAAGAACTTCCTATCAATATACCAATGGCAATTGCGATTCCTAAATAAATTGGTAATTGTGATTTTTTATTCATTCCTACTCTTGTATTTTCAAATGTGCTGTTTCTACGCCTGCTTTTTCTAAAAATTGTATTCCAGAAGTATCTTTGTATGCTTGAGAATATACAACTCTTTTTATTCCAGATTGATGAATAAGTTTACTACATTCTTTACAAGGTGACAATGTAATATATAGGGTTGAATTTTTACAAGACTGAGTAGAACTAGCAACTTTTAAAATAGCATTGGCCTCTGCGTGCAAAACATACCAATTTGTATTTCCTTCTTTGTCTTCACAGCAATTATCAAATCCTGAAGGCGCACCGTTAAATCCATCAGAAATAATCATTCTCCCTTTTACTATAATCGCTCCAACTTGTTTTCTTTTACAGTATGATAGTTTAGCCCATTCTTGAGCCATCCGCATATATGCTCTATCATATTTTTTTTGTTTTCTTTCCATCAATTTTAATAGTACGAAGATAGAAAGAATTAATTATTTTTTGGTTAAAGTTTTACCAAATTTTATTGTTGGTTTAAATTTAAAAACCTCAACTAATAAAAGTCAAGGTTTTTGTACTCAAGGTGGGAATCGAACCCACACTCCCGAAAGAACTGGATTTTGAATCCAGCGCGTCTACCAATTCCGCCACTTGAGCAAAACAAAAAATGTGTGTGCAAATTTATAAAAAAAAATATTTTTTAACTGATAAACCTACCTTTTTATTTTTACTTTTGTACAACAACACAAAACCATATCAAAATCATGTCTTTTTCAACTATTGAACCTAAATTTTTTGCCTGTAGACAAAGTCCCGAACTTGCTACAAAAATTGTATCCGAATATGGAGCATCTCTCGGAAATGTTATCTTTTCCGAATATAGTGATGGTGAGTTTCAGCCAGCTCTCGAAGAATCTGTCAGAGGGCGTCGAATTTTTATTATAGGCTCTACTTTTCCAAATGCTGATAATTTAATGGAAATGCTTATGATTATAGATGCTGCAAAACGAGCATCTGCAAGGCATATAACTGCTGTAATTCCTTATTTTGGCTGGGCAAGACAAGATAGGAAAGACAAACCAAGAGTACCTATCACTGCAAAACTCGTTGCTAAAATGCTTGAAACTGCTGGAGCAACTCGAATTATTACAATGGATTTACATGCCGATCAAATCCAAGGTTTTTTTGAAAGACCTGTTGATCATTTATACGCATCTACGATATTTATGCCATATATAAAAAGTCTAAATCTTCCTAATTTGATGATTGCATCTCCAGATATGGGAGGTTCAAAGCGTGCTTATGCATATTCTAAGCATCTAAAATGTGATGTAGTTATCTGTTACAAACAACGATTAAAAGCAAATGTAATTTCGCATATGGAGTTAATTGGCGATGTAAAAGGTAAAGATGTTATCTTGGTTGATGATATGGTTGATACAGCAGGAACTCTAACCAAAGCTGCTGAAATTATGATGGAAAAAGGCGCTACAAGTGTACGTGCAGTTACAACTCATGGTATTCTTTCTGGAGGCGCAATAGAACGTATTGAAAACTCAAAATTAACAGAATTAATTATTTCTGATACAATTCCTTTAAAAAGAGAATCTTCTAAAATAAAAATTGTAACTTGCGCCCCTTTATTTGCTGATGTTATGCAAAATGTGCAAAACAACAAATCTATCAGTGATAAATTTATAATGTAATAATTAAAAAACAAACAATGAAATCAATTACGATCAACGGATCCAAAAGAGAAAGCGTAGGTAAAGTAGCAACTAAAGCCTTACGTAATGCTGGAAAGGTGCCTTGCGTTTTATACGGAGGAGAACAAGCCATACATTTTTCAGCAGATGAATTAGCATTCAGACACTTAGTGTACACTCCAAATGTATACACTGCATCGATTGAACTTGAAAGTGGTGAGAAATTCGCTGCAATTTTACAAGATATTCAATTTCATCCTGTAACAGACAAAATTTTACACATTGACTTCTATCAATTATTTGAAGGAAAACAAATTACCATGACTATACCTGTTAAAATTTCAGGAGCTTCTCAAGGTGTGTTAAATGGTGGGCGTCTTTTATTTACAAACCGTAAATTAAGAGTTCGTGCACTTCCAAAAGATTTTCCAGATTTTATCAGCGTAGATATTACTCCTCTTAAAATTGGAGATAACGTTTCTATTTCTGATGTTGCAGATGAAAAATTAGAATTTTTACATCCTGAAAACATGGCTGTAGTTAGAGTTGCAATGGCTCGTGCTGCTGTTGCCGTTGAAGAGGAAGAAGAAGGTGAAGAAGGTGAAGGTGAAGAAGGAGCAACTGAAGAAACTGCTGCTGTAGAATAAATTTCACAAGAAATATTTTAAAAGCGTTCCGAAAATCGGAACGCTTTTTTTATTTTTAATACTTTTGTAATACCAATTTGATTTTGTAATGCTGCGTAATCAAATTGAATTGTTTTTTGCAAGATTGAAGTTAAAATATTTTAGCATAACCTTTGTTGTGGTAAAGTATTTTCACAAAGATAATGTGAAAAACAAACGATTTGATGTGGTATTATAAAGTTAAATTAGTATAATATGAATTGGTATTCGTTTTTAAAAAATTTATTCAAAAAAGAAACAAAAGAAGACCTTATGAAAAAGTTTTTAATCGTTGGCTTGGGAAACATTGGTGAGAAATACGAGAATACACGCCATAATATCGGGTTTAAAATTTTAGATGAATTGGCTGAAGAGCACAAGGCTTCTTTTGAAACAGAAAAATTAGGTGATATTGCTACATTTCGATTTAAAGGAAGGACATTTATCCTTTTAAAACCATCTACTTATATGAATTTAAGTGGTAAAGCAGTAAAATATTGGATGATAAAAGAAAAAATCGCTATTGACAATATTCTTGTTGTTACTGATGATTTGAATATCGATTTTGGAACAATTCGCCTAAAAGCAAAAGGTAGCGATGGCGGACATAATGGACTCAAAGACATTCAAGAAAAATTAAACACTACTAAATACCCAAGATTTAGATTTGGTGTCGGTGCTAGCTTCTCAAAAGGGCGTCAAGTAGATTTTGTGTTGAGCGAATGGTCTAAAGAAGAAACAAGCCAATTAATAGAACGCTTGCCTGTTTCTGCGAAACTAATTACTTCGTTTGGTACTGCAGGTATGGCTAATACTATGAGTGCTTTTAATGGGAAATAGAGGTTTGTTGGTGAAAAACACCAACAAAGGCTAAGTTGGAGAGTATAATTATCAAGAAGACAAAGATTTTTTAACAATAATACTTGGTGCGTTAACATATCAATTGTTTATTGGGTTCAGAAAGTTCTTTGTTAGTAATAAATATTATTTTTAATTATCACTCGCAAACCACTCCGCAAATGAAGTCCCTGTTTCTTGCAATTTTAAGGAATGTAATTTGATGTTTTTAGATAATCTCTTTTTAATTTTTTCTGAAAAATCAATAATCATCATCTCACTTGTTGGTTGGTAATCTACCAAAATAACATGATGTCCTCTGTCTGACAATTCTTTTGCCAATTCTACGTGAGGAGTATTCTTATTAAAAACCGTAGCATGATCAAAAACATCAACAATATCTTCTTTCACAATCTTTTTTAGGTCAGAAAAGTCAATCACCATCCCAAATTTTACATTATTACTGTCAGAAATTGGCACACCAATAACTGTCACTGAAAGTTTGTAACTGTGACCATGCACATTTCTACATTTACCATCATAACCGTATAATGCGTGACCTGTTTCAAAATTAAATTGCTTTGTGATTCTAATATTACTCATTTCTATTTGATATTAACCTCTCGACTACGCTCGAGGAGGACAATTCTATGGTTTTTATGTCAGGTCGAGCGCAGTCGAGACCTAAATATTTACTATCTCCCTCTATTTTTTAAACTTTTCAAGTGCTTTTTTTGTAAACTCTGATAATACCAATTCACCGCTTATTTCAGCACGTTCTTCCAATAATTTGTCCCAATGGTCAGTTCCTTCCCAAAAGATCTTTTTCATTTTTTGAACAGCTTCTGGATTGTAACTTGCCAATTTAGAAGCCAAATCATCTATAGATTCATCTAGTTGCTTTGTGTTATCAAAAACATCAGCAAATAAGCCTTTTTCTTTCGCCCAATAAGCGTTGTGCCATTTTGTAGCGTTCAACGTTAATTCTCTCAAGGCTGTATTTCCCATTTTATGTTTCACAACAGGAGCAATTACAAAAGGACCAATTCCTATGGTTAATTCTGATAATTTTATGGCTGCTTTATCAGTAGCATACGCGTAATCACAGGCTGAAACAAGTCCAACTCCTCCTCCAACTACTTTACCATGTACGCGACCTATAATTGGTTTTTTACATTTTCGCATTGCATTAATAACATTTGCAAAGCCTAGGAAAAAACGTTTACCATCAACAAGGTTATCTATTGAGACTAGTTCGTCAAACGATGCGCCAGCACAAAATGCGCGATCGCCTTCGCTTTTTAAAATAATTACATACACTTCTTCATTTTCACTTAATTCATTAAGTGATTTTGCAAGTCTTGCTAATAATTCACTTGGAAAAGAATTACTTGCAGGATGAAAAAATTCAACTGTTGCAATATTGTTTTGAATCCGTGTATATAAACTTCCGTTGCTCATGTAAGTTTTTTAATTAGGTCAAAGTTACGGATTCTTGAGCACATATTTTTTTCTAAATTTTATGACTAAAATCACGGCTCTTATAAACATCCAAACAGTAAATGCTATCCAAATTCCTGTAAGTTTTAAATCGAAATAATCTCCAATTAAAAGTGCTGGAACAAATCCTAAAAAAGTAGCAATTAATAATAAATTACGAAGTGTTACTGCTTCTGCTAAACCCTTATAAATTCCGTCAAATACAAATGCAATTGCGTTGATTGGTTGCATTGCAAGTACTATCCAAAAAACACCATAAAACGACTGTAAAACTAATGGTTCTTGTGAAAAAAGTTTTCCTATCGGAACATAAAAGATAACACAAACTACTACAAGGAGCGTTGAAATAATGGTTGAATATTTACTCAATCTGACACTTAATATTTTCATTGTTTTAAAATTTTTTTCTCCTAATAATTTTCCTGAAACTATATTTCCAACGCTTGCATATCCATCAATAAAAAAGGCGAAAAATATCCAAATTTGAAAGGCAATTGTCTGTGCAGCGATGTAATTATCACCATACTTTGTCGCATATGAATTTGCAAGAAATAAGGCTACGTTTAATGCTATTGCTCTGATAATCAGATTAAAACTAATGGATAAAATGTTTTTAATTTCTTTGTTAAACGGAAATGAAAACTTGATACTAAATGGAGTTTTCTTCAAAAATAGAATCAGTGCTAAAAGTGCCATTATGGCTTGAGCAATAACACTTGCCCAAGCTGCACCTCGAATATTCATTGGCTCTATATAGCCTTCAATTCCATAAACCAAAGCAAAATCGAGGAGTACGTTTATACTCACGCCAACAATACTGATAATCATTGGCCAAAAAGTGTTTTGAAGACCTCTAAAAACTCCAAAAATGCTAAAGATAAAAAGCGTCAAAGGAAAACCATAAACACGAATCTTGTAATACTCAACAGAATAGGTCAAAACGATATTTTTGGCATTATATAGTTGAAATATTTCTGTTGCAAAATAATTTGAAACAAAATAAATAATAGCACTCAATACAAGGTTAATCGCAATAATTTGTGAAGGTAGTGTAGCAATTTCATGTAATTTTTTGGCTCCTACATATTTTCCAACAATCGCAGAAATAGCAGAACGAGTTTGAGCCAAAATCCATATCAAAGCAGAAATAAATGAACCTGCAATTCCAACAGCAGCAAGAGATTCAATAGGATTTATATCTATATTTCCAACAATTGCTGTGTCGGTAATTGAAAGTAAAGGCTCTGCAATACCAGTAATAATTGCAGGGATTGCAAGTCTGTTTATTCCTTTAAAAGTGATGTTTGATTCTTTATACATTTAATTATTGGCAATAAAATCAATACTAACTTGAACTGTTTTTTTGAGGTGAATTGGTAATGTTTCTTTATTCCAAGGGTGTTTACTTCCCAATGTGTGATTCATCTGATCTATAAGTGCTAATTCACTTTTTGGATTCCATAAATGCATATTTTCTGCTTCAAATGGCTTAACAACTTCATCAGAAGTACCGGCAACTATCAGTTGTGGTTTGTTGAGATTTTCTATTGCCGTTTTAATAGTCAATCGTTCTTCATTCTCTTTAAAATCTTTATAAAACTGATATTCATGTGGCATTTCTTGTTTCGTTCTTCCATTTAAAACATATGAAGTTCCTGATTTTTTCCAGGCCTCTAAGTCTTTTCCTCTAGGAAATCTACTTCCATAATCTGATACTCCATTCCAAGAAATAACTTTAGAAATATTTTTATTTTCTGATGCTTTTATCATTGCAATTCCTCCTCCGAGAGAATGACCAATTAAGGTAATGTTGGTTGTGTCAACTTCGCTTTTATATTTTTTATTGGCTGTAATCCAATTAATTACATCTTCCAAGTCGTTTAATTCTGTTGTGAGATTGTTTTCTCCAAAAGCCTCTAAGTCAGGAAAATCTACTGGGTTTTCAAGTGTTCCACCATTATGTGAGAAATTAAATTTTATAAAAAAATGATTGGTTTCTGCAAATGTTTTAGCAACCAAATCCCATGAGCCCCAATTTTTGAATCCTTTATAACCATGACAAAATATAACAATTGGTTTTTTTATAGCGTCTTCTTTATAGATTACATCTGTAACAATCGGTTTGTTATGGTGATTACTTTTTACAACAAAATTTGATTCTATTTGCATGTATTTTAAAATTTAAAAGGCTTTGTTTGGATTTTCAAGAAAGGGGATTTCAGGGTTGAAAATTTCTGTAATGATTCGTTTTAACTCAACCAAAAACTCATTTATTTTTTCTTCTGAAATTATATGATCTTTTGCACGTCCCTCAGCAAAATTCATTTTTAAAAATCCGCTATTTAAATTCTTAAACGATATAATTCCCGCTTCAATTGGTTTCGATATATCAAAGTTTGTTTCTTCGATAAATAAATGAGCGTATAACATGACTTGTAATGCTTTTGTGTATTTATAATCGTCGCTCATTTTACTGAAATCAGTCATGCGTAATTGACTAGATTGCACCATACCCGTTTTGTAATCTACAATTCGAGTAACGCCATCAACTTGGTCAATCCTATCAATGATTCCGTGTAATTTTACAGGAAAGTTTAAACTTTCTATCTCTATTTTAGCAGATAACTTCTTTTCTAATCCTATAATTTTAAGTTGCTTACCTTCATTTATTTCTTGTAACTCTTGTTTCAAAAAACGATTAACGTGTTTTTTGGAAACTTCAAAAATCAATTTATTTTTCCCTTTTGATATGTCGCCATTTACATATACTTTTTTAAAATTTTCTCCAACCAAACCTTCAACCTTTGAAAACATTTTTTTGAAAGATTCTTCCGTTAGGAATTTATCAAGATATGGTGTATATAACTGTTCTAAAGTTTCATGAATTACAGTTCCCATAGTATTTACAGCAACCGTTTCTTCAACTTCATTTACGTCTTTAATATTTAATATTTTCTGATAATAAAAATCTATTGGATTGTAAATATATGTCGATAAAGCGGAAGGTGACAAACCTTTTTTGGCTAGTTCATTTAACTTTTCTATGACCAAATCTGTCTTTGATATCTCTTGTAATTCTTTAGTGTTGATCGTTACTTTAGGACTTACGATTGTATGTTTTATATCCGTTCTTTCTATTTCCATTTGTGTCAAGAATCGGCTTTTCTCGCCAGTTCCATAAGCATCTCCTTCTGTATTATAAAGCACGTAAATATTTTTTGCTCTATGCAATAACCTATAAAAGTGATATGAAAAAATCGCATCTTTTTCTTGATATGTTGGCAAGCCAAAATGTTTCTTAACGTCAAACGGTATAAATGATTTTTCGGACTTAGAAGCAGGTAAAACACCTTCATTTACTGATGTAATTATAACCGTTTCAAAATCAATAACTCGTGTTTCCAACATTCCCATCAATTGTAATCCTTCTAATGGTTCGCCTTGAAAAGATAATTTTTCATTTTTTGAAACTTGCAGAAAGAATTGATGTAACGTTTTTAGATTTGTTATATGTCCGTACTTTTCATTTAAAGTTTTTAATTGCTGAAAAACAGTGAAGAAACGATACACATATTCTCTCTCAATTCCGTTACTAATTTCTTTTAACTCTTTACAAATGGCAATACAGTTTTGAAGTACTTTCTCTACAGTTGAATTTCCTTTCTTAAATAAAAAATCCATAAAATTAGTAGATTCTACTTCTTTAAAAATTTCTGAAATATTCTTTTCTGATAAAAAAATGAGGTTGGCTTTGCCAATTTTAGATGAACTTTTTATAGTTTTATCATTCAATAATTTCTTAAAGTAAGAATGGCTGCATAAATTTGATACGTCTTTATGGTAAAATAAATTCTTATCTATAACACCTAATTTCTCTTGATTCAAGTATAGTTGAAAAACATTGTTAAAAAATCCCGCCAAAGGGATATCTGACAAAGGAAATCCCATTGTTATATTAATCTTTTCAACAGTATTTGGTAACGAGTTTAATGTCAAAGAAAGCAAAGACTCATCAGCCAATACAAGTGCAGTGTTATTCTGGTTTTGCTTTTTTTGCAATAGCTCTCCTACATACTTTAACTGACTTACATTTTTTGTAGTGCTTATAAAATGGATGTTTTTTTCCTCTGAATTAAAATGGTTTTCCATCCAATTAAATGGATTATTATGAAAATAATTCCATTCTTTCTTATACTTCCTTAAAAACATTCCCGATTCTTTAGATGTCTTTAAATAACTTTCGTCAGCATCCCAATAAATAGATGCTAAACCACTTTGTAGCAATTCTTGGAAGATTCGTTCTTCTGCTTTATTAAGAGCGTTAAACCCTACCAAAACAATATGTTTGTCAACATTGTTACTTATATAATGCTGAATATTACTCTCTGCTTCACGGTAAATTAATCCTTGATAACCTACTTTTTTAGAAAGTAGAAATTGGTAAAATTCATCATAATATAAATGCAGTTTTTCAAAAAAAGAAAAATACTTTTTTGTGATTTCGGTAGTTGGATTCCAATTCTCTAATCGATTTATATCTCTTAAATAGGTAAATAGGTCTTTAGTATCTAATAGATGTCTATCAACTTCATTAAAATCCTGTAAAACAATCGTTGCCCATTGAGAGAACGTATCAAAAGAATCATGCTTATCTTTTATAGTATGTGTTTTATAGACGGAATAAAACTCAAACAAAAGTTGAATTGTATCTATTTGTTTAACCTCTGCAAGTTCTTGAATGTAATTCTCAATACTTTTAATTTGAGGTAAAAAGGTTGCTGTAGTTAATTGTTTAATAATCTCTTCTCTAAGAAATACACATGCTCGTTGGCTTGGTAAGACAAAAATTAAATTATGTGTTGCAACTTTCTTTTGAGTAAGAATATCAGTAACTACATTTGAAAGAAAAGATTTCATAGAGAATTATAAATTTCTATAAAAATAAAAAACGTCTCGATAAAATCGAGACGTTTTTAAAATATATTTTGAGAAATAAAATTATTATCTAGTTAATTTAATTTCAACTCTTCTATTTTGCGCTCTACCAGAACTTGTATTGTTAGAAGCTACAGGATCAACTTCACCAAAACCTGCAGAAGTAAATGTATTCCCTAATTTGCTTGTTAAGTAAGCATTTACAGCAGCAGCTCTTTTTTCTGATAATGTTTGATTTGAGGCTTTACTTCCTTGACTATCTGTGTGACCAGCAATATGAAAGCTTTCCGCTGGGAAATCTTTAACTAATCCAGCAATTTTATCTAAAATAGCATATGTTTCATCAGTAAAAGAATCTTGACCGCTTTTGAAATATACTGTTCTTGCTAAATTGTCTAATTCTGTAATATGTGTTTCTGTCATTCTTGCTGGAGGAGGACAACCATTGTGTTCTGCAACACCAGCAACCTCTGGACAAGCATCATCTTTATCTAAGATTTTATCTCCATCTTTATCAGCCCAAGGACAACCATTGTTTGCAGCAGGTCCTGCTTCATTTGGACAGTTGTCTTTTCCGTCAACAATTCCGTCACCGTCAGTATCAGGACATCCACCGTTTGCTTTAGATCCTTTTTCATTTGGACAATTATCTTCTCCATCAGCAATACCATCAGCATCAGCATCAGGACAACCGTTTAATTCTGCTAAACCAGCAACATCTGGACAAGCATCTTCAGAATCTATAATTCCATCACCATCAGTATCAGGACAACCATTAAATTCTTCTAATCCGAATACTTCTGGACAAGCGTCTTCTTTATCAAATATCCCATCACCATCAGTATCTGTTCCTCCAAATTTAACTGTAAAACCTACAGCATGTTGGAAGTGAGGTGCTATATTATTATTATCAAAAGCATGCTTATAAGTAGTTTGGATATTGAATCCGAAACTATCACTTACCCATAAGTTAGTTCCTAATCCACCATTAACAGTACCAGTACCCTTAGAATCTAACCAAGTGTAACCTCCACCAACAGATGCAAAAGGATCAAACCATGTTGAATTTTTAAACATAAGGTTATTTAAGTCATATTTAATTCCAAGATCTAATCCTAAATAGTTTAAGTCTCCAGGATTCTGCTCATAATTTGGATTTCCTTCACGATCTAATGGATTAAAAAATGGTAAATAGCCTTGAGAATCTTCCCAGTTTCCTATTTTAGTAATTCTATTTAATGTCCCTGCTAATTCAACTGAAAAGCCAGCATCTATATATCTCCCTACAGAAATTTTAGATAAAGAAGGTAGAATACTATAATGATCTTTTGCGTTAAAAAATTCATTAAACCATCCTGAAGAATGCCCTCCATTGCTTATTTCGCCTGGATGATTAGTTGGGTGAAAATCAACGGCGTTTATACCGAAGCTAATAGCCCAAGGATTGTTTTCATCCTGAGCATTGACGTTGCTATATCCAGCAACTACAAGTAAAGCTAATAAAGCTATTCTTAAATGTTTCATTTTTAAAATTTTAAATTTAATTTGTTTCCTATTTTAATTACAAAGATAAGCTGTAATTGCTTAAATCCAAGAACAAATCTACAAAATATTATGAATTATCCTAAAAAAAATATCTTTATTATAAATATAACTCATTAAAAACATAATTAAATTACTTATAATTAGTTTATTATATAATTCTAAAACACTTTAATTTACTTTTTCAACTACTACTTTAGAATCAATATAGACTAAAAAGATTTCTGAAACTTCATAGCTCATTTCATAAAGTGCATTGCTATATTTTTTGAGTTGTTGGTGATGCTGCTGCTTTGATTTTCCAGTTTTATAATCAATAATTACTGCTTTGTTATTCTTCACAACAATTCTATCTGGAATCAATCTTATCTTGTCTTTAGATATTAGTTCTTGCTCGTTAAACACCAGTAGATTAGTCTCATAAAAGCTTTTCAGTAATGGATGCCCTACAACTTCAAAAACTTTCTTTTTAATTATCTCAGACTCTTCACCATTCAAAATTCCTTCATATATATATTGTTGAATAACACTTTCAACATCATCAATCGTAAATATTTTAGACATTATTTCATGAATCAAATTACCATATTCAATCGCGTTCTCTTGATTTGTATCCCATAATTTAGAAGAATTTGCTACAATAGAAATATCATGATTTTTCCATGGCGAAGAGATAAACTTTTCTTGATCTATAAACTTACCTCTCTTTTGTGATTTCTCTTCTAAAGATACTCTTTTTAAATCACCAAAATTATATTCTAATTTATCTTCTCTCCAAGAATTATGATCTGCCTGATTCTTTAAAAAATCAATTAACAAATCTGAATAAAAACGAGCGTTTTCTAAATCATTGATTTTTGTTTTTTTCTCAGAAACGATATACAATTGCTCAACTGCTCTAGTAGTTGCTACATATAACAAGTTTAAACTATCTAACTCTATTTCTTCGCGTCTTTCAATATACAATTGCTCTCCGTATTCTCCTATGTAATTTAACTTTTTAGAGTAATCGACCAACGATGTTTCAAAATTTAAAAATTGTATCTTATCAAATTTATCATACCAGATTTTAGGTTTTATTTCTCGATACATATCCAAATCATATGGATAAATTACCACGGGAAATTCCAAGCCTTTTGACTTATGAATTGTCATAATCTTAACCGCATTTTGCCCTTCTGGAATTGTAATACAAAGGTTTTCTTTTTTTTGCTCCCAATACTCCAAAAAACTACTTAAATCACTGCCTTTTCTTTGTTGATATTCTAATACAAAATCTAAAAATGCCAATACAAAAGCATTTGGAATTAATACTAAATCAAAACAACGAATTATATACTCTACACTATCATAAAATGAAAGTGAAGCAAACTCAGTTTCGTTAAAAATGAATTTATATTTCTTAAGGTTTTCAAAAATTTCTTGATTTGATTTCTTTATTAACTCATTAATAAAGTTATGTGTGTCATTTTGAATATCAGTTTTTTTACTTAAAAAATACAATGCATTAACAAGCGATTCAGCGTCTTCTGAATTGTATAAAAATGACATCAAATTAATTATAAAACCAACTGTTTTATTGTTTTTTAACAAGAGTGTTTCTGATGAAATAATATCAATATTATTTTCTGATAAATAGTTGGCAACAGCAAACCCTTCTTTCTTTTTTCTAACTAAAACACAAACATCACTCAACGCAAAATTAGGGTCAAGGTTTTGAATAATGCTCAATACTTTTTTAGGAAAAATCAACTCTTTCTCTTCGTCTTCTTTATCTTTTTTGACGAATGAAATTTGTACAAATCCTCCTTCTTTTGTAGTCTTTTTTTGTTGATTTCCGTTTATATATAACTTTTGATGTTTCTCATTTGCAAAAAACCCTGAAAGATGAGTATAAAACCGATTGTTAAAGTCAATTATTTCAGAATAACTTCTAAAATTGGTTTCTAAATTTTTCATCTCTTTTGCTATAGGAAAAGGGTTATCTCCTTCTGTTAAACCGATAAATTGCTCTGCTTTTCCTCCGCGCCAACGGTAAATTGCTTGTTTTGAATCACCAACCAACATCAGACTTCCTTTATCTCCTTCCAATGTTTCAGATGTTAATGCGTTTTCTATGAGCGGAATCAAATTCTGCCACTGTAATTGCGATGTATCTTGCATCTCATCAATAAAATAATATCGAAATTTTTCGCCGAGACGCTCGTAGATAAATGGCGCAGGCTCATCTTTTATTTTCTCTGAAATTAATTGATTAAACTCTGCATTTAAACGAATATTATTTTGTTCTTTTATCTCGTTTAAGGATTGATTAATATGTTTTAAAACCGCCAACGGAATTAAACCTTTTAAGACTAAGTTATTCTTTGTGTATTCTTGATATAATCGTTCAGATTGAAGATATAACTCATTTAATTCTGGTTCGATTTTTTCTAAAACATCACTGAATTTTTCAATTACACCTTTATTGTAAATGTTTTTGTTCTCAATATTAAATTTTAATTTTGATTGATCAAAAAACTTACATTTAGAAAAGTCATTCACTAAATTTTCAAAATGTTTCGGAAAATATGAAGCTTTATAAACGCCTTCCTTTATATTATTTTCTTCAATAATAAGTAGTGCTTTATTCCCAATTTTAGAAA
This sequence comes from Lutibacter sp., assembly GCA_002733665.1. Taxonomy (GTDB): domain Bacteria; phylum Bacteroidota; class Bacteroidia; order Flavobacteriales; family Flavobacteriaceae; genus Urechidicola. The sequence goes on from NVWM01000003.1 coordinate 170,721, forward strand.
ATTTATTTTCGATGGTTTTATTACTCTTACGCAACTGCTTTTTTAAATCTACAAAATCTTGAACTGTTTTTTTTTCTAACTTTTTTAAATTCTTCGTATCATTTTCGTTCAATAAAATTTTTGCGAATTCTTTTAAATCGTGTGTAATGTCCCATGACTTATCATCATCTGCTTTTTCTAATGAAAAATCAATTAAAACACTGGTTAAGTCTTTATCAAAACCTATTTTAGAAATAAGTAAATCTACTGCTTCTTCTAATAATGAATTTACATCCATTTCGACATCAAAATTTAGAGAAAGCCCTAAGTCAAAAGAAAAGTTTCTGATAATTCGGTGTGTAAAAGCATCAATGGTTGTGATGTTAAAAGCCGAATAATTTTGCAGAATACTATTTAAAACACGTTTAGAGCGTTGCTGTAAAACTTCATTTGAAACAATAATTTCTTCGCTTATTTTTACAAACATATCGTTTGTTTTTCCTTCAGAAAATTCTTTCAAATTTTGAAGTATACGCTCTTTCATTTCAGCAGACGCTTTGTTGGTAAACGTAATCGCTAAAATATTTTGAAAACGAAAAACATCATCAGTAGAGAGAAGTATTTTAAGGTATTCTTTTACTAGCGTAAAAGTCTTTCCACTTCCTGCGGATGCATTATAAACTTGAAATTGTGGCTTTGTTTGCAATCAATAATTATTTTGATGCAAATTACATTTTTAAAATCAAAAAAAAGAAACTATTTCCTTAACGGGATTTTTACTCAAAACATTCTGTTCCGTGCCCCTTTTTACCTCTTCCACTTCCAAATCGATGTACAATACTTACTGAGTATTGAAAATGTTGAATCATTGGGTAGTCAAGATCAGCGTACTTAAACTTCATGTCTCCATTCACTCCAAATTTTTCTGCAAACCAATACGTAACTCCAATCCCAGAATTAAAAGTTGCAGTCCCTTTATCATCTATTGATGTGTGTCCTGCACCAATCAAAACATAAGGGTTTAACTTATAATTATCTTTAAGAATACTATAATGTACTGAAAGGTCAATTGCACTATATGATAAATCGTCTACTCGAAAATCTCCAATATTATAAATTTTGTTTCTAGTATAAGCAAGGTCTGCAGAAATTCTTTTCCAAATATGTCTACTAATATTAATTTTTGGATGTCCTTTTTGATTCCAATGATCCTCAACATTAAACAATTCATTTCCAAGTCCAGCGTTATTTCCAGTAATATGCCCAATTCCGTTTGATGGGAAAAAGTCTATTGCATTCATTCCTAATCCTACTACCCATTTATTTTCTTCATCTTGAGAGTAAGAATTTTGAGTTGCAGACAGAATTATTAATAGAATAATAATACTTTTTGGGGTGTTAATTTTCATGAGTTTATATTTAATATTTTAAAACTGTCCCATATATTCGCTATTAATCATTCATTTAAATGATAATAATTTCTACATGCTCGTTTCGTGCCTTTGGGTTTAATGTCAACAAATAAACGTAAATTCTCTTTAAAAAGTACCTAATACTTATTATAAATTTCTTTGATTGTTTTCTCCATTATTTTTTTTATTTCTGATGAAGATTCTTTAAAGTGATTATTCATATAACTAAAAATAAGTACTGTTCCTTTTTTTGTGACGAGATAACCACTCAAATTATAATTATTTGATAACGATCCAGATTTTGCAAAAACATATGATTTGTCCTCAATAGGAAAATAACTAAACAATTTTTCTTGCGGAATCTCGCGATACATTTTTTCAAGCAAATATATCATATCGTTTGGTGTAAATAAATTGTACCGAGACAATCCAGAGCCATCAACCCAACGAGGTGCTTGTGGCAAATCCTTTAAATAATTCTCTAAAGAGAACTTTATTGCTTCTTTAACACTATACTTTTTAGAAACTTCATAGCCAACTTGAAGCATCAATTGTTCGGAAATAAAATTATCGCTGTCAACCATTAATTTGATTAACAACGAGTCTTTCGTTTCGCTATATAATGGCTTAAAATTATATTTTTTATCTGAAATTAAAACTACTTCCTTATCTATTTCATCACTCAACATTTTTGCAATCAATTTATTTGAAGTAATAAATGGCACTTCATATTCTTTATTTTTTCCTCTTTTTGCATAAAACTTATTATTTGAAGTTTCACGCCTTAAAGAACCATCTGAAAGAGAAATATTATCCTTAAGTGCTGATATATTGCTAGAAACAATATCGCTTTGAACAGTATATGTCAACATATTACTATAAAGAGGAAATAAATTTTTTTCTGACATATAATAATATGGATAGTCATCCCAAGCCCAACCACTTCCATAATGTGCTTCATCAATATTTGCATCTACCAAAAAAATAGAATCTGTTGATTTTTTTAAAAAATCAAGAACTTTTACTCCATCGAAAGCATATAACAATGATGGATCTGCTGTTCCTTTAATAATCAATGAATCTGCAGTTTTATAATATTCCAATCCTTTAATAGAATCGCCTAAAGTTTTATATATCGTGTAGAATGTAAAAAGTTTGGTGTTTGATGCAGGTGTAAAGTATTTGTTTCCATTATGATTTATAAGTTCCTTTTTTGTTGTTGGATTGTACAATACAAATCCTTTAAAAGAAGTGTTTTCTTTGTGGTCTTTGTGCAATTCTTTTTTAAGTTTCTGTGTTGTACCACAAGAACTTAGCATTATAATGATTAAAACGAATGTTACTTTTCTTAGCATTTTAAGTTTATTTCTCTTCAAATATAATAAAAAAAGCCGCTCATAAAATGAACGGCTTTTTTTATAACTTATATTTGTCCCGTCCTGAAATAGCGATACACTAAAACTTTAGTGTAATGAAAACATCAGAAAATTCAGGGTATGTTAAGCGTACTCAAAAAGATTACTC
>NVWM01000004.1 GCA_002733665.1 Lutibacter sp.
CTATAAATCAAAAAACCTGAACAATAGTACTATTGTTCAGGTTTAAATTATTATTTTTAATCCTTTAATAATCTGTATCGATTATTTAGGACGAGACATTTTCTTCAAATACACATATACTGGAAAATGGTCGCTAAAACCCCCTTGATACCAAGGACCAATATATGTTCTAAAGGGTTTCCCTTTGTTTTTCCCTTTAAAAACCTTCATAAAATCTCGATCAAAAACCTCTGCATATTTAAATGAGTGTTGGTCTTCTTTGGCTTTCTTAAAGTTTTTGGAAAAAATAATTTGGTCAAACAAATACCAATCATCCTTATATTTTAATGTTCCTTTTCCTTTGGAAACTATACTTTGCATAGGGTTGTAAAAGTCATCTTTAATTAAATTTTGAATACTATTATTGTTTGGGTTGTCGTTAAAATCTCCCATAACCACAATTTTCGCATTTTCATCTTCAAAGCGTATCTTATCTATGATTTCTCTATTCAATTCTGATGCTTTTACGCGCTTATAATCTGACTCCTCAGTTCCTTGTCTACGTGAAGGCCAATGATTGACTAGTATATACATCAATTCTCCATTAAAGTTTCCTTTTACAAGCAAAACATCACGAGTAAAGTCTTGCTCTCCATCTTCATTTTCTATATAAAGTGAGAATCGTTCGGAATGTAATAACTCAAATAATTGCTTGTTGTACAACAATCCAACATCAATTCCTCTGTCATCCATAGAATCATAATGTACATAGTCATAATGAAATTTTTGTAGGTTTTTAGAACGAACTAGATCTTCTAAAACTTTTTTATTTTCAACTTCAGCAACACCAACAAGTACTGGAGGAACAAACGATTTCTCTGTTCCTAACTGTTTGATAACGTGACTCAACTTATTAATTTTCTTAAAATATCTTTTTTTACTCCATTTCAATTTTCCTCCAGAAGTAAAATCATCATCAAACGTTTTTGGATCGTCAACAGTATCAAATAGATTTTCGAGGTTATAAAATGCAATTGTAAAAGCATTTTTACTTTTTTCTTTTGATTTAAAATATGAAAACATAGAGATTATTTAAGAATCGAAAATACAAAATATATAATAATCAGAATTTAAATTAATACGATTGTTAAATCGTTACGTCATTGCAAACATTTCAACTTCGCTCAATCCAAGTTCCATAAAGTAATCTGTTTATAAAAATAAGATTGCCACAGTCGTAAACTCCCTCGCAATGACACGTTAATAAATCATCATGAAATTTGAGTGTCTTTTTAACCTAAACCTACGAGGTTTTAAAAAACTCATAGGTTTTCACTAACAACATATTTTCTGTGGAGCTTATCACTTTGAACCTTTTCACTTTGAATCTTTGTCTCTTCACTCTTTTCCTTACCTTTGTAACATGATTGATGAGAAAAAAGCAATATCAGAAAAAGCAGTTTTAATCGCTGTTATTTCACAGCAACAAAACGAAGAAAAAACCGAAGAATATTTAGATGAACTAGAGTTCTTAACCACAACTGCTGGAGGAGTTTCTGTAAAACGATTTACTCAAAAGTTAGAAAAGCCACATCCAAAAACGTTTATTGGAACAGGAAAACTAGAAGATGTACAACGTTATATTGAAAGTAATAACATCGGTACGGCAATTTTTGATGACGAACTTTCTCCTGCACAAATACGAAATATTGAAAAGGTGTTAGATTGTAAAATCTTAGACCGAACAAATTTAATTCTTGATATTTTCGCTCAGAGAGCACAGACAAGTTCTGCAAAAACACAAGTAGAATTAGCACAATGCCAATATTTATTACCACGTTTAACAAGACTTTGGACACACCTTGACAAGCAAAAAGGAGGTATTGGAATGCGTGGACCTGGTGAAACAGAGATAGAAACAGATAGACGTATTATACGTGATAAAATTACCGTTCTTAAAAAGAAATTACTAACCATTGATAAACAAATGGCTGTGCAACGTAAAAACCGTGGAAAAATGGTTCGTGTTGCTTTGGTTGGTTACACAAATGTAGGGAAGTCTACTTTGATGAATGTGGTGAGTAAAAGTGATGTTTTTGCCGAAAACAAACTCTTTGCAACGCTAGACACAACTGTACGAAAAGTGGTTATTAAAAACATCCCTTTTTTATTGACTGATACAGTTGGTTTCATCAGAAAACTGCCAACACAATTGGTAGAATCATTTAAATCTACACTTGATGAAGTTCGTGAAGCAGACTTATTGTTACATGTAGTTGATATATCACACACTAATTTTGAAGATCATATTGCATCAGTAAATAAGATTCTAGAAGAAATAGATAGCCTAAACAAGCCTTATATTCTCGTTTTTAATAAGATTGATGCATACACTCACAAAACGATAGATGATGATGATATAGCGACTGAAAAGACTAAAGAACACTTTTCTCTTGACGATTGGAAAAACACTTGGATGAATGAACTTGGTGAAAATTGTTTGTTTATATCAGCATTGGAAAAAGAAAATATGGAAGCCTTTCGTGAAAAGGTGTTTGAAGAGGTTAAAAAGATACATATTCGCCGTTTTCCATATAACGACTATTTGTATTATGAATACGACAAAGATGGAAAAGAGTTGTAAAAATAATGAACTGTTAGAGATTATTCATTCTCTGTAGTGTCGTCTAATAAACCTAGATTTTTAGCGCGTTTTTCCCATTTTTTTCGTGCAAAACTTTGTAAATCAGCAATGTTATCGCTTTCATCCATAATTTCGAAACCTAATAAAGTTTCAATAACATCTTCTTGAGTTACCAATCCACTTACAGAACCGTATTCATCAACTACCAATGCTAAATGTTCTCGTTTTTCAATTAGCGTTTCAAACAGAGTAGGAATAGACATATCACGGCTTGTTACGGTTATTTCGCGTTTTATACTTTTTAATGTTTTATTCCCTTTATTTTCAACTAATGCAAGTAATAAATCATCTTTTAATATATATCCAGTAATATTATCTGAATTATTGGAATACAAGGGAATTCGAGAAAATCTAAAATTTTTATTACGTTCATAATACGCTTTGACTGTTTCAGTTTCATCAGCAATTACTAACACTGTACGAGGCGTCATAATATGTTTCGCTTTTACTTCTTTAAAGTTTAATAAATTACGAATAATAAGGCTCTCATTTTCTTGAAAAACACCTTCTTCTGTTGCAATTTCTGCCATTGTCGTAAAATCTTCACGGCTTAATATACTTTCTCCATGTGCTCCTTTACCTCCTATTAATTTAGTAGTAAGTTGTAAAAGCCATAAAATACCTGACCATTTCAACGGAAAAATAAGAATATTTAAGGCTTTTGCTGTGAAATTTGCTAAACTTTTCCAATAAGTTGCTCCAATTGTCTTGGGTATTATTTCAGAAACTACTAAAATCAACAGCGTCATGATTGCAGAGACAATTCCGACCATATTTATACCTAAAACTTCAAATTTATACGGTAATTGTTCTGCTTGTACACCAACTAAAATTGCACCAACAGTATGTGCAATGGTATTCAGCGTTAATATTGCAATAAGAGGCTTGTCAACATCTTTTTTTAGTTCTTCTAACTCTGTTGCAAATGCTTTGCCTTCTTTCTTTTTCACATTGATAAATGTTGGAGATACACTTAACAATACCGCCTCTAGAATAGAACATAAGAATGAAAAAAAGATTGAAACTGTAGCGTAAAGAATTAAGATTCCCATTATTTATTTAAATTTAAGTAAAAGTACATAAAATAAAAAACCTCAAGAAAATTCTTGAGGTTTATCATTTTTATATTATTGAAATTAGTTCCGTTTCTCTTCGCTTAATTCTTCAACGCTTCCGCTCCACCAACAATCTCAAGGATTTCGTTAGTAATTGCAGCTTGACGTGCTTTGTTGTAAGTTAATAACAAATCGTTACGTAAATCATTTGCGTTGTCTGTAGCCTTATGCATTGCAGTCATACGAGCACCATGTTCAGAAGCGTAAGAATCTCTTACTGCTTTGTACATTTGTGTTTTTAATGACTTAGGAATCAGTTGTAAAACGATCTCTGCTTTTGAAGGCTCATAAATATAATCTATATTTGTATTTGCTCCACCCTCTATCTTTTCAATTGGTAAAAATTGTTCAATCTGTACTATTTGAGTTGCTGCATTTTTAAATTGATTGTAAATAACTTCAATTTTATCATATGTTCCAGCAAGATATAAATCCATTACTCTTTGAGCAATTTCCGCAACATTATCGAATGTTAAATTATCAAAAATGGTTGTGTTTCTTTCAATAACATTGAAATTTTTACCTAAAATATCTGCTCCTTTTTTTCCGATTGATAAAATTTCAACTTCTTTTCCAGCATAATTAGTAGCAATATGGTTTGTTGCTCCTTTAATTATTGATGAGTTAAAACCTCCACACAAACCTCTGTTTGAAGTAATTGCAACAATCAATACTTTTGAAACTTCACGCTCTTCAGCATAAGCTCCTCCAGCATTAACATCAACACTTGCGCTTAAACTTTGTAAAAGTTCTGTCAACTTTTCAGCATAAGGACGCATTTGAGTAATTGCATCTTGCGCCTTCTTTAACTTTGCAGCAGACACCATTTTCATAGCACTTGTAATCTGCATCGTTGAGCCGATAGATGTAATTCTGTTACGTATTTCTTTTAAATTTGCCATTCTTTTAAGTTTACAGTAAAACAGTATTCAGTATTCAGTCAGTTTTTCACTGCTAACTGTGGACTGAGAACTGAAGACTAATTTCCTATTTAACTATACTGTGCTGAAATTTCTTTAGCTGCATCAGTTAACACATCAGTAACATCGTCAGTTAATTTTCCCGCTTTTAGTGTATCTAACGTATCTCTATGTTTTAGATTTAAATACTCTAAATAGTTTACTTCAAATTCTTTTACTTTATTCACAGGAACATCTTTCAACAAATTTTTAGATCCTGCATAAATAATTGCTGCTTGATTTTCAACTGTTAAAGGGCTTGCTTGTGCTTGTTTCAAGATTTCAACATTACGTTGTCCTTTCGAAATTACATTCATAGTTGCTGCATCTAAATCAGAACCAAACTTAGCAAACGCTTCTAATTCACGATACTGTGCTTGATCTAATTTTAATGTTCCAGATACTTTTTTCATTGATTTAATCTGTGCATTTCCACCAACACGAGATACAGAAATACCTACGTTAATTGCTGGACGAACACCTGAATTAAATAAATCTCCATCTAAGAAAATTTGTCCATCTGTAATTGAAATTACGTTAGTTGGAATATATGCTGATACATCTCCTGCTTGCGTTTCAATAATTGGCAATGCTGTTAATGATCCTCCTCCTTTTATTTTTCCTTTTAATGAATCAGGAACGTCATTCATTTCAGATGCAATCTTGTCATCGTTAATTATCTTTGCAGAACGCTCTAATAAACGAGAGTGAAGATAAAATACATCTCCTGGATATGCCTCACGTCCTGGAGGTCTTCTTAATAGTAATGATACTTCACGGTATGCAACTGCTTGTTTTGATAAATCATCAAAAACAATTAAAGCTGGACGACCAGTATCTCTAAAATATTCTCCAATTGCTGCTCCAGCCATTGGTGCATATACTTGCATTGGTGCTGGATCAGATGCGTTAGCTGCAACAATTGTTGTGTATGCTAATGCTCCTTTTTCTTCAAATAATGCTACAATTCCTGCAACAGTAGATGCTTTTTGACCGATGGCAACATATATACAATATACTGGCTCACCTGCATCATAAAATTCTTTTTGGTTGATAATCGTATCAATTGCAACAGTAGATTTTCCTGTTTGACGGTCACCAATAATCAACTCACGTTGTCCTCTACCAACTGGAATCATTGCATCAATTGCTTTAATTCCTGTTTGCATTGGTTCAGTAACTGGCTCACGGTATATAACTCCTGGAGCTTTACGTTCTAATGGCATTTCAAAAGTTTCTCCTTGAATTGGTCCTTTACCATCAATTGGTTGACCAAGTGTATTTACAACACGTCCAACAATTCCTTCACCAACATTTAATGAAGCAATACGCTCAGTACGTTTTACTATAGATCCTTCTTTAACATCTAAGTAAGGTCCTAATAATACAACTCCTACATTGTCTTCTTCAAGATTCAAAACGATTCCTTCTAATCCATTTTCAAATTGAACTAACTCTCCGTATTGAACATTTGCAAGACCGTAAACACGTGCGATACCATCACCGATTTCTAATACTGTTCCTACTTCATCAAGAGATGCGCTTCCGTCAAATCCTGATAATTGTTGCTTTAAAATTGCTGATACTTCAGCTGGTTTAATTGATGCCATTTTATTTATTTTTTAAAACTGCTATTCTTACTTATTATGCGCTAAACTGTCTTTTGATGACATTTAACTTGTTTGAAATACTTGCGTCGTATTGAATATCTCCAACACGTAAAATAAACCCACCTAAAATGTCTGGATTTATAATATTTTCAAGTATTGCTTCTTTTCCTGTTAATTCTTTTACTTTTACTAAAACTGCTGCTTTTAAATCAGCGGTTAAAGGGATTGCTGTGGTTACTATAGCGACTTGCTTCCCTTTCATTGCATCATATAAAACAATATACTGTGATGCTACTGAACCAAATTCTGCAATTCTTTTATTGGTAACCAAAATATTTATCAATCCTTTAGATGTAGCATTTAGTTTGCCATCAAAAATGGCTAATAATGCGCTTTTCTTTACATCAGATTTTATAATCGAACTATTTAAAACAGTTTGCAACTCATCACTTTCAGTAATAGTTGCTTCAATTAATTGCATGTTGCTATACGTTTCGTCAGAAGAGTTTTGCTCTTGAGATAATTCTAAAATTGCTTTTGCGTATCGTATTGCTGCTCTATTATTACTCATTGCTATTTTTTTAGCTGATTGTAACTTCGTTTAATAACTGCTCGATTAATTGCGATTGAGCGCTGTCATTTGCCAATTCTTTTCTCACAACTTTTTCTGCAATTCCAACTGATAATTCTGCAACTTGAGTTTTAATTTCTGCTATTGCTGCTTGTTTTTCAGATTGTATTGCTGCTTGTGCTTGAGACATGATTTTAGTCGCTTCAGATTTTGCTTCCTCTTTAGCTTCATTAATCATTGCTTCTTTTATTTCACGAGCTTCTTTCATCATTGCTTCACGTTCTGCACGAGCTTCTTTTAAAATACGCTCATTATCTGCAGTTAAATTTTGCATTTCTTTACGTGCTTGATCTGCTGATGCTAATGCATTCTTGATTCCCTCTTCACGTTCACTTACTGCACCAAGAATTGGTTTCCATGCCATTTTCTTTAATAAGAAAAGTAAAATAAGAAACGTTACTGTAGTCCAAAAAATAAGTCCAATTGCAGGAGTAATTAATTCCATCTTAATATTGTTTTATTATATAATTAATTTTTTTAATCATAAAAAGTAGGTGCAACCAACCGTTGCACCTTACTCTTTTTATTTGTAAAGAAATGATACAACCACAGCAAATAGAGCAACCGCCTCAACTAAGGCAGCTAAAATAATTGCAGATGATTGAATTTTACTTTGCATTTCTGGTTGACGAGCAATGGCATCCATCGCTGATCCTCCAATTTTTCCAATACCGATTCCAGCTCCTATCGCAGCTAAACCAGCACCTAAAGCGGCAATTCCAGTCATTTTGATTTATTTTAAATTAATTATTAGTGTTCTTCTTCTATCGCTGCACCTATATATAAAGATGTCAGCATTGTAAAAATATATGCTTGTATAGCAGTTACCAATATTTCGATAACGCTAATAAACAGTGTAAAGGCTACAGATACTGGTGCAACCCAAACGGACTTAAGCACAAATATTAAACCTACTAAACTCAAAACTATAATGTGTCCTGCTGTAATGTTGGCAAACAAACGAATCATTAGTGAAACTGGTTTTACAAACATTCCAATTACTTCAATTGGAGCAAGAAACAATTTCATTCCTACAGGAACGTCTGGCATCCAAAAGATGTGTTTCCAGTAATTTTTATTTCCACTCAACGTCACAACAATAAATACAATTACGGCTAAAGTAAATGTAAATGCTATATTACCACTTACATTCGCGGCAAATGGAAAGAATGGAATCAATCCAAAAATATTATTTAACCAAACAAAGAAAAATATGGTTAATAATAATGGTATGTATTTTCTATAATGTTTTTCTCCAATATTTGGTATTGCTATCTCATCTCTAATAAAAATCACTAAAGGCTCTAAGAATTTTGCAATTCCTTTTGGCTCACCTGTTCCGTGTTTTTTATAAGAACGTCCGGCTGCACTAAACAATAACAATAAAATTGCAACTGATAAAAATAGTACAAAAACGTTTTTGGTGATAGAAAAATCTAATGGTTTTACATTTGTTGGGTGATGCTCTGCATCCATAGACAAAGTTCCATCAGCATTTGCTTGGTATATTTTTTCGTGAAATTTTACGAATTTTAATCCATTTTTCTCAACAACGTATGTTCCGTCATCATTATGGTGAAACTCACTTGACATAAAAGATGTCAAACCGTTTTCTGTCCATAGTATAATTGGTAAAGGAACTGTAAGTGCTTTAGGAAAATGGTCTTCGTTTTTTCCATAAACATGAAATTCATGAGCATCACTAATATGATGCATAATCATACTTGTAATATCAAATTCTTCTTCGGTAGATTTGTGTGTTTCTTCTACTTCAAGTGAAGTGTTATGCTCTTGACTATACGCTATTCCATTAGATGGAATAAATAAAGTAAAACTTAAAACTAATATTTTAATAAAAGGCATTAATTTCATTCCCAATCTCTTTGATTTTTATTCTCTTAAAATATTTTGCAAATGTACATACATTTGTTTAATAAACAAACGCTTTTTTATGTTCATTTCAATCTCTTAAATAATTTAATTATTAGGTAAATTTCAAAGAAAAGAAATAAGAAGTATGGAATGAAAAAATTGAATACTGTATAGTCTAAATTTGGTGTTTCTTTAAAAAACAATGGTAAGAAAAATAATACTGCAATTGCTGATTTCATAAGGCTTCCAACAGCAAACGTCGTGAAAATAGTGTCTGGTTTTTCAATTGCAGCTTTGATGATAAAATAAAACAATCCAACTAAAGAAAGAAATAGAAATAAATAAATAGTATAAATTGGATGATACAACTCTACATCCTTAAAAAAGAAGTGTTGAAAATATTTATGTAAACAATAGAGAATTATTGTAAAAATTAATGAGTTTTTTAAAATTTTTGACAATTGATAATTCAAAGAGTTTTTACTCATCGTTTCCTAATTTTATTGCTTGTTTTATTATCGAATACAAAGAAGCTCCTATAAATGTAAGTGAAAAAATTAATGTATAAATGCTGTTTTCGTTTGGGAATTTTTCATCAAAATATTGTCCTATTAACACTCCAGCAATAATAGTAGTTGCCATTTGAAATGCCATTCCAGAAAATCTAGCAAATTTATTAAGCGGTTTTTTCGGCTTTTGCTCTTTCATTAGTCTTTAATTCTTTTACGCCTGTTTTCATTGTGCAAGTTGCATTAAATGTTGCGTTTGGTTCTACTGAAAGTTTCTTAATAAAGACTTCTCCTTCAATATTTGCAGATGCTTTTAAAGATAGTAGTTCACTAACTACTAATTTTCCAGAAAAACGACCTTCAATATCGGCATTTGAACATTCTATAGTTCCTTTTACTGTGCCTTGACCTCCAATAACGACTCTTCCTGTTGTTTTGATTGTTCCTTCTACAGTTCCATCAACTCTAAAATCTCCTTCTGAAATTATATCTCCTGCAATTGAAGTATTTTTTGCAATAATATTTCGTTCTAAAACTTGATTTGGGTTATTTTTTTTCTCTGAAAACATAATATTAAAGGACTTTATGGTTAAATTTATTGTACGCTTATTGTTTCTATAACTTGTGCTGCTTTTTTACCTTCTTCTGTATTTGAATAATTTAATTTTACAAATTCTAATGCTGTTTTAAACGCGTCAATTCCTTCTTTTTTACCAATAGCATAGGCTCTTAATAATTCAAACTTAGGTAGAATTGGTAAATCTTCATATTTAATAATCGCTTTATCAGTTTTAGAAATTACTTCGTCATACTTTTTGTCTTCAAACTCATAATACACCTTTTTGTATGTGTTTTCCGGAGAATTTTCATCACTCGCCTCAGTAATTATTGATTGCGGATTTAAAATAAGTCTTGTATACTTTGAGTCAGCATAATTGGTCGTTATATCATTTTTATAATGTTGCGCATTTGAAGAATCCATCTCTAAATATGCCTTGTATAAATGGTATTTGGCTGGAAGAATTAGTTTTTGATCAGGAGAAAAAGTAAGGAGTTTTTCTAATTTAATTGTCGCTAATTCATATACTTTAAACTGCTCTTTATAAATCAGTCCTAAATTATAATACGCATCATTCCTAACTGATTTTATACTGTCTATAACCTTTTCTTCTGTTGGTATTCTATCTAAATAAGATGTAATGTCATACTTTTTTGAATCTTCAATTACATCAGTTACAACTTCGTCGATATCTTCTTCTTCATCGGTTCTAAAAACAGATTTATCTGACAAGCGCCAATTATCTTCGAGAGGTCTATTTCCCCAAACACGTTGGAATTCTTGTGCTCCAAAACCTACAACTTGTGTGTTATAAAAATACCATTTACTAGATCCAGATGCTTGATTTCTAGTGTCGTCAAAAGACCCAAAACCTGCATTTAAAAGTTCTTGATTTGCTTTTTCTTCTGCTTCCTTAAGTGCATCAATATGTGATTGGAAAAACGCTGTTTGCTCGTCCTTACTCATTGCAACAATATTTAAAATACTGTCTGTTTTTTGAGAAGTTTCTTCAAACGAAATAACTTCTTGTAGGTTCTCTCGCTTTCTTTTCAACCTTCGTAATCGTTTTGTGTTTTTATTTGCTACAGGAATCGAAAGTACGCTATCATAATATGATCCAGCGTCTACAAATCTTGCCTTATCAAAATATATATTTCCTAGTTCTTCATAAGAAAGTCCTTGCTGAAATTGTTTGGCGCTTTTTGTATGAACAGATTTTTTAAAATGTTCTTCTGCGATGTCAGTTCTTCCTAGTTTTTTATGCACCAATCCTGTTTGATAATGCAATTCATCTAAATAAGGGCGATTATCTCTATCCTTGATTAACTTATCTAAGGTTTCAATAAGTGCTTTTGTATCTGTACTATCTGAAATGTTTTTTGCTTTTTCTATTTGTGAGTGAATTCTGTATTTATACGGAATTTTCTTCATTTCTATTACTTGCTGAAATGCTATTTGAGAGGAATCTATATCATTTCGCTCACGATATACTTGCCCTAAAATAAAAAGGTTTCGTGCTCTTTGCTTTTTGTCTTCATCAGTAATTGTTGCTTTTTTCAGGTGATGCACAACCAAATCTGTACTATCCATTTCTGTATAAACCATTGCAATTGCAGTGTGTGCTTTTTCAAGAATATCATCTTCAAGAAGATCTTCTTTTTTTAGCATAAACTGTAATAGTTGAAGTGCTTGCACTTCATTATTTAATCTCAGCTGAGATTTTGCCTTCCATATTCTTGTTTCGTGAATTAAATCTGCTGATGGATATTTTTTAATTACATAATTGAAGGCTTCGAGTGCTGGAACAAATCGTTGTGAATAATAACGAGCCTTTCCTAATAATAAATATGCATCATCAATTTGTTTATTGCGTTCTTTTCCTGCAATATTCATGGAATGTTTTTGAACTGCTTTTACTGCTTTTTCTTCAGCTTTTTCAAAAGATTCATTAGAACTATCGCCTTTTACATCAATTCCAGGAATTGCTAATTCTTCAACCTTCAAAGGTTCTATAGGAAGTCGTTTCCAATAATCATCTTTATATTTTGAATTGAGTTCTTCAAGCCCTTTTTGAAGCGCAATATCACCATTGTAAAGCACATTAAATTTTGTGTTTACTGAATGCCAACCTCTATTTAGAGCTGCGTCTTTTTTTGTAGAGCAACTGATAGCAAACAGCACTACAAACAAAAGAATATATCTATTTAGTGTCTTTTTCAAACTTGAATATAATTTGTATTAGTTTTTAACTAAATTCCCTTGTATATATTGTCAAAGGGCTGTAAAAATACAAATTAATTAAGACTATGCTGGTTTCTTGATTGTTTTTAAGTCAAAATTCTTCTTTAAAAATCAATGTCATTCCTGCGAAGGCAGGAATCCATAATAAAGTAAGTTTTAGATTTCTACCTTCGCAGGAATGAGAAAATCAGAAATTTATTACAATGCAAAGTGCGCTTCCAATTCTTTTAGTGTTGCTTCAGAAGTTTTCAAATCTTTGACAACATTTCCTTTGTCAAGTACTACAATACGCTCACAAACTTCAGTTACATGACCTAAGTCGTGACTTGAAATTAGCACAGTTACTTCTTTGTTATCAACCAGTTCTCTTAACATCTTTTTTAACCTAATTTGTGTTGTAGGATCCAAATTTGCAAAAGGCTCATCTAAAATTATTACTTCAGGATTTCCAATCAACGCAGCAACAATTCCTGCTTTTTTCTGATTCCCTTTTGATAAATCTCGTAAATATTTCTTTTTACCGATGATTTCATCATTAAAGATTTCCTCAAATTGACTTACAAACGCATCAATATCTGCTTTATTTTGACCTCTTAATTCACCAACAAAATAGAAATATTCTTCAGGAGTTAAATAACCTATTAAAAAACTTTCATCAATAAATGAACCTGTAAAAGATTTCCAATCTTCACTCGTATCAACTTGAATGTTGTTTGATGTAATAGTTCCTGTTGTTGGCTGGATTAAATCTAATAGTAAGTTGAAAAAAGTTGTTTTTCCTGCGCCGTTATTTCCAACCAATCCAAAGCTTTGTCCTTTAGGAATTTCTAAATTATTGATGTTTAAAACCGTTGTTCCTGCGTATGTTTTGGTAAGTTCTGTAGTTTGTATCATTGTTCGTTTGTATTAGTTTTCTTGATCAAAAGCCTCGATCATTTTATGTTTTACTGATAAATATCTTCTTGAAATAAAGTTCATTATTTTTTGATGGAATACGATTCCAATTAATCCTAGACCCATAAGAGCTGTAATTGCCACTTCAAAACCTACAAGCCAATTTATAAGTCCAAAAATAGCCATAGGAATCAACAATAATGGAAATCCAATCAACCATTGTACTGCTCCTGTTCCTTGATAATTAAAGGCTGCCTTTTGATCTAAGTTAATTTTTTTTCTATTGAATGACCCTCCATACATAATGACGTGAGAATTCACTCCAATATTATAAATTGCAGCAGCAAAATGTGCTAATAAAATCTTCCATCCGAAGTACACATAAGGAATTCCTAGAATAAAGAGAATAATTACACTAATCACCATTAACGTGAATTTAGATTTTAAATAACGTTCATATTTAAAGTTTTGACTCATCAACATTTTATAATAACCACTATCCCAAGCCGGAATAAACTGACCGAAATTAATAAGAAAAAATCCTGTTGAAAAAATCCCTATGAACGCATACATGAATTCCATCTCTAGGAACTGCTGTTGTGGATAGAAAAACAGACCGTATAACAAACCTATAGCCATCAATGGCAAAGTAGATTTTGAGCGTTTATTTCTCATTATTAATTTCAAATCTAACTGCATAAATGGCGCAATATCTCCAAATCTGTTTGTCCAAGATAAATCTGTTGTTTTGGCTTCTTTAATTTTTGTTTGTACAGAACTATCTACATATAAATTACTTTTTAAGATGCTAAAATTGTATAAGTACAGCCCAACTAAAATGAGGATCGGAATTATTATTAATATCGGATTTGAAGTGATGCTCATAATTCCATCAGAAATAAATGATGAAAACGATATTATTTCGAAATGGTTTAAAGCAAATAAACTTCCTGCAATAGCGAGTATTGGTAAAAAAGACAGTGCTGTTTTGGCAGACAGCGCTTCAATAATAAAATTTAAATAATTGTTAATCAGCACAATAACAGTTACTGTAAGTAGCCATATTAACACTATAGGAGTTTCATATCCTTCTTTTAAAAGCACTATACTAAAAGGAATAATAGCAAATAATGGTAAAAAATTAAAAAATGATACTGCCGATTTACGCAATACATAATGTACAATTTGACTTCTTTTGATTGGTAAAGTTAATAATGGTTTTACCGTCATTATTGGTAATTTTTGAAGGAAGAATCGCATCATTAAATCTCCTAATATCCAATAAAATAAAAGTCCTGTAACGATTAATAAAGGGTCTGCTTCTGGATACATTTTTTTGATTCCATAGTAAATTCCGACTCCAATAATTAAGAACATTACAATAAAATAGAGTGCGAAAAATCCCATTAATATTTTTAATGCGATGCTTTTTTGCCAAGTAGCAGAACGAAAAAACTGTTTCCATTCAAGGTTTAAAAAGTGTTTAATCATGTTGGTTGTTGTTGATTTCTTTTAATTAGTAGGTAAAGTTATCGATTTGTTACAAAATTATATTCTGGATGTTGATTTTCTAAGATGTTTTCAATTTTTGAGGGTAGTATAAATGCAGTGATATAAACTATTAAAATAACTGTTGTGTATAAAAATGTTGCGACAAGTAACATTGTAGTTGATTCTAAGTTTCTTGTTTGAAGTATAGATATTTGAAAAAATACATTTAAAAAAAGCAATAGATTTCCTAACCTATAAATACTGTCTTCGAGCAGCCATTTTTTATTTGTCTCAGAAAATCGCTTTCTTTTTTGTCTTTGAAGGAATATCAAGCGAATAATTATAGTTATCAAAATAATTGCTGAAATAATTGCAAATGTTGCTTTCTGAGGAAATGCCTTAAAGAGTTGGTATAAAACAATGGTTAAAGTAATTGTAAATATAATTTGTGGCAGTTTGAAAAACTGTTTAAAAACTTGCCAAACGAGTTTCCAGTATTTTTTTTCTAACGCTTTTGTACGCTCATCTACAATATCCATAAAACCACAAACTCCAAATTTCTTAAACGATTTATCTCTTGCTTGTTCAAAGGTTAGATTCGGTTTATTTTCCCAAATATGCTCTATATCATTGGCAAGGTGATCTACCAATTCTGTTTGCACATCATAATGCTCAACATAATGTTGACGCGTAAATTTGTAAAGTTCTTGTATTTGTTGAGTGTTTAGTTTCAAATTGATTTTAACTGTTTAAATATTTTCGAATACTCTTCATAAGTTCTTTTATAAACCATATAACCACAAAATGAGAAAAACATGTTTAATGGAACTATCATTAAGAAAGTAGTTGTTTGTATATTTACTGTGGCATCAAACATTCCTCTTGGCTTCAAAACTTGAAAGAATATATTTAAAATAAAAAAAGAAAAAGCGACGTAAAAATGAGCGCGCTCTAAATGAATTGACTTTTCTTTTAAAAAATGGTTTTTTAAAGCAAGGATTATATAAACAACCACTGGAAATATAAAGAGTACTGTACTTGTTATTTTAAATGATTTATATGACAAATGTTTAAACAAAAAAAAGTAAAGAAGTATCAAAATTCCAAATATGGCAATTTTTTTAATGTCTTTAAAGAAGTTTATCATTTCTTTAAAATACAATTTTCTATATTTCTTGTTGATTATTTTTTGCTTCTCATCAACTAATTTTTCTAAAGTTACTCTTGTTCCAAACTCTTTAATTAAATAAGTTCTATTTAATATTAAGTCTTTGCTTTTTTCTAACTTCGAGGCAATGTGATCGACTAATTCTATACGAACATCCCAAAACTTAATGCCTTGCCCTTTTAAATAATTGTCTATAAATTGTATTTGTTCTTTTGATAAATTCATTATTCCAAACTCAATTTAGGGTTTACAATATGTTGCATTGTCTTTAAAAACTCTTTCATCTCAGCCAATCTATTGGCAGTTTCTTTGGTTCCTTGCTCCGTAAGTTTATAATATTTACGCATTCTATTTCCAATACTTACAACCTCAACTTCAAGTGTGCCTTCTGCTTCCAATTTATGTAATGCTGGATATAATGCTCCTTCAGTGATGTTCAATTCTCCATTCGTTATTTCCTTCGTACGCTGTGTAATTTCATAACCATACATTTTATCATTCTCTTCTAGTAATTTCAAAATGATCGTTTGCAACGAGCCTTTATATAATTTTTGATTTTCCATAGTACAAATGTATACATAATTTTCTTATGCATATAACTATTAGGTATAACTTTATGATTTTTCTAACAGCTACTTCAACAAATTGTTTCTTACTTTTGTAGTATAAATAAATATTTAATGGCACAATTCCATAGACTTACAATAAAAACAATAAAAAGAGAAACCGATAATGCTGTTTCTATTGCATTTGATGTTCCTGAGAAATTAGCTTCAGAATTCAAATTTATTGCTGGACAATATATAACTATAAAAAAAGAATTAGACGGAAAAGAATTGCGTAGAGCATATTCTCTCTGTTCTGACCCTGAAAGTGGAGAGTTAAAAGTTGCAGTAAAATCTGTTGAAGGTGGTACATTTTCGGTATACGCGACTACACAATTAAGAGAAGGAGATAAATTAGAGGTTTCTAATCCTGAAGGTCGTTTTATTTTAAAACCTCAACCTTCAAAAAACTACATTGCAATTGCCGCAGGAAGTGGAATTACACCAGTAATGTCAATGCTAAAAGCATCATTGCATGATGATTCTACATTTACTTTAATTTACGGAAACAAATCTGTAAAGGACACCATTTTTAAAGAACGATTAGATGTTTTAAAAAAAATGTATGCAACAAGATTAAATGTTCATTATATATATAGTCAAGAGCAAGATAAAGATGCGTTGTTTGGTCGTTGTGATGAAGGAAATATCAATTACTTCCTAAAAAATGAATATAAAAACACCTCTTTTGATGAAGCCTTTTTATGTGGTCCTGAGAGTATGATTAAAACGGCAACTGATGTTTTAATTAATAATAATATTGACAAAGAAAATATTCATTACGAATTATTTTCTGTTCCTGTTGAACCAAATGAAAATAATGAAATTCCTGAAGGTAACTCTGAAATCACAATTGTACTTGATGATGAAGAGACTACTTTTATAATGCCTCAAAAGAAAAACATTTTAGAGGTTGCTTTAAATAAAGATTTAGATGCTCCATATTCTTGTCAAGGAGGCGTATGTAGCAGCTGTCTTTGTCGTATTACAGAAGGTGCAGCAACGATGATGAAAAACGAAATTTTAACTGATGATGAAATTGAAGAAGGATTAATTTTGGCATGCCAAGCACATCCAACAACCGCAAAAATTACTATTGATTTTGATGATGTTTAACTTCGACTACGATCAGTTACCGCTTGATTAATAAAAAATATAATTGGTGGCTGAGCGGAGTCGAAGTCACAATTAATAAAATAAAAAATGATAGAAGATATTCTCAAAGCAATTCCTATTGGTTTCGGACTCGCATTTATGATTGGTCCTGTCTTTTTTATGCTTATTCAAACAAGTATTTTAAAAGGTGCAAGAGCTGCAATATTATTTGATCTTGGAGTAGTTTTAGCAGATATTGTCTTTATTTTATTTGCTTATTATGGAAGTCATCAAATACTGTTAAAAATTAAAGATGACCCTAACCTTTTCTTTATTGGCGGCGGAATTCTTTTTGTTTATGGATTGGGAACTTTTCTTCAAAAAAAAGCAACAAAAACTACCACAAAAGACCTTGATGAAATTCCTGAAAAAAATAATTATTTCGGATTGTTTATAAAAGGGTTTTTCTTGAATTTTATCAATGTTGGAGTGCTTACTTTTTGGTTGTTACTTATTGTTGGGATTGGTCCTTCACTAGAGATGGATGAATCTCGAATTTTTTGGTTTTTTACAACTATTCTTATTTCTTATTTCATTACTGATATTGGTAAAATAGTCCTTGCAAAACAACTAAGAAAAAAATTAACACCAATCGTAATCCTTAAAATAAAACGAGGAATGGGGATCGTATTAATGATATTCGGATTAGCGCTTGTTTCAAAAGGGTTTATTCCTCAAGAAAAAATAAACGCCAATACATTTATTAAAAAAATGGAGTAATATAAAGTTATTTAAAAAAAAATTAAACTTTTTATGTATATTGTGATATAAAACCTATACTACCCCTCAGTTATGACTTATCATACCCCAACTTCAACAAAAATTTTATTTTTATTTCTATCTCTATTTTTTTTTAAAATATATTCACAATCAGAAACTGTTTTAATAGATTTTGGAGTAACGGAAAGTACAATTCCCTGGAACAACCTAAACAATAATACTTCAGGAACCATTTCGAATTTAATAAACTCAAATAGTATAAATACTGGTATAAGTATTCAAATAACAGATGGTTTTACGGGTATTAATTCATCAGGGACTCAAACTCCAGACTCAGGTTTAAATATTCCAATTACCGCTAGTCAAGATAGTTTTTATGGAACATCTGTAGATTCTGGAATCATAGTATTCTCCAATTTAATTACAAATAAAGGTTATAATTTTTCAATATTTGCATCTAGAGTTGGTGTTTCTGATAATAGGGAAACACAATATCTTATTGAAGGAATTGCTAATGAAATCATAAATTTAAACGCAGCGTCAAACACCAACAACTCGGTAGAATCATCATTAATATACCCAAAATCAGACGGCACTATAACTATTACAATATCTACTGGTGTAAACAATACTAACAGTAATGGTTTTTATTATTTAAACAGTCTTAAACTCACGTATGACACAGATATCATTTTAAACACTGACAATGCTTTATTAATTGATTTTGGGTCTAGTACAAACCAAAGTGTATCTCCTTGGAATAACTTAACTAATGCTACTAATGGAAATGTAGTAGATCTTGTAAACCATAGTGGAGCAAATTCAGGAATTAGTTTAAATGTTATAGATCCTTTTAACTTTGTAAATGAAAATGGTACAAATTATCCAGGTTTAAGTATTAATATTCCTGGAACTGCAAGTATGGATAGTTTTTTTGGAAATACAGTAGAGTTTAATGGTAAAACAGAGCCTACAGGTGCTATTCAGTTTTCAAATTTTATTCCAAATGAAGATGTAACCATTACTATTTATGCATCAAGGTTAGATTTCACAACAGATGATAATAAAGAAACTCAATATGTTATAGAAGGATTAACTACCGAAACTCTCTTTTTAGATGCCGCTAATAATACAAATCAATTAGTAACAGCATCATTAAAAGCGAAAGCTGATGGTACATTAACTATTATCGCATCACCTGGAAGTAACAATACAAATGCTAATGGTTTCTTCTATATAGGAGCTCTTAAAGTTGAATATGATCCACAACCTAGTTTATTATTGTCTTATCCTAATGGTGATGAGTTTTGGCAAGTTGGTAAATCACCTTATATTACTTGGGAGGGATCAAGTTTGACTTCAAATATTGACTTGGAATATTCAACAAACAACGGAACTTCATGGACAAATATTGCTACAGTATCTAACTTGACCAACTCATATCAATGGACTATTCCAAATGATGTTTCTTCACAATGCTTAGTTAGAGCAACCTCAGGCACTGTAAATGATATTAGTGATACTGTTTTTGAAATTTCGTCCGATTCTTCAACTTGTAATATTGTGATATTAGGATCTTCAACAGCAGAAGGGACTGGCGCTTCTTCTATTGAAAATTCGTGGGCTTATAAATATTCTTATACCCTTTTTCAAAAAAACACTAAGTTAAACGTTATTAATTTGGCTGCAGGAGGCTACACCACATATAAAATACTACCCACTTCTTCATCTACAACAATTCCTTCAGGACAAGCTATTGATATAGAAAGAAATATTACTAAGGCTTTATCATTTAATCCTGTTTCAATTATTGTTAATATGCCTTCAAACGATACTGCAAATGGTTATTCCGAAGCCGTTCAACTTGCTAATTTTGCAGAATTGAATACTGAAGCTTTGAATAACTCAACACCTATTTGGATAACAACAACACAACCTAGAAATTTTAGTGATCCTGCAGATATACAAAAACAAATAAATGTTAAAGATGGAATAATTAGTACTTATAATAATAATGCTATCGATTTCTGGGCAAACATTGCGGATACAAATGGAACTATATTGTCTAGTGTTAGTTTTGGAGATGGAGTTCACCTTAATAATTTAGGTCATGATATTTTATATAATAAAGTCTTAAACAAAAATATTGATGACTTAGTATGTTTAGGCAATGTTCTAAGTAATACAGTTTTTGAGGAATATCCAATAATTAAGTATTACCCAAACCCTATAGAAGATTCTTTTTTTGTAGATTTTAATTCTTCAGAATCAGGGGCATTAACTGTAAATTTATACAATTCATTAGGTCAGAAAATAAATAATAATAATTACCGTTTTATTACAGGAAATAATAAAATAAAAATAAAAATAAATCCAAATTTAAAATCACAAATACTCCATTGTAACCTCTCTTTTGAAACATCTAGTAATGTAATTACAAAAAGTTTCAATTTAATTATTAAATAAAAAAGTGTTAACATATTTGAATAGAAGAGTAGTTTTAGAATTACTCTTCTATCTCAACAACATTATTTTTTCTATCAACATCTGCCATTAATTTAGACGAATCTATTTCTACAGATTTTATTTCTTTTGATGCTTTAAAAGTGTAATTAGTATGTGTCCAAGCCCAATTTCCTAAAACCTTTGCTGTTGTTGGTTTCTGACCAAGCATCATACGTAAAGGAATGTAATACTCTTCTGAAGTTCCGTCTTTATAAGTAACCGAAACATCTATTGGCATTGGCATTCTACCTATTCTTTCAAGTGTAATTGACTTGTTTGATATCACCTTAATACCATAATCAATCGTGTTTGTGGTTTGTGTCCATTCATTTAAATACCAATCTAATTGCATTCCAGAAATTTTTTCTGCGGTACGCGTAATATCATTTGGTGTTGGATGTTTAAATTTAAAATCTTGATAATATTTTTTTACTGTTTTATCTAAATTTTCTTGTCCCATTATATAGCCCAACTGCGTTAAAAATAAACAGCCTTTTTGATATGCGTTTGAACTCCAAGTTCTGTCTCTATGATATCTATCTGCGTGAGTTGCTAGTGATTCTTGTCTGTCTGAATTGACAACACCAAAATAACTTCTATAGGCTCCTGAGTGAGGGTTTTCTTTTTTAGTTTCTAAAACCAAATCATTAAATGCTTTAGCATCGATATAAGATGTGAAGCCTTCATCCATCCAAGAGTGTTTTGTTTCGTTGGTTGCTATCACAAATTGAAACCAAGAATGTGCCAATTCATGTTGCATTACTCCAATTAAACTTGGCAAACTTCTTTTTGCTGTAATCAATGTAGACATACCATATTCCATTCCTCCATCTCCTGCTTGAATAACTGAGTATTGTTTGTATGGATAATCTCCAACCAAATCATTAAAATACTCCATCGTTTTTACGGTCATATTCTCCATCAATTTCCAATTATCTATATTCCTGATGTCT
This sequence comes from Lutibacter sp., assembly GCA_002733665.1. Lineage (GTDB taxonomy): Bacteria > Bacteroidota > Bacteroidia > Flavobacteriales > Flavobacteriaceae > Urechidicola. Next base: position 21,671 of record NVWM01000004.1, read on the forward strand.
TTTTTATATAAAAAATGTAAATCAACATCGTTTGGTCCTTTTAAAATATCGTGAGCATAATTATCATCGGCAGCCCAAGTATAATCGTGTACATTAGGAGCTTTAAAATGCCACTTTAGTTTTTCTCCTTTAGGGAGTTTTAACGGTTTTGTTTTATCCTCATATCCATGACCTATTTCTTGTGGGTTCTGTAAATATCCTGTTCCTCCAATAGTATATTCTTTGTCGATGTGAATCGTCACGTCAAAATCTCCCCAAACACCATGAAATTCTTGATTTATATAAGGGTTCGCTTGCCATCCTGACACATCATACTCTACCATTTTTGGGTACCATTGCGCCATAGAAAGTGCAATTCCTTCTTTATTATTTCTTCCCGAACGTCTTGTTTGAACTGGTACTTGACCTAAAAACTCCATGTCAAAAGTTACAGACTCATTTGGTTGAATTGGTTTATTAAGCGTAACTTTAAGTATCGTTCCAATTACTTCATATTCAACAGTCTTTTTATTCTGTCTCAAAGAATTAACTTTAATAAAACCTTGTTCTTCAGGTTTTAAATTAGCAATATTCAAAACACTTTTAACAAATCTTCTATCAGGATCTGGTATTGTTAAGTAGTGATTGTACATTTCAGAATCTGGTTGAAAAGCATTGGGATATAAATGATAAAAAACCATATTCAATTCATCAGGAGAGTTGTTTGTATACACTAACTTTTGCTTGCCTTGGTATTGATAATTTTCAACATTCATATCAATATCCATTGTGTAATCAACATGTTGCTGCCAATAAGTAACGTTTGATTGTGCGTTAACCCATAAAACTAAAGTTAGTAGTACTCCTGATAATGTGTATTTATTCATATTCTTTATTAATTAAAAATTTCATTAAATTTAAAGGTGTCTTTAAGTCGGACACCTTTTTCTGTGTGTTTTACTGTACATAATTCTGAATACGAATCATGTTCTAAAAAAAGATAAAATTCTTCATCTGCTGCTTTGTTTAAAAAGATTTCTTTTTCATCTAAAGTTAATAATGGACGCGTATCATAACCTATCACATAAGGTAAAGGAATATGTCCAGTTGTTGGCAACAAATCTGCCATGAAAACAATTGTTTTTCCCTGATATTTTATATGTGGAATCATTTGCTTATCTGTATGACCATTGGCAAATAAAATGTCAAACCCTAAAGCAGAATTTTCTAAAAAATTATTCTTAGGAAGATCAACAAAATTTAATTGTCCGCTTTCTTCCATCGGATTTATATTTTCTTTCAAAAACGATGCTTTTTCACGAGCATTTGGTACTGTTGCCCATTTCCAATGGTCTTGATTGCTCCAAAACTTTGCGTTTTTAAATGCAGGTTCATAAAAGGTTTTGTCTTTATTCCATTGAATAGAGCCTCCACAATGATCAAAATGTAAATGTGTCAAAAAAACATCGGTAATATCATCACGATGAAAACCATATTTGGCAAGTGATGTGTCTAAAGAAAATTCTCCAAATAAATAATAGTAACTAAAAAACTTGTCTGATTGTTTATTCCCAACACCTGTATCTATCAAAATCAAGCGTTCATCATCTTCAATCAGTAGGCAGCGCATACTCAAATCAATTAAGTTTTTGCTATCTGCAGGATTAGTTCGTTGCCACAAAACCTTTGGGACAACGCCAAACATTGCACCTCCATCGAGTTTAAAGTTTCCTGTTTCTATTGGATAAATTTTCATGTGATTGAATTTCTACAAATATGCTAAATTTCTAATAATTTATATGTTAAAGAAAATAAAAAAACCGTTTCGAAAATTCGAAACGGTTTTGAGGCGTCGAGCGGATTCGAACCGCTGTAGGAGCTTTTGCAGAGCCCAGCCTAGCCACTCGGCCACAACGCCAAATTGTGACTGCAAATTTAATTATTTTTAGTTTGCATACAAGGTTTTTTATTGTTTTCGTTGCTTTCTAAGATTTACAGTTACTTTTTCTACATTTCCTCCAATTGGAGGGTTTATTTTAGAAACTGATACATCAGCAATTTTTACCATTTTTATTTCATCTAAAATCCTGTCTAAAATCCTGCCTGCAACATGCTCTAATAACTTGGAACGAATTGCCATTTCTTCTTTTACAATTTTATTTAAATGCACATAATCGACTGTATCTGCTAACTCATCAGTCTTAGTAGATTTTGATAAATTTGCTTTTACTTTTACATCAACTCTATAATCAGAACCTATTTTCCCTTCTTCAATTAAGCATCCGTGATATGCGTATACTCTTATATTTTGTACTTTTATTATTCCCATTTAAAAAACTTTAGACAAAAATAAGGTTTAATTTTTTAGTAAAATCATAAACGAATGTCATTCCTGCGAAGGCAGGAATCTAAACCAAATAAGAGTATGGATTCCTGCCTTCGCAGGAATGACAAAAGGTTATAAAACTCTCAAAATCTATTAATTTTTTAAGATATTTGTAAAAAATTATACTCAATGAAAGTCCGCGAAAAATTCTTATTAATCTCTTTACTTACCGTCATCGTAATAGCCGTATTTACTCAATTTTGGACTCCTATTCTATGGAGTTTTGTTGTAATACTGCCATTAATTTTGTTGGGCATATATGATATTACTCAAAAAAAACATACGATTCTTCGGAACTTTCCAGTTTTAGGTCATTTTAGGTATATTCTAGAAAGTGTTCGTCCTGAAATAATGCAATATTTTGTTGAAACCGATACTCAAGGAAGACCCTTTAATAGAATTTTTAGAAGTTTGGTATATTCTCGTTCTAAAAAAGAAATCTCAACCGCACCATTTGGTACACAAATGAATGTATATCGTTCTGGATATGAATGGATGGATCATTCGATGTATGCAGGTCACTCCAAAAAAACTGGAGAGTTTCCTCGTGTACTAATAGGAAATAAAGATTGTAAACAACCTTATTCTATGAGTTTGTTAAACATCTCTGCAATGAGTTTTGGTTCGTTGAGTGAAAATGCTGTTTTGGCAATGAATAAAGGTGCTAAAATGGGAAATTTCGCTCACAATACTGGTGAAGGAGGTTTAAGCCCTCACCATCTAAATCCAGAAGGAGATTTAGTTTGGCAAATAGGAACAGGTTATTTTGGTTGTAGAGATAAAGACGGTAATTTTTCTGATGAAGGGTTTAAAGAAGGTGCTCAAAAACATCAAGTGAAAATGATTGAAATCAAACTCTCTCAAGGGGCAAAACCTGGACATGGAGGAATTCTTCCGGCAAAGAAAAACACGCCCGAAATTGCTAAAATTCGTCATATAGAGCCTTATAACGATGTCCATTCTCCACCAACTCATTCGTCTTTTTCTAATCCAACTGAATTTATGCATTTCATAAAAAAATGTAAAGATTTATCAGGAGGGAAACCTGTTGGTTTTAAATTGTGTGTTGGTAAAAAACAAGAGTTTATAGATTTGTGTAAAGCAATGATTTCTACAGGAATTATTCCAGATTTTATTGCTGTTGATGGTGGAGAAGGTGGAACTGGAGCAGCGCCTGTAGAGTTTTCAAATTCGATTGGAATGCCTCTTCGCGATGGATTGGTTTTTGTGCACGACACGTTGGTTGGTTATAATCTTAAAAAAGATATTAAAATTATTGCTGCCGGAAAAATTGTTTCCGGTTTTCATATGGCAAGGGTAATTGCACTTGGTGCAGATGTTTGTAATAGTGCACGCGCAATGATGCTTTCTGTTGGTTGTATTCAAGCATTACTTTGTAATACAAACACATGTCCTGTTGGTATTGCAACACAAAACAAATCATTAATGAGAGGATTAAATGTTAGCGATAAAGCAGAGCGAGTTAAAAATTATCAACATGAAACAGTGCAGAGTTTTATAGAATTATTAGCTGCGGCTGGATTAGAAAATCCTGAAGATATTGAAAGAGAGCATATTAATAAACGTGTTGGAATTAACAAAGTAATGCGTTTTAGTGATTTATATCCAAAAGTTGAAGTTGGTTGTCTGCTGAACAAAGAGACTGTCCTTGAATAATATCAAGAATTTTCCTTATTTATTCCCTAAAATGAAAATTGTAAATAGTACTATTGACGATATTGATACAATATTTGACTTATATGATGAGGCTTCAAAATATCAAGTAGAAGTTTTTATGCAACAATGGGTAGGCTTTGAAAGAGTTCTTATAGAAACAGAAATTGAAGAAAATCGTCAATGGAAAATTTTAATTAACAATGAAATTGCTTGTGTTTTTGCTGTTACCTATAATGATGAAATTATCTGGAAAGAAAAGGATCAGCAACCTTCAATTTATATTCATAGAATATCAGTAAATAATAAATTTAGAGGTCGTGGTTTTGTAAATATCATTGTGAGTTGGGCAACAGTATATTGCAAAACTCATCAAAAAAAATTCATTAGGATGGATACTTTGGGTCACAACCAAAAATTGATCGACTATTATATAAAGTGTGGGTTTAAACACACTGAAACCATCAAAATTGATGCTTTACAAGGAATGCCTGCGCATTATAAAGGAAGTTTGGCGTTATTTGAAATAGCAATTTAAAACTAAGTAAACATCTCTAAAAATGCTTTTTTATTCGTTTTAGAAATAGGTACGCGTTGTTCATTTTCTAAAACAAGATAACCCTCATTTTCAAAATGTCTTACTTTTTCAAGGTTAACAGTATGAGATTTATGGCATTTAAAAAAATTTGTACTTAATAAGTTTTCAAATTTACCTAAGTTATAAGAACTAATAATTGTTGTATTATTTATAAGATGTATTTTAGTGTAGCCTTCATATCCTTCTAAGTGCATCACTTCATCTTGTGGTATAAAAGACATCCCTTTTGTGGTTGGCACAATAATTTTGTTATTACTAGCTATTGTACTGGTCAGCAGCTCTACTAACTTGTGATTATTATCACTCTTCTTTTGGGTTTTAATTACTGTTAATGCTTTATCTACAGCTACTATTAAATCTTTATTATCTATTGGTTTTAAAACGTAGTCTATTGCGTTTTCTTTAAAGGCTTCAATGGCATATTCGCTAAATGCTGTAACAAAAATGACTTGAAAATGAATCTGTTTTAATTGTGATAATAGTTCAAAACCGTTGATTCTTGGCATTTGAATATCGAGAAATAAAATACTTGGTTGCTTTTTCTTTATTTCTTTAATTGCCTCTTCTGGTTTTTGATAGCAGCCTAAGATCTCTATTTTTGGAAATAGGTTTTCTACCTTTTTTCGTAACCCTTTTAAGTTAGAAATTTCATCATCTACCAATATTGCTGTAATAGTACTCATCTATTTTATTTGTGTAATTATAAATGTTGATTTATTCCCTTTGTCTTCCAATGTTGGGTGTAACACTTCTGTATCGTATGAAATTTTCCAATTTCCAGATTGATTTAAATAACGAAGTCTTTCTTCTAATACATTTGTTGACTTTACTTTTCCTAATCCTATCTTCTTTGTATTTACAAAACCAACACCATCATCTGTTATTTCGACTTTATAAGTTTGCTGATCAATTGCTGTAAAACTAATTGTAATCAGACCGTTTTCTACTTTATTAAAAATTCCGTGGTTTACTGCATTTTCAACAACTGGTTGCAAAAGCATTGTTGGTATTGTAGCTTGTTTTATGTTTAGTTTCTCATCAATATTTATTGTATAATTTAATTTTTTATTAAATCTAAGAATTTCTATATCCAAATACCCTTTTAATAAACTTATTTCTGTTTCGATACTGATTTTTTCTTCTTTTGATAGTTCAAAAAATTGACGTATCAATTTAGAAAACTTCAGTAGATACTTTTCTGAAGCCTCAAAATTATTATCGTTGATATAAAATTGAATCGCGGCTAAAGAATTAAATACAAAGTGAGGATTCATTTGACTTCGCAATGCTCTTAATTGTGTTTCTGACAAGAGTTTTTCTTGAGTGAATTTTTCTTCTTGTTTTTTAAGTTCTAATTTCTTAAGAAAAGAGAATATAAAAAATAGTAATGAGAGTGATCCAAAACCTACGGCAATTTTAAAAATGAGTGTTTGGTACCAAAGTGGCAATATTTGAAACTCATATGATGCTGAATTATCCCCTTTTTTCAATAATAAAGTATACTTATTTGGTGCTAAATTATTGAAAGATAATTGACTGGAATTGGTTGTAAACCACTTTTTTTGAATGGGCAATAGCTTATATTGAAATGTTATTTTATTATCTAAAGAAAAATCAATTTCAGAGATTTTAAAATCCATTTGACTTGGATTTTTATACTTATTATTCTTAGAAGTTGATAGATTATTATATTTATGGTTATCTACATATATACTTAATGAATTAGTTATATAATTTACTGCTATTGGTATACTAGACACCCCTTCATTGCTAGTAGAAATAATATTTTTATCGGTTACATATAATTGATGAACCAAATTAGACGGTAATCCATCAGCGGTAGTATATTTTCTTATTAATTTCCAATCATCATCTTGATTATTAAATTTTAAAACTCCTTTATTTGTTGCTAACCATAAGAAGTTGTTTTTAATTAAACAATCTTGAACTGACAAAAACGCCGTTTGATTTATCAAAGTAACTTTGTTGTTTTCTAATAGGTAAGCTCCAAACCCTTCAGTCCCAATAATTAACTTATCTTCATTTAATATTAAAACAGAGATGACAGGCTTATCAAAATCTAAATTTTGAACATCAATTAGGTTATCTTCTTTCAAATACTTGAAACCTGAGGCTGTTGCTATATATACCTTATTGTTAAACTTGAATATTTTTCTTATTCCGTTTTGAATAATTTCTTTAACTACTTTAAAACTTTTAGGATCTATCTTAAACAATCTAGATGATGCTATTCCATATAAATAATCATTATGGAAAGTTAAACCTCTTACATTTTCAAATTCTTGATTTTCTAAAATTAATTTTTTCTTTGGTTTATCTAAAACTACTGTTTCTTGTTTGCCTAAAATATATGTTTTATCTAAATCATTAATCTCAGTAAAATTATAAATAAAATTATTTGTTAGGTATTTAGGTGTGCTTTCTAAATTAACAGAATCTATTTTATAAACGCCCATATCAAAAACATTAACCCATAATTCATCGTTTATTTTTTTTATTCTGCTTACTTTTTTATTTTCAAATATTGATTTAACATTCCTTTTGTTTTTAGGCAAAAAATAAAATCCATTTGAAAATGTTGCAATCCAATAATTTCCTGTTTTGTCTACAAAAGTAAAATGAGAATTTAACTCTTTTGGTACAGAAAAATGATTTAATAGGTTGTACTCCTTATCTATAAAAGTATTAAAATTCAAACCAGTTATTTGAATTTTATTATTTGCTTTATTTACTCTAACAAAGTTAGACTCTTCTTTTAATTCTACTATTTTGGTTTTTAAATTTTCATCTAAAATTCCAAAATGTTTATTCCCTAAAAAATAAAACACACTATCAAACTGGCTTCTAGACTCACTTTTAAGAAAGATATCTTCTTCTAGTTTTTTACGAAGTTTATAATTACTGTCTAAAACTAAAACTTTATCTTTAAAAAAATCTAAATAGGTTATATTCTTCTCCTTTAAAAAAGGAAATAGTTCCATTCCATTACTTTGTCTACTAATATGTTTTGTCCATCTATTATTTTTTAAAAAATAATTAGTATGAAAATCTGAAAAGAATATTTCATTTTTAAATTGATGTATATTTACTGGATAAAGAATTTTTTTTTCTTCATTTGAAGAGAAAGTATACACACTGTCTTGTTTAATATATCCTAGTTTAGTCGCTTTAGTAAAAAACCATTTTTTATTATCTGGAGTTATTCTAATATCCCAAATATCATTAGAGGGCAATCCTTCTTTTGTGGTAAACACTTTAAATGTTGTGCCATTATACTTGACTACACCTTTGTCTGTTAAAATCCATATAAAACCCTCTTTGTCTTGAGTGATTTTGTATATATGGTTACTTGGCAAGCCATCGTTTGTAGTAAAGTTAATGTATTGTTGAGCAAATGAAAAACTCCATATCAAAATTAATAGTAATGTGATATGGAGTTTTTTAGTGTTCAAAAGCGATTTTCTTTATTAATGTAAATATAGCGGTTTTTTTAATTATTATTCATCAATAGTTCCGTCACAATCATCATCTATATTGTTCCCTGAAACTTCTGTTGCATAAGGGTGAACATCTGGATTCAAATCATCACAATCTAAATTGTTAAAAACACCGTCTGCTGCTGCCTCATTTTGAGACCCATATCCATCACCATCTTCATCTATAAATCTAATATCATCAGCATCTGTTAAGCCATTGCAGTTATCATCCATACCGTTGCCCATTATTTCATCAGCCAAAATATTTACTGTCATATCATTGTCGTTACAGTCAACATTATTCATTACGTATTTTTCTGGAGGGCCATCACCTAAATTTATTTCTAATATTGTAGGCGTACTTTCTCCAAAACCGTCACTATCATTATCTAAATAAAAAGTATAAGCATATAGGCCATTACAATCTTCATCTATATCGTTATCTGGAACTTCTATAGCATCTGGATTAATAGTAGCATCTGTATCGTTGCAATCACTCGCATCTCTGACTTTTCCTTGTGGTTGGGGTTGGAGTGTAGCACTCTCTGGATTTGCCTCCCATTTTCCAAAACCATCTCCGTCAGCATCAGCATACCAAGAATAATATTGATCTCCAGATCCAGTACATCCACTTCCAATTATAAAAACAGCTCCTATCAATAAAATTGATGGTAATACGGTGTTTAAAATTCTTTTTTTCATTTCTTAAATTTATTTAAGGTTATTAATTGTTTGTTCTTTGTTTTTTGATATAAAAGCAGGCTTATAATTAGTATTAATACTGCTATAAATTGCGAGTGTGACAAAACACCATCGATAATAAAAGCGCGTTTATCACCTCTAAAAATTTCTAAAAAACCTCTAATAATAGCATATAGCATAAGATATGTTAAAAATAATTGTCCTTTAAATTGTTGTTTCTTCTTTACTTGTAATAGAATTGTCATTATAATTAAAAGGCTTATAATTTCATATAATTGTGATGGATGTACATAAACACTGTTAGTATCCGGAAAAACCATTCCAGTAAATAAAGTTGTTGGCTTTCCATAACAACATCCTGCAAAAAAACAACCCATTCTACCAATTACATGTACGATAGTTGTGGTGATTGCTAAAACATCTAACATTGGTAACACAGGAATTTTGTATTTTTTTAAATACCAGATTAACATTAGTATAATGGTTACAAATGAACCGTAAAACACAAATCCGCCAGAAAAATTATCTAGCATTAATGTTGGGTTCTTAAAATAATATATTGGCTTTTCTAAATAGAAAAATAGTTTTCCGCCAACAAAACCTGCAATAAAAATTAAGTAGAAGAAATTGTTTGATAAATTTATAATCCCTAATTCTTTTTTTGCGCGCCATTTTGTGTAAATTGAAGCAACTAGTGTTCCTACAACAATACAAAATGCATAAGTATAAATAGTAATGTTACCAATATGGAAAAGTTCAGGATGCATTTACGGTATTACAGTGTCTACAACAACACAATACTCCGCCTCTACATTATTTGCGGTTACATCATATCTAAACTCGTCACCAACTACTGTTCCAGCACGTTGACAAGTAACCGTTACAGGATAACTCGTACCGTTTACAATGAGGTTAATATTTTCGGTTGCGCCAACTGTTACTGCTATTGTTGTAAAAACAACAAAAGGCGTACCTCCATAAATTTCTACCTCAGGACCATTACTAGAATTAGGGAAATACTCAGTAGTTAAGTCACTTTCTGGAATAAGAGTTTGTGTGTTGTTTGAAGTATCTAAAAAGGTTAGCCCTTGATAATTACAAGCCACATCATTTGGTGATGGGCTGCTGTCATTATCACAACTGATAGATAAAGTTATTGTTAATAAAAGAAGTAATACTGTTTTAATCGTTTTCATATAGAGTTTTTTAATTTACGTCCAAAGTAAACTCCTTTAAACACAAAAAGTAATAGCATCTATTATAACATGCGTCTCATTAAACAAACGCGAAGTTTCATCCGATAAACGGAATTGTAACAGTGTGTGTTATATCTCACTTTATTTCTATAAATTTGCAGTTCTAATAAAGTAACATGACTGAAGAAACAAAATCACTCAATTTTATTGAGCATATTATAGAAGAAGACTTATCAAATGGATTAGAAAACAACAAACTACGTTTTCGTTTTCCACCAGAACCAAATGGTTATTTACACATTGGACATGCTGCTTCTATCTGTCTTAATTTTGGATTAGGAGAGCGTTATAATGCTCCAGTAAACCTTCGTTTTGACGATACAAATCCTGCAAAAGAAGAGCAAGAATATGTAGATGCTATTAAAAAAGATATTGAATGGCTTGGGTTTAAATGGGCAAATGAATTGTATTCTTCTGATTATTTTCAACAATTATACGATTGGACAGTTGATCTTATCAAAAAAGGAAAGGCATATGTTGATGAGCAATCATCAGAAGAAATAAGAGCACAAAAAGGGACGCCAACAAGTATTGGAACTGATAGTCCGTATAGAAATCGTTCGGTTGAAGAAAATCTTGCGTTGTTTGAAAAAATGAAAAATGGTGAGTTTGATGAAGGTGATGTCGTATTGCGCGCTAAAATAGATATGTCGCATAACAACATGCACATGCGTGACCCTATTTTATATCGTGTGCTTAAAAAAGCACATCATAGAACTGGTACAGATTGGTGTATTTTCCCAATGTATGATTGGACACATGGAGAATCAGATTATATAGAGCAAATCTCACATTCTATCTGTACGCTTGAGTTTAAAAGTCATAGAGAATTATATGATTGGTATCTCGATCAAGTTGTAACTTCAGATAAATTACGCCCAAAACAGCGTGAATTTGCTAGGCGAAATTTGAGTTATACTATCATGAGCAAGCGTAAATTGTTGCAGTTGGTTGAGAATGGTGTTGTAAACGGTTGGGACGATCCAAGAATGCCAACAATTTCTGGATTGAGAAGAAGAGGTTATACACCAGAATCTATCAAAAATTTCAGTGAATTATCTGGAATTTCAAAGCGTGATAATGTTACTGATGTTTCGTTATTAGAGTTTTGTATTAAAGATCATTTGAATACTATTGCGCCTAGAGTACTAGCTGTTTTAGATCCAGTAAAAGTTGTAATTACTAATTATCCTGAAGGAAAAGAAGAATTATTAGATGCTAATTATAATGATTACGCTGAAGGTTTTGGAAGTAGAGAAGTGCCGTTTTCAAGAGAAATTTATATCGAAAAAGAAGATTTTAGAGAAGAAGCAAATAAAAAATTCTTTCGATTAAAATTAGGGAAAGAAGTGCGTCTTAAAAACGCATATATCATAAAAGCTGAAAGTTGTGTGAAAGATGCTGAAGGAAATGTAACGGAAATTCACTGTACTTATGATGAAAATTCACTTAGTGGAAGTGGCTCTGAAGCAAGTTTACGTAAAATAAAAGGAACGCTTCATTGGGTTTCTGTAAAACATGCTGTGGAAGCAGAGGTTAGAGTTTACGATCGTTTATTTAGCGATGAAGCTCCTGACAATCATAAAGATAAAGGGTTCATGGATTTTGTAAATCCAAATTCGTTAGATGTGATTACAGCTGCTTGTGAGCCGAGTTTAGCCTCAGCAAAAAAAGGTGACACGTTTCAGTTTCAACGTAAAGGTTATTTCTGTGTAGATGAAGATACTACTGAAGGAAAACTAGTTTTTAATAGAACTGTTCCTTTAAGAGATTCTTGGGCTAAAATGGAGACAAAATAAGCCAAATTTGAACTTTTTTAAAAAATACAAGCAACAAATCTATTTTCATTTAATACTGAATCTGATTGTTGCTTTTTGTATTACTCTATCTTCATATTATCATATTCCGTTGAGTGGTTTTAAAGATTATTTAATCTATTTTATTCACTTTTTATTATTACAATTTTCCTTTTTTGGAATACTCTATTTTTTGAGTATCAATAAATATATTTTCTATGTTGGCTTTTCAATACTGTTTATATCGCTCTCTTTTTTAGGTTTTTATAAATATTCTTTAGACTTGAGCGTTACAAAATCTATGATAGAAGCAATCTCAGAAACAAGTCTTTTGGTAAGTGTAGATTTGATTTCAATTCCTTTTATTGCTTACGTGTTGTTTGTTGGGCTAGTACTCTATTTCGTCATTAAAAAATATAAAAAAATTAAGGTTAATCAGTTAAAATCACCTTTAATTATCCTTGCTATACTAGGAATTGCAACTTATTTTATAATTGAATCTTATAGGCATAATACTTTTAAATCGCGTCTTCCTTATGTTGCATTTAATAGTGTTATTGAATTTTTTGAAGAGGATCATATCCAACTTTTACCTATCAATAATAATGTAAAGGCAATCGTAAATGACATTAATTTTATATTTATTCTTGGTGAATCTGTGCGTGCAGATCATATACAATTAAACGGTTATAATAGAGAAACTAGTCCTAAATTATCTAAAAGAAAGAATGTTATTAGTTATTCTGATTTATATACACCTTTAACACATACTGTTGCAAGTGTCAAGCAATTACTGACCAATCAAAGTGTAAATGATGTTGTAAAATCAAACGAAGTTTATTCTCTTTTTTCTATTCTAAATGCTACAGATTATAAAACTTCGTGGATTGGTAATAGCACAATCGTTAAGAGTTACGCTCCAATTATCAGAAGTAATAAAAATGTAGAATTGATAGATAAATTCAGGTCTATTATGAGTTTTAATAAGGCGCTTGATGAAGAAATGCTACAACCGTTTGATTCGGTATTAAAAACTACTAAAAACCAATTTATAACGCTCCATATGACTGGAAGTCATTGGTGGTACGAAAATCGATATTCTGATGAATTTAGAAAATTTACTCCAGTAACAGACAGTAAACATATCCCATCATTAGAGGCTGAGCAAATAATTAATTCGTATGATAATACGTTGGTTTATTTGGATAATTTTATTGATACTGTTATCTCATCCGTAGAAAAAACACATACAAAATCAATTGTAATGTATGTTTCAGATCATGGAGAAATACTTGGTGAAGGCGGAAAGTGGTTACATGCTCAGGAAAGTGAGGTTAGTAAAAATCCAGCAATGATTGTTTGGTATTCTGACGAGTTATTTTCTGCATATCCAAAATCGGTTAGTGCTTTAATAAAAAACAAAGAAAAAAGAGTTTCTGCAGATTTTTTCTATCACAGTATTTTGGATTTAATTCAAGTTCAAAATTTTGATTATGATAAAGAAAAAAGCATTTTCAAAGAAGAAAATTATTAATTTTTTATCTTCACCGTTTTTAAAATGGCTTCTAACTCAAACATAAAATCGCGTTTGTTTGTAGTTGGTGCATAGGTAAATCCTTCTACAACAACCAAACGATTATTTACTTTATCAACAACTGTATAATTCAAAAAAGGGCCTGCCATAAAATCCCCTTTTACTTCCCATTTTCCACGAGTTTCAAAAGTTTTTTTGCCATTCAATTCCACTAAAAAAGTATGAGGAGAATATGCTTGTTCAGTAATTAAATAAGTATCTTCAAACTGTCCTGGAATGTATTTTTTACCAATCGTATCTCTAACTGAAACAATATTTTTACCTTCTGTATCTTCTGTAGAGGTAATAGGTAATTCATACACTATAAGGTTCATGGTTTGACCTTGTTTTATATATTTTCGCATCCATAAAAAATCTCCAGTATCATCAACCAATTTATAATTTATAGGGATTTCTAAACTTACTCCTAAATTTTCTAATGTTTTTAATGTTGAAGTGTCAAATTGTTTTCTTCTTAATTTTCGTTGTAATGCTTTTATCTCCGCATTCTTAAAGACGCGTGTTATCTCTAATTTCTTCTGTTGTATTAAACTTATCAAACTCTCTTTGTTGTTTGCTACCAATGTAATCATTGTTTGTGGAGAAGCGTATCTGTTTGTTTTTACATTAAATCCCGTCTCTTTTCCTATTGCAACAATAAGAATGTTTCTATGTAATTTAAATAAATTTTTAAATGCGTTTACTGGTATTTGAGTGACCCTAAATTGGGGTTCTCTTTGTGGTAGTCCTAATACTTCTTCTCCAGTAACTTTTCGCAATTCATCTCCTTCAATTCCTTGCCACAAATCATTATCCATAACAACCAAAACTTGATTCATACTACTAGCATTTGAACTGGGTAATGTTATTTTTCTTTCTGTGGATGTACATGAAATCAATAATAAAAATGGTATAACAAGTGATAGTAGTTTTTTCATAGCTTTAACTTTTAAATATTTTTAGTTTCATTCCTGGTTTCAGGTATTTAACACTCCAAATATCATTCCAATCTTTTAAGTTTTGAATAGAAACATTTGAAAATTTCTTGGAAATGGTCCAAAGTGAATCGCCACTTTTTACAGTGTAAGTTGTATATTCTCCTTTTGGTAATGGTTTTTTAGTCTGTTTTGAAGTCTTAGTTGATGCAGTACTTGAAGTAGATTTTCTTGGATAAACTGTTAATCGTTGCCCTATTTTTAATCGATTACTTCTAAGTCCATTCCATCGTTTAAGAGAACTAACACTCACTCCAAATTTATTTGCAATTTTACCAAGGTAGTCACCACTTCTAACTTTATAGCGAACTCTATCATTCGATTCTACATATTGTGGTAGTTGCTTCTCTCTTTTAGCTTCTTCAATATCAACAAAAGCGTATAATTCTTTTTCATTACTGATATATTGTCCAACATTATAAAGTGGCAATCGAATATAATAATTCTTGTTTTTTCTATACGGAATAATGTCCAACTTATACTGTGGATTCAAAAATTGAAGCATTTCAATGTCTACATCTAAAAACTTTTGAATCTGTTCAAAAGTCAATTGTTTTTTTATGTGAATTGTATCTGTTTCAAACTTATTGATATATGCTTTTTTTGCTACAATTCCATGATCATCAGCATGTTTCATAATATATAAAGTAGCATAAAAAGCTGGTAAATATCCAGCAGTTTCTCTTGGTAAAAACTGACGAATATTCCAATAATTACGTTTTCCTCCTGCGCGTCTTATTGCTTTATTCACATTTCCAGGACCTGAATTATAGGCTGCTAATGCTAAATCCCAATCGCCAAAAATTCGATACAAGGCTGTTAAGTATTTACACGCTGCCTCTGTTGCTTTTAAAGGGTCTTGACGTTCATCGACATACGAACTCACATTTAAGTCAAACTGTTTCCCTGTTTGATACATAAACTGCCACAATCCTGTTGCACCAACTCTAGATTTTGCTCTTGGTTTTAAAGCTGATTCTACAATTGCCAAATATTTTATCTCTAACGGAATATCATATTTATCTAACTGCTCTTCAAACATCGGAAAATAAAACTGTGCCCTTGACATCAACGTTCCGTAGGCTCTTTTACGCCTTTTTAGGTATGTTTTAATAAGGTTTTCTAAACTCTTATTGTATTCGACATTAAAAGGCGTTTCGTTGTCTAAAACTCGTAAGCGTTCTTTTAATAATTCTGTAGGTAATTCTTCTAATTGTACATCAACCAATTTGGTGTCATCAATCACATATTGAATCGTGTCGTATAATGGAGAGTTGTATAATTCTTGCAGCCATAGACTATCTATTAAGGTTGCTTCAGCAAT
Source organism: Lutibacter sp. (assembly GCA_002733665.1). GTDB lineage: Bacteria > Bacteroidota > Bacteroidia > Flavobacteriales > Flavobacteriaceae > Urechidicola. The sequence goes on from NVWM01000004.1 coordinate 37,451, forward strand.
ATCTTTTACTGAATTTTTATCAGAAATAGTAGTTTCTTTTTCTGATGAAATTGCAGGCTCATTTAATTTATTTGTATCGTTTTGAATAGCATCTTTTAGTTCAGTAATTTTAGTGTTTAGAGAGTCTTTAATTTGGCTTCTCTCAGGTTTTGCAAGAAAAATTGTGTCTTGTGCAAAAGTGCTTATTGAAAAACAAAAGGCTATAAATAATATGTAATTCTTTATCTTCATATAAAATTTGACTGTATTTACTGAATACTACTAACTGATTACTATATTTCTATTTCTACTCCAACAGGACAATGGTCTGAATGCCTTGCATTTGGCAATATAAAAGCACGTTTTAATTTATCTTTTAATGGCGCACTTGCCATACAATAATCTAATCGCCATCCTTTATTGTTATTTCGAGCATTTGCTCTGTAACTCCACCAACTATAATGATCTGGTTCTTTGTTAAAATGACGAAAAGTATCAATAAAACCACTATCAATAAAGTCTCCAATCCATGCGCGTTCTTCAGGTAAAAACCCTGAAACACCTTTCATTTTTGGGTTGTGAATATCTATCGCTTCATGACAAATATTATAGTCTCCACAGATAACTAAATTTGGAATTTCTTTTCTTAAATTAGTAATGTATTCTTGAAATTCATCCATATAATTGAACTTAAAATCAAGTCGCATATCATTCGTTCCAGAAGGTAAATACAAACTCATTATAGAAATATCATCAAAATCTACACGAAGATTACGACCTTCAAAATCCATTGTTTCAATTCCTGTACCATATTCAACATGATTTGGTTTATTTTTACATAAAACAGCGACACTAGAATACCCTTTTTTTTGTGCCGAAAACCAATAATGGTATTTATATCCTGCATCTTCAAACAGTGTTAAGTCTAACTGTTCTTTATGTGCTTTTGTTTCTTGAATACACAATACATCAGGATTTGCGGCAATCAGCCATTCAATAAATCCTTTTTTGAGTGCAGCACGAATTCCATTTACATTATATGATAGTATTTTCATTTGATTACTTTTAGTTCTCTGCTCCGCTTCAATGAGCAAAAATTAAAGACCTTATAGGTCCATTTCTGGAATCTCACCATCAATAATTAAATTTCCTTCCGTAGCGTTTTTAATTTCTTCTACTGTAACTCCTGGAGCACGTTCTAATAATTTAAAACCATCTTCAACAACATCCAAAACAGCAAGATTTGTAACAACCTTTTTAACACATCCAACACCTGTTAATGGCAATGAACATTTTTTTAATAGTTTTGATTCTCCACGTTTATTAGTGTGCATCATCGCAACGATAATATTGTCTGCCGATGCTACTAAATCCATCGCTCCTCCCATTCCTTTGACCATTCTCCCTGGAATTTTCCAGTTTGAAATATCTCCATTTTGAGCAACTTCCATTGCACCAAGAACAGTTAGTTGAACATGTTGCCCTCGAATCATTGCAAAACTCATTGCAGAATCAAATAAAGATCCTCCTTGCAAAATAGTCACTGTTTGTTTTCCTGCGTTTATCAAATCTGCATCTTCAGTTCCTTCTATTGGGAAAGGTCCCATTCCGAGTAATCCATTTTCTGATTGAAATTCTATATCTATTCCTTTAGGAATATAATTTGCTACTAAAGTTGGAATGCCAATTCCAAGATTTACATACCAATTGTGTTGTAACTCCTGAGCGATTCGTTGTGCTATTTGTGTTTTGTTTAGTGCCATTTTTGTTGTTTTTGTCATTCCTGCGAAGGCAGGAATCTATACTTGGTTTGGATTTGGATTCCTGCCTTCGCAGGAATGACATAATCTTTAATTACACCTTTGGTGTAACCGTTCGTTGCTCAATTCTCTTTTCATAATCCTTTCCTTGAAAAATTCGCTGTACAAAAATTCCAGGAGTATGAATTTGATTTGGATCTAATTCTCCAACCTCAACTAATTCTTCAACTTCAGCAACAGTAATTTTTCCTGCCATTGCCATCATCGGATTAAAATTTCTTGCAGTTCCTTTAAAAATAAGGTTTCCTGCAGTATCTCCTTTCCATGCTTTTACAAAAGCAAATTCTGGATTAAAAGCATGTTCAAGAACATACATCTTACCATTAAATTCTCGTGTTTCTTTACCTTCAGCAACTTCAGTTCCATAACCTGCAGGCGTAAAAAACGCAGGAATACCTGCTCCTGTTGCTCTACAACGTTCTGCTAATGTTCCTTGCGGAATTAAATCAACTTCGAGTTCTCCTGACAACATTTGGCGTTCAAACTCATCATTTTCGCCAACATAAGATGAAATCATTTTTTTAATTTGACGCTTTTGAAGTAGTTGGCCTAAACCAAAATTATCTACTCCTGCATTGTTAGAAATACACGTTAAGTCAGTAACTTCTAATTTCACCAATTGCGCAATACTATTCTCTGGAATACCACACAATCCAAATCCGCCAAGCATAAATTCCATTCCAGATTCAACACCTTGAAGTGCTTCTTCTACATTTTTTACAACTTTATTTATCATTTTAAACTTGTTTACTTATTAAAACTGTCGCTTTGTGACTAAAATTCTGGTTCCTCATCATCAAAGGGATTCTCATCCTCCTCTGAAGAAATTTTAGAACAATTTAATTCAATATCTAAATTCTTCGGTTTTTCAAATTCATCCCGACTAACATTTAAGGAAGCGTCGGCATAACATTTTTGATAAAATAACGCCCAAATTGGCAATGCCATTGCTGCTCCTTGACCTTTAGATATTCCAGCAAAATGTGTTGCTCTATCTTCTCCTCCAACCCAAACTCCTGTTGCAAGGTTTGGCACAACTCCCATAAACCAACCGTCAGATTGATTTTGTGTTGTTCCTGTTTTTCCTGCAATTGCATTTTTAAATTCATACGGATATCCTGTTACAACATTATCTGGATATTTTCCCCATTTACTACGTAAACGCTGTCCTGAACCTGACTTTGTTACTCCTTCTAATAAATTTAAAACTACATACGCAGATTCTTCGCTTAAAACCTCTTCGGTTTCAGGAATAAATTGTTCTAAAATAGTTCCGTTTTTATCTTCTATTCTCAACACCATCATTTGATCTACACGTAAGCCTTTGTTTGCAAATGTTGAATACGCTCCTACCATTTCAAACAAACTTAAATCTACCGAACCTAAAGCAATCGCAGGAACTTCAGGAATTTCGCTTTCTATTCCTGCTGAGTGTGCTAAGCGTGCAACCGTTTTGGGATGTACCATATCAATCAATCGTGCAGTAATTACATTTACAGATCCCGCTAATGCTTCTTTTAAATTAAGCATTCCGCCATACTTTTCAGTAGCATTTTTTGGAGTCCAATCTTCTGGCATTCCGTATTTTTCTTTAGAAATTGTATAAGGTGTATTTGGAAAACTATCACAAGGAGATAATTTTAATTGATTGATTGCTGTTGCATATACAAATGGTTTAAATGTAGAGCCAACTTGTCGTTTTTGTTGTTTTACCGCATCAAACTGAAAGTGCTTGTAATTTATTCCTCCAACCCATGCTTTTACGTGTCCTGATTGTGGTTCTATAGACATTAATCCTGCGCGTAAAAAGTGCTTGTAATAGCGTATAGAATCATTTGGAGTCATAATGGTATCGATATCTCCTTTCCAAGAAAACACACTCATATCCGTTTTTATATCAAATGATGCTCTGATTTGTTTTTCAGATTTCGCGCTCTTTTTCATTCTTTTCCAACGATTAGAACGTTTCATCGCTTGATCCATTGTTGTTTTCACCAATTTCTTATCTAAATCATAAAAAGGTGCCGTCTTGTTTCTTTTTTGTTCATTAAAAAACGAACGTTGTAGATTGGACATATGTTCTTGCATCGCCTCTTCTGCATATTTTTGCATACGAGAATCTAAGGTTACGAAAATCTTTAATCCGTCTCTATGTAAATTGTATTCTCCTCCTCCCGGTTTTGGGTTGTTTTTTATCCATTTTTTCATGTAATCTCGCAAATATTCACGGAAATATGTTGCGTAACCATCGCTATGGCCTTCTGGAGAAAAGTTTAATGTAATTGGCAATTTTTGTAAAGAATCTTTTACTTGACTTGTAATAAATCCATTTTTTTCCATTTGACCAAATACAAGGTTCCTTCTGCGAAAAGATTTCTCTTTAGAAATTTCTCTTTTTGGATTGTACTGTCTTGGATTTTTTAACATTGCTACTAAAACAGCAGATTCTTCAATCTTTAAATCCTGTGGTTCTTTTCCGAAATAAATACGTGAAGCTGAACGAATACCAATTGCATTATATAAAAACCCTTGCTTGTTTAAATACATTGCTATAATTTCTCGCTTTGTATATTGACGCTCTAAACGAACAGCAATAACATATTCTTTTACTTTTTGCTTTAACCTTTGAATTAAGTTTTTTGAACCTTCACCATGAAATAGTAATTTAGAAAGTTGTTGAGTTACCGTACTTCCACCGCCGCCTTTTCCCATTGTAAGAATTGCTCTTGCCGTACTCTTATAATCAATACCTGAATGGCTGTAAAATCGTTCATCTTCAGTTGCAATTAACGCTTCAACAAGATTTTGTGGAATCTCTTTATAATTTACAGGTGTTCTATTTTGAATGGCGTACTTCCCTAATGTTTTACCATCAATAGAGATAACTTCAGTTGCTAAATTACTTTCTGGGTTTTCTAAATCTTCAAATGTTGGCATAGTCCCCAACGCTCCCCAAGAAGCAAGTAAAAAAGGTAAAATCATCATGATTACACCTCCAATAACAAGTCTCCAAAACCACTTTAAATAATTATTATTGCTAGTCTGTTCTATTGTTTTTTTCTTTGTCATTTCCTGTTCTATTATTCCGTAGCCAACTCTACTCTAAATCCAACGTTTGTAACTCCTTTCAATGAATCTAGACCTTGAATATTCCCATTTTTACGCATTGCTTGTTCCACTTCTACAAGGTAATTTCCTTTTTGTGTGAATTGTACATTTTCTTTATAAAAAAGTTTGTTTTCCTTTATATCTGTATAACCTGTTCCTAAAAAATTCCCTGCTTTATCAGTCATTTCATACTCTAGTGTGTCAATAACTTGAAAACCGTCAGGAAAATCAATTTTTGCAATCAAAAACAAATTGCTAAATTCATACTCTTTGTCATTTCTGACCTTCAAAAATAAATTGTTTTTTGAAATAGTATCTTCTATCATCACTTCAAATTTCACAACATTATTTCTCAACCAAATATTATCTTCCACAGACTGATAATCATCATAAATACGATTAGAATCACAAGAAATCAATCCTAAAAATAGCACGAATAGGATAAAGTTATTTCGCATTATTTTGATTTTTTGGTGGATTTGGTTTCTTTGCTTGTGGTTTTCTCTTTTGACCTCCTTGTATATTTGGCTTCTTGGTTTGTTGTCCTTGAGTGTTGGGTTTTTTAGAACCTTGCGCGTTGGGTTTTCTTGGTCCTTTTTTGTTTTGTGGTTTCTTGTTTTGGTTATTTCTATTCTGTTGATTTGCTGATTTTCTGTTATTGTTTCTTCTCTTTTTCTTCCTTTTTGGTTGATCAAATCGTGTTAAACTATCTTGACCTACAACATTTTCAAAATCTATTTTTGGTTTAGAAAGCTCTTCAAACTCAAATTCTTCAAGCGATGTAATCGCTACACCGCCTTTATTTGTTTCTATAATTTCTTTTAACTGCTCTAAATCTAATTTATACCATTTAAAAGAATCGTCTTTGTATGTGTACCAAAATTGTTCTTTAAAAATATCCATTTTAACAAAAACAGCATCTCCTTTTTTGGTTTTCAGTACTATTTCTTTTTTTGGAAATGTTTTTAAAACATCCAAATAAGTATCTAATTCAAAATTTAAACAGCACTTTAATTTTCCACATTGTCCTGCTAATTTTTGAGGATTTAAAGATAATTGTTGGTATCGTGCTGCTGCAGTATTTACTTTTCTAAAATCTGTCAACCAAGTAGAGCAACACAATTCTCGACCACAAGAACCAATTCCTCCAAGTCTAGCTGCTTCTTGTCGTAAGCCAACTTGCTTCATCTCAACTCGTACTCTAAAAGCACCTGCTAAATCTCTAATAAGTTGTCTGAAATCTACTCTTTCTTCGGCAGTATAATAAAATGTTGCTTTGTTTCCGTCGCCTTGATATTCCACATCAGAAAGTTTCATTTTAAGTCCAAGTCGTCCTAAAATTTCACGTCCTCTTTTTTGTGTTTCAACTTCACGTTCTCTTACTTTTTCCCAAATTTCAATATCTCTTTGGGATGCTTTTCTGTAAATTTTCTTAACATCTTCACTGTCTTGAGCAACTCCTTTTTTCTTCATTTGGATGCGCACCAATTCTCCTGTAAGTGTAACTGTTCCTACATCGTGTCCTCCAGAAGAGCCTTCAACAGTTACAACTTCTCCCATGCATAATTGCATGCCTTCATTTGTGTAAAAATGTTTTCGCCCGTTTTTAAAACGAACCTCAACAATATTAAATGGTTCTTGTCCGTTTGGAAGCGTCATATTAGAAAGCCAATCGAAAACGGATAATTTACTTCCGCTTCCGCAAGTACCTCCTGTACCACAATTTCCATTGCTTTTACATCCTTTTGGAACGCCGTTTTTATCTGTAGAGCACGAAGTGCAGCCCATAATTATATATTTTGAAATGTCTAATTTATTAATCTAAAAGACATTGTAAGGTTTATAAATCGTTTGTCACTAATTCGTAAAGATATGGAATATTGAGAACTAAATAAAAAAAGATTTTATAACCAAAAAATTGCTTGAAGTATTTATATAACGGTTGGTTTTTCAAAATCGTATGAGTGTTAGAAAAAAAGACGTGTAAGATTGGGTGAAAAATTTAGATTCCTGCATTACTCAACTTTACATATTTTTAATATTTGTATTCGTGAATCTTCGATTTCGTAGGAATGACAAGCATAAACTTACTTCTTAAATTTCAACACTTCTGAACGTCCTTTTTTGAAAATTTTATTACTGTTATGAGTGCCTTTTCTTAATGCTTTTTGTTCTTCAAATGGCAATTTATTTACTTCCTTACATGTATCCGAACAACATGTATCCATTTTTTCTTGACAAGATTTACATTGAATAAATAGTAAATGACACGCTTCATTATCGCAGTTTACGTGCTCATCGCAAGGCTCTCCACATTGGTGACATTGAGAAACAACGTCATCAGAAATACGTTCTGATCTTCGATGGTCAAAAACAAAGTTTTTTCCTATAAATTTGTTTTCAATTCCTTCAGCATTCACTTGTCTCACATAGTTTATAATTCCTCCTTCGAGTTGAAAAACGTTTTTGAACCCTTTATGTTTATAATAAGCACTTGCCTTTTCACAACGAATTCCTCCTGTACAATACATTAATAAATTCTTGTCTTCTTTGTTGTCTTTTAAATCTTCTTCAATAATATCTAATGAATCTCTAAAAGTATCAACATCTGGAGTTACAGCACCATCAAAATGTCCAATTTCACTTTCATAATGATTTCGCATATCAACACATACAGTATTCGGATTTGCGAGCATTTCATTAAATTCTTTTGCTTTTAAATGCACTCCAATATCTGTAACATTAAAAGTATTATCGTTCAAACCATCAGCAACAATTTTATTTCTTACCTTAACTTTTAATTTAAGGAATGATTTATTGTCTTGCTCAACAGCAACATTTAATCGCACATTTTCTAAAAAAGGAATACTATCTAAATGTGTTTTGAAATCGTTAAATTTTTCTGCTGGAACTGAGAGTTGCGCGTTTATACCTTCGTACGAAACATAAATACGTCCTAAAACATCTAATTTATCCCAATTGATAAATAAATGATCTCTAAAAACTTGTGGATTTTTAATGTGATAGTATTGATAAAAGGAAATCGTTAATCTTTCTTTTCCGGCTTTATCAATTAATTCAGCGCGTTGTATAGCGCTTAACTTATTGTACAGTTGCATGCTATACTAATTTTAGTTAAACAATGATTCCCGCTTTCGCGAGAAAGACATTTTATAGAAATCCTTGATAAAAAAAAATCAAGGAAATATATTTATTTTTTTGACAAAATTACATCTTTTAACAGAAAACACTTCTTATTTATCAATTATTATCGCGATTATGTCGTTGTTTTTTTATAATCTTTGCACAAGTAAACATTTATCGTCAAAAAATAATGAAAGTAGCAGTAATTGGAGCAACAGGAATGGTAGGAAACGTACTATTGCAAACGCTTGAAGAAAGAAATTTTGAAATAACTGAATTAATTCCAGTCGCATCAGAAAGGTCTGTAGGGAAAACAATTTTTTTTAAAGGAAAAGAATATACGATAGTAAGCATGCAAGATGCCGTAAATTCAAAACCAGCTATTGCATTATTTTCTGCTGGTGGAGACACTTCATTAGAATGGGCGCCAAAATTTGCTGAAGTTGGAACTACAGTAATTGACAATTCTTCTGCTTTCAGAATGGATGAAGATAAAAAATTAGTAGTGCCAGAAATAAATGCTTCTGAACTGACTAAAGAAGATAAAATTATTGCAAATCCAAATTGTTCTACGATTCAAATGGTAATGGCTTTAGCACCTCTTCATAAAAAATACAACATGAAACGTGTTGTTATTTCTACGTATCAATCTGTTTCAGGAACAGGCGTAAAAGCAGTTCAGCAAATGGAAAATGAGATGAATGATGTTGAAGGAGATATGGCATATCATTATCCTATTCACAGAAATGCTATTCCACATTGTGACGATTTTCTTGAAAACGGATATACAAAAGAAGAAATGAAATTGGTTCGTGAACCACAAAAAATATTAAATGATAGAACTGTTGCATATACCGCTACTGCTGTAAGGATTCCAACTGCTGGAGGACATAGTGAAGCTGTAAATGTGGAGTTTGAAAATGATTTTGAAGTTAGTGATATTCGTACGTTATTAGACGCAACGAATGGTGTAACTGTTCAAGATAATATTGAAACTAATACGTATCCTATGCCTTTATATGCTCATGGAAAAGACGATGTGTTTGTTGGAAGAATCCGAAGAGATTTATCTCAACCCAAAACATTAAATATGTGGATTGTTTCTGATAATTTAAGAAAAGGTGCTGCAACAAATGCGGTTCAAATTGCAGAGTATTTGGTTGAAAATGGTTTAGTATAAGACCTTTCGACTGCGCTCAAGGTGACACTTTAGATCGCTTCGCTTTTTAGATATTAGAAAAAAGACTTTTAAAACTACTATTTTATATTTGGATTCCCGCTTTCGCGAGAATGACAATTTAGATTGTAAAATTACCTTTTCTTACGTCTATTTTTATATTTATTTGATCTTCTTGGCGGTTTCTTTTCAGTTATAGTCTCATCAAAAGTATCTCTTGCTGGTTTTCCTTTGCTTTTTCGCCAAGAATTATTTTCTGGTAACAATACTTTTAACAAATCTTGCCTTCCAACTTTATTAAGCGTATTTCGAATCCAATCTTTATTCTCTTTTTTATACCAAAAGAAAAAACGATGTTGATCTTCTCTTTCCTTTTTTGTCTTCGGAGTTTTTGTTGGTTTTAAAGTATATGGATGATAACCACTATAATAAATTACTGTAGCAACAGTCATTGGTGTAGGTGTAAACCCTTGTACTTGCTCTAACTGAAAGCCCATATCTTTGGTCTCTGCAGCTAAGTTTGCCATATCTTCAACTTCACTTGCTGGATGACTAGAAATAAAATAGGGAATCAATTGAAGATTCAACTTCTCTTTGATATTTATCTTATCAAAACGTTCTTTAAACTTATGAAAATATTTAAATGATGGTTTACGCATTAATTTTAAAACAGGATCAGACGTGTGTTCTGGAGCGACTTTTAAACGTCCAGAAACATGTTTAGTCATTACTTCTTTTGTATAGTCATCTAACTCTTTTGGATCTGCATTTTTATTAAACTCTGGAACCAACATATCATGTCGGATTCCGCTTCCAATAAAAGATTTTTTAATTTTTGGATGATTATCTACTGCTTGATATAACTTTGTTAAAGGCTTATGAGAAGTATCTAAATTACTACATATTACAGGATTGATACAAGAAGGAGCAACACACTTATCACAGATAGCTTGTACCTTTCCTTTCATCTTATACATATTGGCAGAAGGGCCTCCAATATCAGATAAATAACCTTTAAAATCTGGCATATTAGCAACAGTATCTACTTCTTTTAAGATAGATTCTTGACTACGACTTGCAATAAATTTTCCTTGATGTGCAGAAATCGTACAGAAACTACATCCTCCAAAACACCCTCTATGAATATTGATGGAAAACTTAATCATTTCATACGCAGGAATAGGTCCTCTTTTGTTGTACTTCGGATGAGGCATCCTTGTGTAAGGCAACTCAAAAGACGCATCAATTTCATCTTCAGTCATTGTTGGGAATGGTGGATTTATGACCAGTTTATTATCACCAATATCTTGAAGAATTCTTCGTGCTTTTAATTTATTTGATTCTTGCTCTATTACTTTAAAATTTGATGCAAATGTCTTTTTATCCTTCAAACAAGCTTCATGAGAGTTGATAGTTACATCATCCCATTCATTAATTACTGGAATTTTTTCGTTTTTATCTATTAAAACTGCTGTTTGCTTGATATTAGTCAAACTAGAAAAAGGCACTCCTTTTTGTAGTAGTTCAACAATTTCTCGCAATGGCTGTTCTCCCATTCCATAGACCAGCATATCGGCTTTTGAAGTTTCTAAAATTGATGGTAATAATTTATCTGACCAATAATCATAATGCGTAACTCTACGCAATGAAGCCTCAATTCCTCCAATCAAAACAGGAACATCAGGAAATTTTTCTTTTAATATTTTAGAATAAACAGACGTTGCATAATCTGGTCGAAAACCTTTATCACCATTTGGTGTATATGCATCTTTATCACGACGTCTTTTACTAGCTGTATAATTACTCACCATTGGATCCATACATCCTCCTGTCGCGGCAAAAAATAAACGAGGTTTTCCCATTTTGGTAAAATCCTGTAAATCATCATTCACACTTGGTTGCGGAATAATCGCAACTCTCAATCCGTAACTTTCAAGAATACGGCCAATAACTGCAGGTCCAAATGATGGATGATCTACATACGCATCTCCGCTAAATAGAATCACATCCAATTCTTCCCACTTTCTGAGTTTTACCTCTTTGTTAGTCGTTGGCAGCCAGTCTGATAATTTATTCATCATGGCGCAAAGATACGGTATTTATAAGTATTGTTGGTTTTATATCTTAAAATCAAAAACGGTAGAAAATAATTTAGTTTGTTTCTAAGCTTTTAAAAAATTATCTTCGCTTATCGTCTCATATAAATCATTAAAAAGATTCATATCATTGCGTTGTGTGAAATTACTCAGACCCTCAAAATGTAGATTATTATCGTTTATATTTTTTAAGCCTTTCGTCAATTGGTAATTCAATAAACTCGACTACTTCAACTTTTCCAAATTCTTTAAACAAGGGGTTTAGAATAATATTTGATTCGAGACCTACAATAGTAGATGGTATTCTTAAAGCAAATCTGTTTCGGTCTTTTGCTAAATCTGTAAAAATATCTGTTGTTTTAGAAGAATATGGATATTGATTCCACCTTTCTGGTAGTTTTTTTAATTCTTCTATTAAGAACTCGTCTGGAAATTGAATTTTTGCAATTAATATATTTTTAGGTAAATATGCAATGTTTTTGGAATGAACATAATACTCTAATAACGCTAATGAAATATTTTCTGAACAATAAACAGCTCTCGTACCAACTGTATTCCATCTTCCGCCAACTTTTTCAGCACCAATTCCTGATAATGTTAAGTCTTTATATTTTACATTAGTTACTCTGTAAACAATCATTAGCTATAAACATTATATTGAATCCTAATGATTTCGTTTTCTACCATTTCAAAACCAATACTACTATCAAGTAACTCAAATGGAATTTTATTCCCAAGAGTTTTTGATGGAGTCATTAACCATTTTTTAAAATCTTCTTTGGAATCAAAAACCTCATAACCTAATCCAAATAATCTAGCTAACTCATAAATACGTTCTGACGTCTCTTTTCCATAAACAACTTTCTTCTGCATACTACTTATAGATGCAGGAAGAATATGTTCAAACTCTTTTTCAGTAGAGTCTGTGTATTGAATCAATTGTTTCCAATCTGACTTTTTTACACCTTTTCTAATACGGCTTATTAATTCCATTTTGAATCCAGGAGCATCTTTAGAATGAACAACAACCCAAGATGGCGAAAACTTACTATGTCTTGACCTTGCTGGATTTTTTCCTTTTCTAGCAACTCTTCCTTTTACTGAACCCTGTTTTTTATTTGAATTCTCTGTTCTTGTTTTAATTTCCATTATTGTATTTTTACGCCTTAACTGTTGTAAATATACAATATAATTTAGAATTATTATAGCCTTTAACTAAAATTCACATAGAAAAAGTTAAAAAGGAATAAAAACTACTGCCAAAACCGTGTATAATTAATTGATATAGCAAGTGATTATTTAGAAAACCTAAAAATTCAAACCAACGCTAACACTCCAACTATTCTACATCCTTCTGAGCTTGAGTTACGTCATGAAATGTCGGTGAATTCTCAGTAATGCTTCCAGCACCTTTTCTGTTAACTTTAAAAGTAACGTCTTTTGTTGTGGTAAATAACAGCACAGATGAAAAATGCTTTCTTAGATGTGATTTCAAAACCATAAAAGCTTCTTCTAGTGTAAGCTCCTTTTCAATGTCCTCTGTTTCTCTAGACCTGTAGCGAAATTTCAGTAAAACCTTAAAACCATCTTCAGAATAGACTGGTCTAAGAAATATATTTCTCAAGTCAGGTTTCCCAATGGTTTTTGCCATGGTTAACTTGGCAAAGCGACCTTGTTGGGCACTTTCTTTTACTTGTTCCCAAAAAAGAACAAAAACGTCTTGATACGGCATAAACTAAAGGTTAATTATTAAGTGTTTCAAAGGTAATACAAATAATTCTTGAGTGCTAAAGTAAAGGAATATTTTATACTTAGATTCCCGCTTTCGCGAGAATGACAATTTCATTGGAAACCTCGATGAAAAACATCGAGAAATTCTTTTCGATTAAGATAAAAAACTTTCTATTAAATCTTCTGAATGAGTTGTTGGCGATACTGAGAAGTCAAACCAATTTTGTAAATCCTCTTCAAAATCTGTCTTATTTAAATAACTATTCAAAGCGTCATTTAATCCCTTTGTATATTTAGGATGCTCTGCTCCTTGAGGGTCCTCGTGATATAAATCGTTTTGAGCAAATCCTTCAAAAATAGGTCCTGTTATATTAATTCCAAACTCTTGAGGGTTTTGACCAATTGGACTGTGAACTGTCGTTGTAAATTGATGCCAATATGCAGATTGAATACAGTTTTTCTCAAACAACTGTCTTACAACTTCCAATGAATCAATGGTTTCTTGTTCGGTTTCAGTAGGAAAACCATACATCAAATACGCGTGAACCAAGATGTTTTGCTGAGAAAAGTTATTTGTAACTCTCGTAACTTGTGCAATATCTACACCTTTTTTCATCTTCGTTAATAATCTATCTGAGGCTACTTCCAAGCCTCCAGTTACCGCAATACAACCTGATTCTGCCATCAATTCACATAACTCAAGGCTAAATGTTTTTTCGAATCGAATGTTCGTCCACCAAGTGATTTTTAGTTTTCTTTCAATCAATTTTTCAGATAACGCGCGTAACATTTTGGGTGGAGCAGCTTCATCAACAAAATGAAAACCAGTAATGCCTGTATCTTTGATTATTTTCTCAATTTTATCTACTAAATCTTCTGCTGTTGTGTTTTGGTAATTGCCAATATAATCTAAACTCACATCACAAAAAGAACATTGTTTCCAATAGCATCCATGTGAAATGGTCATTTTATTCCAGCGCTCATCTGTCCACATTCTGTGCATTGGGTTTACTACATCTAAAAAAGATACATATTTATCAAAAGGCAATCCTTTGTAGCTTGGTGCTGGTAAATTCCTATGATGATAAATGGTGTTAGGTACTTTATTCTTATAAACAACTTGATTGTTTTCTAACACAAAAGTTCTTTCTAGTTCATTAATGTCAACGTTGTCGTCAAGATAATTCACTAGTTTTAGCAAAGGTCCTTCACCATCATCCAAAGAAATAAAATCAATGAATTCAAAAATTCTTGGGTCTTCTAGAGAGCGTAATTCTGTATTGCAATAACCTCCACCAAATGCAATTTTAATGTTAGGAAAAAACTGTTTTATGAATTGAGAACATCTTAAAGCTGCAAACAAATTTCCAGGAAAAGGGATAGAAAAACCTATCAAATTTGGAGCGTATTTCTTGATTTTCTCCTCCAGAATATCGAACATTTTATCTTCGATAATTGTTGGTTGATAATTTAAAAATTCCTCTAATTGGTCAAAACTACTGGCTGAAGTTGCAATCTGCTCTGCATATTTGGTAAATGCAAAAAACTCATCTACGTTTGCTTGAATAAAATCTCCTATTTCTTCAATAAATAGTGTTGCGTGATGTTTTGCTTTGTCTATGACTCCTATTTCTCCAACTTCCCATTTAATCTCTTTATTTACTTTCATCAATCGATGACCTAAAGGTAAAAAATCAGGTTCCAAAATTTTGTTTGCGGTATCAATCGACTGCTTTTGAAGAAATGCAATAACCACATCAACTCTTGAAATGTATTGTTCTTTCATTTCTGAAATTTCAGAGTGATGAAAACTCTCCAATTCTGCTGCTTCCTGAAAAATTGCACTTAGAAAATCCCCTGTAAAAATTGAGGTAAACAACTCAATACTCAAATCGCAATGAGAAACCGACACGTTATTTTCCTCCAAAAACCCTTTGAGATAAGACGTTGCTGGATACGCAGTATTCAACTGAGTAAAGGGTGGCGTAATTAAAAGGAGTTTGGATTGCATGGTGCAAAGATAGGTTTCTTTCGAAATTCAAAAAATAATTTAGTTTGTTTCTTAACTTATAAAAATTTACATTCGCTTATCGTTTGATATAAACAATTAAAAAAGTTCATATCATTACATTAGCTGTAATTAAAAAAAATTGAACTATGAACAAAATTTTTGCAATTGTAATTTTATTTCTTTCAATTTCATTATTCGGACAATCTGAAACGAAGGACACGCTTAAATATGAATACAAAATTGAGAAATTGAAATCGAATTTTTTTAAGAAAGAGAGAACTGTAAAAATTTATCTTCCAACGAACTATGATAAAAAGCAAAAATATCCAGTTATTTATACATTAGATGGCTACGAACTTTTTGAGATTACAACCAACTACGAAAACTATTTAGCAAAATATAATCTAATTCCAAATTGTATTGTAGTTGGAATTTTCCACAATAATAGAGATTATGAAACAACACCTAATTATGGACGTGACGTAAGAATTCCAGTAACTGAATTTCTTGAAGGTTCTGAAAAATTGAAAAATCATTTACTTAAAGAAGTAATACCAATGATTGATAACCAATATTCAACATCTGGTTTTAATACGCTTATTGGACATTCTAATACAGCTACTTTTGTTAATGAGATGATTTCAGAAAATGAAAACCCCTTTAATGGATTTATAGCAATAACACCAGATTTACTAAAAGAACAAACCGAATATTTAAAAAAACACTTCTCTGAAAAAGAGTTTAATAAGACATATTATTTTGTATCATCTGGCTTAAAAGATGATAAATACAGATTAGAAACTGGAAAAATATTAGACACAATTTTCCAGAAAACAAAAAACAATAATTTCACTGGGTTGCATAAAATTTATAATGCTGGACATCTAGATTTAGTACCAAAATCATTAAACGATGCTCTTATGTTCATATTTTCAGATTTTAGAAACTATGATGATTTCAACATTAAAGTAATTGATAACAATTTACCAATTTCTACATACATAGAAAAGAAAACCATTTTGACCAATGAAAATTATGGCATCAACTATAATTTGACAGAAGATGATTTCTATTATCTTTTAGATTTAGTTTTGGAAAAAAAAGACAAAAATCTTCTCGAACAACTTTTTGAAGTTGGAGAAAAAAATGTATTCTTTTCAAAAAATGAAAAATATTCATCAAAAGCTCAGTTTTATGAAGAGATGGGACTATACGAAGATGCTCTAATAAACTGGAAATTACAGATAGAAAATGGATTTTACGAAAACACGTTTTATTTTGAAAGACCTTTTAAATTATTGAATGAAAACTTAAACCGACCAAAAGAAGGAATAGAGTTTCTAGAAGAGGCAATTAGGAAATATCCGAAAGGCACATTGACATTTAACTATCTAATAGCAGAAACAACATTAAAACATAGATTAAAAAAGAGAACAGGAATTAGAGCCATAAATTATTGTCTAGACCATTTTGAAGAAAACAGAAAGTTTAGTTTAAAAGATACTAAAGAGCTGAAATCAAAACTCTTAAAAAAATAACTACAGCTAACACGGTATAAAAATAATAAGGGCTAAGTGCCAAACCCAAAGTTGGTGCATATTAACAAAGCCCGCCAAATTTAAAATTTGACTAAGTGCTAAAACCGAAAAGTAAGTGTATTTTAACCCCTTACTATTCTTATACAAACCGATAAGCGTAACCAAAAAACGCCTTCAAAATTTGAAGGCGTTTTTTGGTTTTATAAAAAGGCAAATTTATTTCTCTACTCCCAACACATCTTTAATAATGCGTTCAAATTCATCTTTTGGAAGTGCTCCTTGTGCCATTTGAGGTTCACCGTCCATAGGGCAAAATAACATTGAAGGAATACTACGAATTGCAAATGCAGCAGACAATTCTTGTTCTACCTCAGTGTCCACTTTGTAAATGTTGATTTTACCTTCGTATTCTTGGCTCAACACTTCTAAAAGTGGTGCAATCGTCTTACATGGTCCACACCAATCTGCATAAAAATCTATAATACAAGGAACGTTTCCTTCGTATTTCCACTCTTTATTTTTTTCGAAATTAAAAACCTTTTCTAAAAAAGTTTCTTTGGTCATTTTTTCTGTCATATCAATAAAATTATATCTCTGCAATTGGACGACAAAAGTAATAAATACTTACAAGTTAAAATTGTATCGAGAATATGATTTTTAACCCTCAGCCAATTCTCGATACAATTTTTTTATCTCGACTACGCTCGATATAACAAAATCACTCGAACTGACGGATTTATTCTACTTTTTTACCTACCATTTCTCGTCCACCTTGAAGCAAGGTTAGGCTTTCAACTTTTCCGTTGTCATCAACTTTAAAAGTAACACTTGCAGCAACAACTTTTAAATAAAATTCTGTATTTGATTTTGGAAATAATTCCGCTTGACCTTGACCAGTTGGCAGCGCAAATAATTGTTGCCCTTTGTTGGTAACTGTAATAAAAAAGCCAGGACCTAGCTCATATTTACCATTATAAGTTTCTAAAATTTCTACAGATACGCTAACCTCTTTTACAAGGTCTTTTGTTGCAACTCCTAAGCCTTCAAGTATTTTTATTCCGCCTTCACTTGCAGGATTTAGTTCCACTGATTTTTTATAGTTTGCGATTGCGTTAACTGTATCTCCTTTCATTAATAAAGCTTCTCCTAAAGAGTCATAAGGGTTTGATGCTTTAGGGTACATTTCTACATTTAATTTAAAAATAGCAAGTGCCATTTCAATGTCCTTTTTTCCTAAATACGCATATCCTAAATTATTCAATTCTCCATCATCAAATTCATATTTATCCGCTTTTTCAACTTTAGCATTTCTATAAAACTCAATACCTTTTTCTAGTCCATTCTTTTTAATTTCTTTCTCTAAATCAGTAGCAATCGAAATTTTTGGCATTTTAAGATTATACGTATCGTCTAACAACTTTCTTCCAATATCTCCAATTCCTTCTGTAGAGTTTGTTAAAACTACTACTCCTTTTTCTGTTCCTTTAACAAATCCAGCAAAGGCTCTATAACCTCCTGTTGCTCCACCATGTTGCACAATTGCTCCATCGTTATCATAGTGCCAAGTCAAGCCAATTTTAAATTTTTGGTCTTCGTTTTCATAAGCCGTTTTGTGACTCAATTGCATCGCTTCGTATAATGGTGATTTTCGTATTCCCATATTTGCTTGGATATATTTAACCATATCAACTGCTGAAGAACGAATAGCCCCTGCACCTGCTAAAGCTGGTAAATCCCAGTTCTCAACTTCTTCGCCATTATCATGACCTTTTGCTAAGTGTTTAATCATGTTTGGCGTAAAAACGATTCTTGTATTGTCCATACCCAAAGTATTTGCAATTCTTTCTACCATAATTGCTTCATAATCTTTCTTGTATTGCAATTCCAAAATATGACCCAAAATACCTAATGCTAAATTAGAGTATTCATATTTTTCTCCTATATCTCTTGTTAATTCGTAACCAGAAATAAATTCATACGCCATTTCAATTGTATAATCAGCATACGGATTATTTGGATTTGCAGGTGCAAAATTATCTGGCATACGTGCCAAACTAGAAGAGTGTGTTGCAACGTCTTTTATTGTAATTGATTTACCGTTTCTAGTTGGTACCTTAGTATATTCCGAAAGATATTTAGAAATAGGATCTGATAATTTCATTCTTCCTTTTAAAACCTCATCCGCAACAATAATTCCTGTAAATGTTTTAGAAATTGAGCCTATTTCAAAAATTGAATTTTTATCAACATTTGCTCCTGTTTTTGAATCTGCTATTCCGTAACTATAATATTCCACTTTTTCTCCATCTATTAGCGCGACCACAATTCCTGTATTAATACCTTCATCAACTCTTGCTTTAATGTGATCTCGAACTTCAGTTGAAATTTTGCTTTCTTGTGCATTTGTTATATATCCTATTGATATAAACAACAATAATGTGATGATTTTTTTCATGGGTAATAGTCTTTATTTAATGGTTTTAGTTTTCTTGAGCATTTCAAGTTAGTGATAATTTGACGACAGAAAACAAAAAATGTTACAATTACCTTATATTGGAATTTAAAAAAGGCTAGATGTATCTGCATCTATTTATTAAATGTGACTATTAAATATTCTATGATGCAACTTAAATCAACTCGCTCTATTTCATTAAAGTGTTTAGATTTGTTGTAACATTTCTTAATTTTAGACACTAATAAAGAAAGAATCAATTATGGAATTAAACTTAGTAGACAAATTTTTATTACTTGCCTTAGACGATGACAAAGGAACTTTTACCTCTGAGCCATTTGCTATGACTTATGGATTGGCAGGAGCAATTCTTTTAGAACTTTCGTTATTAGAATGTATCAGTATAGCGGATAAAAAAGTTGTTTTAAAAAGTCGAAAGCGAGTTGGAGATCCATTACTTGACAAGTACCTAGAACTAATTACAAACTCCAAGAAAAACCGATATGTTATGCATTGGGTTCAAACTTTTGGAAATAGAGAACGATCAATTAAGAAAGAAATCCTGGACAAACTTATTTTGAAAGGTATCTTAACCAAACGTGAAGAAAGGTTTTTGTGGGTGTTTAATAATGATAAATTCCCAACGGCAAACTCAAAACCTGAGAATGCATTGCGTAAAAGATTATACGAGATCTTAGAATATGGTAAAACACCTAAGGTTGATGATCTCATGTTGATTAGTTTGATAGATACTTGTAAAATGAATAGATCGGTTTACGGTAAGGAACGTGCTAAGAAATGTAAAGAGACCATAAAAACACTCATAAAAGATTCGAAAAATAATAACGCTATTAGTGCTACAATTAAAGAAGTACACGACATTATTTTGATAATGATTGCAACAGTTATTACCACTTCAATGGTGGCAACTACGATGTCTAGTAATTAATCAAAGATGATTTTAGTTTTCTTGAGCATTTCAGGTTAGTGATAATTTGACGACAATAATCAAGAAATATTACAAGATAGATTTAATGACTATTTGTTTTTCATTAAACATAATTAACTCATTTTCCTTCTTCCCAATCAACAATTGACCAATTGGAGATTTTGTAGAGACAGCATAATAGGTAGTTTCATCAACGATTAATTTCCCTGCGCTAATTGCAATAAAGTAGTTGATTGTATTCGTTTTTATAATACTCCCAAGTTTACAAACGCTTGAACCTTCTTGTGGGTTTATTCGTTCTAACGTTATTTTCATTTCAGATACAACTTGTAATTGTTGCCCTGCTTTTTCCATTTCTAATTGCAACATTGCTCGTCCAGTTTCATGTTTGTCACCTGCAGAACTTTTAGTTTCAGATGCCAACGCTTCTTGATTTGATTTAATGGTGTTTTCAATGGTTGTCAACTTAGTATTGACAAACTCTTTACATTGTTTATATAGTATTTCTTTAATATTCATTTTTTCTATTTATTAACGTCACATCGAGTGAATTTATCTAGTGAAATGAAATAAATTTGTATCGAGATGCTTTCTTATGATTGTTCTCGATACAATTTTATTTTATCTCGACTACGCTCGATATGACATAAAATCACTCGAACTGACGATAAAGGACATTATACCAATTCCGCCAATTCTTTTCCTATCACACTTCCTATTGCAATTCCCATTCCGCCAAGTCGAACTCCACAATAGACATTCTCAGAAACTTGTTTTACAATTACTTTTTTCTGATTTCCAACGCCCATAATTCCACTCCATCGATGTTCAATTTCCACTTCTTGATTTGGTAAAATTGTTGTTTTCAAAATTTCTTCCAATTTGTTCTGAACCAATGCTGTTAATCCAAATTCACTTGTTTCTTCTGTTTCAAAATCTAGATTTCTTCCTCCGCCTAATAAAATTCTGTCATCTATATTTCTAAAATAATAATATCCTTTTTCTAAATGAAAAGTTCCTTTTATTTCATGATTTTTTATCGGTTTTGTAATCAGAACTTGCGCTCTTGCAGGTTGTAAATTTTCTTTTAAAAACTGGTTAGCAAATCCGTTAGTTGCGATTAGAACTTTATTTGATTTAAAAGAAAAACCATTACTCAACTCTATTTCTCCATTGTCTAAAATATTCGTTACCTCAACATTATTTAAAATTTTGATTCCTTCAAGATGTGCACATTTCAGTAGAGTTGCCATCATTTTTCCAGTGTCAATTTGCCCTTCATATTGATTGAAAAAATAATTCTCTTTAACATTAGCAAAATCGTATTTATTGTCACAAATAGAAAAAACATTTTGCTTAAATATTGGTTTTAAAAGTTGGTTAATTACTTCCTTCTTTTCTAAACATTCTTCAAACAAGTTATCATTATTAGAAAACAATTCATAACCTCCATATTGTCTAAACCCAATATTTGCATCTCCTAAATTTTCTCGCAATAATTGTAATCCTTCCCAACGTTTTTGAACCAAACTGTATACTTCTTCTTCAGAATGAGTTTCTAAATCATCTACAATCTCAGAAAGACTTCCAAAACAAGCAAAACCTGCATTCTTAGTACTTGCTCCATTAGGCAATAACCCTTTTTCCAGCACTAAAATCTTGCTCTTTGGATATTTTTCTTGTAAATAAATAGCGGTATTTAATCCAACTATTCCACTTCCAATAATTGTAAAATCAACATTAGAAAACCATTCTTTTAATTCCCAATAACTAAAACTCATCTTTTCTTATTTCCTTTTATTTAATATTTTTTAAAAGTCTTTTGCATACGTGTAAATATAGTCATTATTTAAAATAATTCTTAATTAAAAAAAAGTTTCAAAAGTTGACATATATCATATTCTTGATTTATTAAAGGGCATACTTTTGCTTAAAATTAGTTAAAAATAAAACTATATATTATGAGAAAAATTATATTAAGTGTATTGACACTATTGTTAACAGTTAGTTTAGTAAATGCACAAGAAGAAACAGAAAAAGACTATAGCAAATGGCAAGTTAGATTGCGTGGTCTTGCAGTAATTCCTAACGAAAGTGCAACTATTGACGTAATTGGTGGAGATGTAGATATTGAAACTGCATTTATACCTGAATTAGACTTTACATATTTCTTTACTAAAAATTGGGCGGCAGAATTAATTTTAGGAACATCAAATCATGATGTGAAGGCTATTTCTACTGCTGCAGGAGATATTGAATTAGGTGATGTTTGGTTATTGCCTCCTACATTAACATTACAGTACCATTTTTTGCATGGAGAAAGTGTACGTCCATATTTAGGAGCGGGATTGAACTATACCATTTTTTATGACGAAAATAATGGTCCTGTTGCCGATAAAGTGTCTTATGAAAATAGTTTAGGGTATGCTTTTCAGTTTGGGATCGATTTTGATTTAGATAATAAATGGTTTATCAACTTAGATTATAAATACATTTTACTTGATACAGATGTAACAGTTGATGCTACTACTGCTTTAGGTGCAACAGTAGGAGCTGATGTAGAAATTAATCCAGCAATTATTGGTGTTGGATTTGGTAGAAGATTTTAATTTTTAAAAACAACAAAAAGGGATTGTGATAGAATAGTGTTATTACAATCCCTTTTTTTTATGAATGATATTTTTGTATTCTTATTCTAAGTGTTTTTCAAAACAAACACTATTTTCTGCATTTTCATATTGACCATAATTTGGAATTGATTTATAACCATTTGTTTGATATAAACTAATAGCATTTTTCAAACCAATTCCAGTTTCTAAAATACACTTCTTAAAACCCAATTCTTTAGACCACAATTCCAATTCCTTTAATATTTCTATAGCAACACCCATCCTTCTACTTTCAGAAGAAACAAACATTCTCTTTATTTCTATAGATTCATCATCATACTTTTTTATTGCTCCACAACCTAAAGGAATTCCACCTTTATAAACGACGACGACTTGATTTAAAACATCAATATTGTTGTATTGGTTATAAAAATCGTGATCCTCTCCGTCTGCTACTTTTAAGAAAGTATTTAAAGCATTCACAAGTTCAATAAAGTCTTTGTTCTTAAAGTCAGTTCTTACAATTGTTATCATCAAAACTCTAATTTTAATTGTACATCTATCACCTTCTCTTTTTTCTTCGTATTTATATTCAAATTCGTTACTGAAATACCTAATAGTCGAACAGAATTTTTCATCTTTTCTTGATATAATAACTCTTTAACAGTTTCTAACAAAATAGCTCTGTCTTTAACAAAAAACGGAAGTGTTTTACTTCTCGTTTGCTGAGTGAAATCACTATATTTTATTTTTAACGTTACCGTTTTTCCTGCTAATTTTGACTTCTTTAATCGCTTTTCTAATTCATCAGCAATTTTCTCTAATTGCTCGAGCATAAATATTTCGGAAGTTAAATTGGTGCGAAAAGTATGTTCTGCTGCAACTGATTTTGTAATTCTATTTGGATTTACTTTTCCGTTATGTATTCCACGAACGATATGATAATAATGCGCTCCTGATTTCCCAAAGTTTTTTGTTAAAAATGCTTCTGATTTTTCTTTTAAATTTTTTCCATCAAAAATACCAAGGTTATACATTTTGGTTGCCGTTACTTTACCAACACCATAAAACTTTTTAATGTCTAGTTTCTCTAAAAAATCAATTGCTTTTTCTGGTGGAATTGTTTTTTGACCATTTGGCTTATTAATATCCGAAGCAATTTTTGCGAGAAATTTATTATATGATATACCAGCCGATGCTCGTAATCCTGTAATATCAAATATTTTTTGGCGAATTTCTTCAGCAATCAAACTTGCTGAAGGATTTCCTTTTTTATTTACAGTAACATCTAAATATGCTTCGTCTAAAGAAAGTGGTTCTACCAAATCAGTATATTCAAAAAATATCGTACGAATCTGTTTAGAAACTTCTTTGTATCGGCTAAATCTTGGCGGAACAAATATTAAGTGAGGGCAATTTTTACGTGCTATTACACCACTCATAGCAGAACGAACTCCAAATTTACGCGCCTCATAACTTGCAGCAGACACAACTCCTCGTTCTCCACCTCCACCAACAGCCAACGGTTTTCCTTGTAGTTCTGGATTGTCTAATTGTTCTACAGATGCATAAAATGCATCCATATCTACATGAATAATTTTTCTATTTGTATTGATTGAATCCACACTCAAAAATACAAAAAAAGACCTTGTAAGTTTTAAAACTTACAAGGTCAATATATTTCTAATAATCTTAATTTGCTAAAAATCTAGCGATCTAAATTAAACTACACCTTGATCTAACATTGCATCTGCTACTTTTACGAAACCAGCAACATTTGCTCCTTTTACGTAATCTACAAATCCGTCTGCTTGTGTACCATACTCAACACATGAGGCGTGAATATCGTTCATAATTTGATTTAATTTAGCGTCAACTTCTTCTCTTGTCCAGTTATAACGTAATGAATTTTGACTCATCTCTAAACCAGATGTTGCAACACCTCCAGCATTAGATGCTTTTCCTGGCGCAAATAAGATTTTTGCATCTTGAAAAGTAGTAACAGCTTCTGGTGTACAAGGCATATTTGCTCCTTCAGCAACACAAATTGTTCCATTTGAAATTAATGTTTTTGCTTCATCGCCGTTCAACTCATTTTGAGTTGCACATGGTAACGCTACATCACATTTAGTTCCCCAAGGTCTTTCACCTTTAAAGAATTTTGCATTTGGATATTTCTCAACATATTCATTAATTCTTCCTCTTCTTACATTTTTAATTTCCATAACGTATGCTAATTTCTCAGCATCAATTCCGTCTGCATCATAAATATATCCTGAAGAATCTGACATTGTCACAACTTTTGCTCCTAATTCTGTTGCTTTTTCAGTAGCATATTGCGCTACATTTCCAGAACCTGAAACCACAACTGTTTTCCCATCAAATGAATCACCTTTGGTTTTTAGCATGTTTTGAGCAAAATATACATCACCATATCCTGTTGCTTCTGGACGGATTAATGATCCTCCCCAAGAAGCACCTTTTCCTGTTAAAACTCCAACAAACTCATTGCGTAATTTTTTATATTGACCGAACATAAATCCGATTTCTCTTCCTCCAACACCAATATCTCCTGCTGGAACATCTGTATTTGCACCAATATGACGGAACAACTCAGACATAAATGCTTGACAAAAAGCCATTACTTCTCTATCTGATTTTCCTTTTGGATTGAAATCAGAACCTCCTTTTCCTCCACCCATAGGTAAAGTAGTCAGTGAGTTTTTAAATACTTGTTCGAATCCTAAGAATTTTAAAATTGATAAATTCACAGAAGGATGAAAACGTAAGCCTCCTTTATATGGTCCGATTGCTGAATTAAATTCAACTCTATAACCTCTATTTACTTGTGTTTCACCTTTATCATCAACCCAAGGGACTCTAAACATTAAAGTTCTTTCAGGTTCTACCATTCTTTCTAACAATTTCTTGTCTTGGTATTTTGAGTTTTTTTCAATAAACGGAATTACAGTTTCAGCAACTTCGTGTACTGCTTGTAAAAATTCAGGTTCGTTAGCATTACGTTCTTTAACGTAATCCATAAAAGCATTTATTTTAGATTCCATAACTATAACTATGTGTTTTAATATAATTAATAATTTATCCGGCAAATATACAGAATTTCCTAATTGATAATTTTAAAATTATACTATTTTTTCGTTATTTCAAACGATTTTATAGTGTGTTTTAATCTCTTGTAGAATTTCTATGTAGAATTTCATTAAAAATGGTAAATTTGCAGCATAATCTATAAGAAAAGATGTTAAAAAAAGTACAAAAATTAATTGCTGATGTTGAAGTGTTTAAAACAACTTCAAGAGATGAAATTGAGGCATTTAGAATAAAATACTTGGGAAGTAAAGGGTTGTTAAAAGAACTTTTTAATGAGTTTAAAACCGTTGATGCTTCGATGAAAAAAGATGTTGGACAAGCGTTAAATAATTTACGAAATACCACATCTACTAAGGTTCAAGAGTTAAATGATTCTCTTGAAAATGCACAAGAAATTAAGAATTTTTACGGTGATTTAACACGCCCTTCTGAACCTATTGAATTAGGTTCTCGTCATCCTATTTCTATCGTAAGAAATAGAATTATTGAGGTGTTTTCTAAAATCGGATTTACCGTTTCTGAAGGTCCAGAAATAGAAGATGATTGGCACAATTTCACTGCCTTAAATTTACCTGAATACCATCCTGCAAGAGATATGCAAGATACTTTCTTTATTGAAAAAGATCCAGATTTATTATTGAGAACTCATACAAGTTCTGTGCAAGTACGCTATATGGAAAACAACGAACCTCCAATTCGTACAATTTCTCCAGGAAGAGTGTTTAGAAACGAAGATATATCATCAAGATCTCATTGTATTTTTCATCAAGTAGAAGGTTTGTATATCGATACTGATGTTTCGTTTGCCGATTTAAAACAAACGCTTTTATACTTTACTAAAGAAATGTTTGGGAAGTCAAAAATACGTTTACGTCCGTCTTATTTCCCATTTACAGAGCCGAGTGCAGAAGTAGATATTTATTGGGGATTAGAAACAGAGATAGATTATAAAATTACTAAAGGAACTGGTTGGTTAGAAATTATGGGTTGCGGAATGGTAGATCCAAATGTCTTGAAAAATGCCAATATAGATCCTGAAAAATATACAGGTTACGCTTTCGGAATGGGAATTGAACGTATAGCAATGTTGTTATATCAAATTCCAGATATCAGAATGTTTTATGAAAATGATGTTCGATTTTTGGAGCAATTTAAATCGATAATTTAAACGGTAAAAGGTTTCAGGTGAAGGGTGAAAGTACCATAACCTTTAACCAAAACCCTTAACCTTATTAAATGAAAAAAGACATCGAAATCCCTAAAGTTACTGACGTTTTTATGGCGATTGTCAAAGAATACAATTCTGATTTTCGTTGTGATGATTGGAATGTATATCTTATCAATAATAAAGCAATTGATTTAGAAGTAGTTTTGATCGTCTCTCGTGGTTATGATGATAAAGATCAAACCTCAATTATGCGTAAGAAAATTGAGTGTCTTCCTGCAAATTCGTATGCAAAAATTGAATTTATTCAGCCTGAACTTTTTAAACTTAACAACGAGTTTAAAGTTACTTTTTTTGCAGATAATCAATTGTTTGAAAAAACCTTTTTATTTGCTAAAGGCACTATAAAAGACAGTTCTTTGCGTATGATTAAAGAATTTGATAAAAAAGGAATTATCAGTAAATAAAATTTGTTTTTCACTAATGAGTCCAAGTCCAAACATCAAAAAAAAGCCAAGAAGGCCTAGAAAAAAATCTAGATTCAGATTGCTGCATCAGTATTATTCGTATACTGGTTTTTATTCGTTTGTAAAAAATAGTTTAAAAAAGGTGTCTTGGCCAATCGCTATATTTATTTTGATTTTATGGCTTGTTCATGAATATCTTTTGAACTTTAATGATTTATTTACAACCATCACAACGACTTTTAATCCTTTATCGATTCTAGCGGTATTTTTTGCTTCCGAATCAATTTTAGGATTAATTCCTCCAGAAATTTTTATCGCTTGGGCTGCAAAAACGACTAGCCCAATTTTATATTTAACTGCATTAGCTACGCTATCTTATCTTGGTGGAATTTTTTCTTTTCTCTTTGGTCGATTTTTACATAAAATTCCTTCAGTGTATAATTATTTGGAAGTGAAAATGATTCGACATATGAATATGATTCGGAAATGGGGCGGATTTTTAATTGTTGTCGGAGCATTATTACCAATTCCTTTTTCTATGACAAGTATTGCTGCTGGACTGATTCAATATCAATTTAAAAATTATTTATTATTTGGGTTGCTGCGTTTTGTAAGGTTTTACCTTTATGCGCTTGTTATTTTTAATGTTTTTTAGTGAAAACTAAACCATCGTAAACCCTAAAATCAAATACAAAATTGTTGTAATAGTTCCTCCAATTAGAGCATACGGCAATTGTGTCTTTACATGATCTATATGGTCACTTGCCGATGCCATTGAAGAAATAATTGAAGTGTCGGAAATAGGAGAGCAATGATCTCCAAAAACACCTCCTCCAAGAGTTGCTGCAACAATCAATGTAATATCTGTTCCATGAATATTTGCCATAGGAATTGAAATTGCTAACATTATTGCAAACGTTCCCCAAGATGTACCTGTTGAAAATGCTATAAACGAACTGATAATAAATACAAATGCAGGCAACAATTCTGGTGTTAAAAAATCCTTCGTAACATTAGCAACATATTGTCCCGTTTCTAGTGCTTTACAAGCATCTCCAATTGCAAAGGCTAGAACCATAAGCAATGCTAAAGGCATCAATTCACTAATCCCTTTTAAAGTGATTTCTACGGCCTCTTTACTTTTTACTATTCCTTGAATTCTATACATTACAACTGCCACTAAAATAGCCGTACTAACAGCGTATAAAACAGAAGAAGATCCTGAACCACTACCAATGGCTTGTGATAAATGATCGCCAAAGGATGTGAATTTTTTAACTTGATTCCAACCTGTAAATGCCAAAAATACAGGCATCATTACTATCATTGTTGCCAACGGAATTACCATGTTATATGCTCTTGGCTTAATTCCTTCTTTTGGAGGAAATGAGGTAACTTCGTCAGAAACCATTGGTTTAGAGCCTTCGTTTAATAGTTTTCCTGTCTCTTTTGTCCTTTTTTCAGCCTTCGCCATTGGACCAATATCTTTCTTAAAAATGATGACAATAAAAACCAGTAGTAGCGCAATAATTGGATAAAAATTATACTTTATTGAAGCCAACATTACAGAAAATGGCTTTTCAACTCCTTGCGTTAACAAAAGTCCCATAATGAATGCTCCCCAAGCATTAAATGGTATTAATATTGACGTTGGTGCAGAACTTGAATCAGCAATATATGCGAGTTTTTCTCTTGGAATTTTTAATCGATCAAAAATAGGTCTGTATAGTGTACCAACTGTCAATGAACTAATTGTTGTTTCGACAAAAAGAGCAATTCCTGTTAATGCCGCTAACAATTGAATCGCTACTCGACTATAACCTGCTTGTTTGTTTTCAAAGTATATAATTAGTTTATTTATCTTGTTTACAAAACCTTCTACTCCTCTTGAATATTGAATAAAGAGTAATAAAGATCCTACAAGTGCGCTAAAGATTATTGTACGAGTGTTTCCTGCAGATTTAAAAACATTTACTATTGCCTCTATTGCAGCAAAAGTACCATCAATAAAATTCCAGTCATTCATAATAATCCACGAAAACCAAATTCCGAAAATTAATGCAGTGTAAACCTGCTTAGTTCTTAAAGCTAAGATGATTGCGATTATTGGTGGTAAAATTGATAAAAATCCGTAGTTGTCCATAAATTTTATTGTTTGATAAATATAATGTTCTTTTCTATTTTTTTTAAAGAAGTTTTGTCATTCCTGCGAAGGCAGGAATCTATTTTTTTGTTTTCTCTGGATTCCTGCCTTCGCAGGAATGACAACTTCTTAATTATTTCTCAATTTTATTTGATGTGGCTTCCAGGTAATTGAATCTCCTGGATATTGGTTATTCGCACTAACTAACTCTAGTGTATGCGGAATAAATTTTATTAATAAATAAGCTGCTTTTTTATTTGGATAAAATTTGTCCCAACCGTCTTTAAATTTTTGTGCTTTTATAGTTTCATCATTCACCAAAAAGGCATTTCCCATTAGTGAAACATATTCCATGTTGTTTTTGTTAAAATAATGAATTGTTGTGGTAGAGTTTGCTTTTATCTCGCTCACTTTTCTACTTTTTGGGTTAGTTGCCAACCAAATAATAAAGTCATTATCTGGAGAAAAAGGTTCCATTACACGTGATTTTGGTTGACCGTTAGCATCAACTGTTATAAGTGTTCCAAAATATGCATCATCAATTATTGTTCTTGCAGTTCTTACTAATTTTTGCTCTTCGGAAGTGATATCAATTTTAATACTTTCTGTTGTCCAAGTGTCCTTTTTACAAGAACTAAATAGTAGTATTACGCTAAAAAACAATAGGAGTTTTTGCATTTTAATAAATTGATATTCCAAAAATACTGTTTTTAAGTTTATTCTCTTGCTTATTCTTATATTTGTCATTCTTGAATCTATGAGCACATTAAAACGATTTTTTAAAGACACCATTATTTATGGAATTGCAGCGGTTTTACCTCGCGTAATTAACTTTTTGTTAGTTCGTGTTCATACAGATGCTTTACCTCCAGATAGTTTCTCTGAAAACACGTATTTTTATATTTGGGCTGCACTATTCTCTGTTTTATTGACTTTTGGTCTAGAAACTGCATTTTTTAGATTTTATAACAAGGAAGAAAAAAAGGATACTTTGGTTTCAACTGCGTTTGTAACAATGCTTTTTGTTGTTGCTATTTTCTTCGTTAGTTTGACAATTTTCTTTGATTCATTTTTGGGTTTATTTGATTTTGAAAGCAATCCGTTACGCTTAAAATTATTCATCGGAATATTAGCTTTAGATACGATTGCAATGGTGCCTTTTGCATATTTAAGAGCGTCAAATAGACCTATAAAGTATGCAGTTATTAAACTCATAAATGTTGCGGTAATTGTGATTGTAACATTGTTAGGTTTAAAATATATTCCTGCGTTTTTAGAACAAGGGAAATCATTGCCAGAAATCATTACAGCCAATTACGCTAAAACACCAAAAGTCAACTATATATTTATTGCAAATATTCTTGGAAGCGCACTTTCGTTTTTATTACTAATTCCAATTTTGACTAAATTCAAATTGAATTTTGATTTCAAATTGTTAAAAAAGATGTTGCAATACAGTTGGCCAATTGCTGTAGCGGGAATCGCGTATGTGATCAATGAAAATTTAGATAAATACCTTATAAAACAGGAACTTGGCGATTTTGAAATGGGAATTTACGCTGCATGTTATAAGTTGGCGATCTTTATGAATCTATATATTATGGCTTTCCGTTTAGGTGCGGAGCCGTTCTTTTTTAATCATGCTGATAAAAAAAATGCCAAAGAAACCTATGCTAAAATCATGAATTACTTTGTAATTATTGGCGCATTATTTTTTGTTGGAATTGTTGTGTATATTGATATTTTGAAAGAACTATTTATCAAAAATTCTGAATATTGGGATGCGATTATCATCGTTCCGATTGTGTTGTTGGCATACTTATTTTTAGGTATTTATCACAATCTTGCAATTTGGTACAAACTGACAGACAAAACGCGTTACGGAATGTATTTCTCTATTTTTGGAGCGATTATTACTGTTGTAATAAACGTTTGGTTGATTGAAAAAATTGGAATTATTGCTTCGGCTTGGGCAACATTAGCTGCTTATAGTTCTATGGCAATTATTTCTTATTTCTATGGTAAAAAGCATTATCCAATAAAGTATAATCTTCAAAAAATGGGAATCTATTTAATTGTTTCTGTTGTGATATCTTATTTATCGTTCATACAATTTAGAGGTAATTATTGGATTTCTACGTTGTTTATTTTAATTTTTTCTGGAATTATATATTGGAATGAAAAAACCGAGTTAAAAACTATTTTTAAAAAATAAAAATGTCATTCTGAACATCGTGAAGAATCTTTTTGAGATCTTTCGACTTCGCTCAAGATGACAAAAATCTAAAGTCTAATTAAAAAAACCATTTTATTGGGAAATAAATATGAAAATACAAATCATAAATAAATCAAAACACGAAATTCCTAGTTATGAAACCCAAGGTTCTGCAGGAATGGATCTCCGTGCAAATATTGATGAATCTATCACTTTAAAACCACTTGAAAGAACGATTGTGAAAACTGGTTTATTTATCGCGTTACCAATAGGAACAGAGGCTCAAGTACGACCAAGAAGTGGTCTTGCGGCTAAAAAAGGGATTACTGTCTTAAATGCTCCTGGAACTGTTGATGCAGATTATCGTGGTGAAATTGGCGTGATATTAGTCAATATCTCAAATGAAAACTTTGTAATAAATGATGGTGAACGCATTGCTCAACTAGTGATAGCAAAACACGAACGTGCAGAATGGGAAGAAGTTACTGTTCTTTCTGAAACTGAACGAGGATCTGGAGGTTTTGGAAGTACAGGAGTATAATTTTAGTATTCATATAAAACAAAAAAATCCCGAATATTTCGGGATTTTTTAACTTTATAATGCTTGTATTATTCTTCTTTTAACGAAGCAAAAATCTTTGTTTCTAGTTCTTCCATCAATTCAGGATTATCTCCAATCAAACCTTTTACCGCATCTCTTCCTTGACCTAATTTTGTATCTCCATAACTAAACCAAGAACCACTTTTCTTAATCATACCATGTTCTACAGCAAGATCTAAAATTTCACCAACTTTAGAAATTCCTTTTCCGTACATAATATCAAATTCTGCAATTTGGAATGGCGGTGCAACTTTGTTTTTCACAACCTTTACTTTCGTTAGGTTTCCTAAAACTTTGTCGCCATCTTTTATTTGTGTTCTTCTTCTAATATCCAAACGAACAGATGCATAAAATTTCAATGCATTTCCTCCTGTTGTAACTTCAGGATTACCAAACATTACACCAATTTTTTCACGTAACTGATTTATAAATATTACAGTACAATTTGTCTTGCTAATTGTTCCTGTTAGTTTACGTAGTGCTTGTGACATCAATCGTGCATGTAATCCCATTTTAGAATCACCCATTTCTCCTTCAATCTCGCTTTTTGGTGTCAGTGCTGCAACTGAATCTATCACAATAATATCAATTGCTCCTGAACGAATTAAGTTTTCAGTAATTTCGAGTGCTTGCTCTCCATAATCTGGTTGAGAAATGATAAGGTTATCAATATCTATACCTAAATTTTCTGCGTAAAAACGATCAAAAGCGTGTTCTGCATCAATAAAAGCGGCAATTCCTCCTAATTTTTGTGCTTCTGCAATTGCATGTAATGCTAAGGTTGTTTTTCCTGAAGATTCTGGTCCATATATTTCAATAATTCTTCCTCTTGGATATCCTCCAACGCCTAATGCTAAATCTAATCCTAATGATCCTGAAGAAATTGCATCAACATCTTGGTGCGCAACATCTCCTAATTTCATTACAGAGCCTTTTCCGTAGGTTTTATCAAGTTTATCTAAGGTAAGTTGTAATGCTTTTAATTTTGCTTCTTTTTCTTTATCTGATGCCATCTTCTTGTATATAAAAATTAGTAATAAGTAAGAACGCTAAATTACAAAAAAGAAAGTGAGAATTTGAGTGTGTGAATAAATAATATTTTGACTTTTTATCAAGATTAAATTTTCATTTTTATGTGCGGTATTCCATCTTCAAGATACTCTTTTCCTACTTGTTTAAAATTATGTGATTCATAAAAACGTTTTAAGTGTTTTTGTGCACTTAATGTAATTTTAGAAGTATTATAGTGTGTGTTTATTGCTTTTATACTTTCTTTAATAAGTATATGTCCTAGTTTTTTATCTCTATAATTTTCTTGAACGACAACTCTACCAATACTCGCTTCTTCAAAATAATCTCCTTTGTCAAACATGCGTGTATAGGCAACTATATTATCTGCATCAGAAATAAATAAATGCAATGCTTTTTGATCTTTTGCATCTACATCTTGATAGACACAATCTTGTTCAACCACAAACACTTCTGCACGCAATCTTAAGATGTCGTACAATTCATTAATTGATAATTCTTTAAATGTTTTTATAAAAGTTTTCATCATAAAAAAATAATTGCCTCAATGCAAAAGTTTAAAAATTAATTTTTTTTTAGGCTGTCTCCCTTAGACTAATCTTGTACTATAATATCCTTTTCATCACACTTTTGAAATTCTGGTTGGATATTTATGTGATTTATTTGATAGTCATAATATAACATCTCTTCTATTTTATTTAAAACAATATCAAATTCTGATAATTTAATATCCTTTTCAAAATCTACATGTGCTTCGAGATGTACTTCATTTTCGTTTAATTGCCAAATATGTATATGGTGTATACTGATAACTCCTTCAATATTATTCACCTTTTCTACTATTTCTATCACAGGTATATCTATTGGTGTAAATAGCATTAAAACACGTGTAGATTCTATTAATAGTTTATAGCCTACAAAAATTAAATATACAGCAATAGCAAATGTCAATACGCTATCTATCCAAAAAATCTGATAGAATTTCATTAATAATCCGCCAATTAAAACGGCAACGCTCGCCATCATATCTGTCAATAAATGTAAATATGCAGAACGCATATTCATATTTTTATCAGCATCTTTTTTTAATAATAATACACTAAGTCCATTTGCGGCAATTCCTAAAATTGATAACCAAATAACTAAACTAGATTCAATTTCTTGCGGATTTTGAAAACGTTTTATTGCTTCAATAATTAGTAGAACTGCAACTATTATAAGAGTAGATGCATTGATAAAAGCAGCTATAATTTCAGCTCGTTTATAACCAAAAGTTCTACTTGTTGATGCTTTTCTTTTTGATAATGCATTTGCTAAATAACTTATTATTAATGATAGTACATCACTAAAATTGTGCAGTGCATCTGATAGTAATGCTAAACTTCCTGAAACAATTCCTCCGATAACTTGAGCAATTGTAATTAAAATATTTAATAAAATGGAAATAAATAAATTACGCCCTTTTAAATCTCCATGGTGATGATGTGAATGATTATGAGAATGTGAATGATTGTCGGCCATAAAAAATAAATCTTATTAATAAGACTTATAAAAGTTTGAAAAGATGCAAAATTAATAATAAGGTCTCGACTCCGCTCGACCAGACATTTACTTTAAAGGAATTTTATCAATTCTATTTTGATGTCTTCCTCCTTCAAATTCTGTTTCTAAAAACGTTTTTACCATTGCTAATGCTTGTGGAATTGAAGTAAATCTTGCAGGAATACATAAAATATTTGCATTGTTATGTTGTTTTATTAAACTTACAATTTCTTTATTCCAACAGAGTCCTGCGCGTACATTTTGATACTTATTTGCAGTCATTGCTACGCCATTTGCGCTTCCACAAAGTAAAATTCCTAAATCTACTTTTTCATCATTTACTGCACTCGCTACTGGATGCACAAAATCTGGATAATCGACACTATCTAAAGAATCTGTTCCATGATTGATAACTTTTATATCTTGCGACTCTAAATATTTGATGATTTCAAATTTATAATCAGGTGCTGCATGATCATTTCCTATTGCGATAGTCATAATATTAATTGTTTAATTATAGTGTAAAAATACAAAATCGAGGTTATTAACAACTCAAATTTTAATTGTTAATACAGTTTTTATAAACAACTGAGTAGTACGATATTTAACATAAGTAGCAATTGTTAGTAAAAAAAGACTTAAAAACGATAACTAAATTTTGTAGTTAAATTAATTTTTACAATACAGCAACTTATATTTTAAAACCTAATTTTGTTGTGAGTTTTTCATCACTACTTATTAACTATAAAAAGGATGGTTATAAACATTTATAAGCAAAATATTTATTAGAGAAATCTGTTAGTAGCGTTATTAACAATTGGTTTATAAAGTAGTTTTTTTAACTGATACTAAATAGATTGTAATTTTATAAAATGTTTATTGTTTTTAATAAGTGAATTATCAAAATTAAAAATCAACTACTTGTTGTACTTGTTAACACACTATTATAACCATCATTTCTTTTTTTAAATTTTAAAATAAAACTTATATATATATATAGTTGTTGATAACCTTAATTTAAAACTCTAAGTAAATTTTTAGGAGTAGAAGGCTTTACTGAAATTACTTCTGTTTTGGTATCAGAAGAAAAAGCAGTGTTTATACTCCTAACAGAAAAGTAAACTCCTATTAAAAATATAAGAATAAAAAATATGCAAATTTTATAAAATCGCTTCATTTCAATGTGTTATCTATTATATAGACGAAGCAACTATTAAATCGTTACACTTTTTTTAACATTTCTTTAACAAATTTTAAGGTATAACAAATTGAATTGCTTTTGGTATTAATTGAATTTTAAAATTGCTTGATTTAATTAATTCACCGTCTGCTTGAATATATGGAGTGTTATTGTCAGTAATTTTTACAGTAATCTTATTGGTTTTATAAGTAGTTACTTTTTTATGATTTATAATTTCACCATTATATAATTTTATAATATTTACTAATAATGTAAGTATATTTATATGTTCTACTATTGTTATATCTAATAAACCATCTGTAGAATTTGGTTTTTTAGTCAATTGCATTCCACCTCCAGAATAATTACACAATCCTATTAAAACCATTAAAGACTTTGTATTAATTTCTGTTTGATTTAGCATGATATTTAAATCAATTGGTTTGTAAGTAAAAAAACCAACAAAAGCACCGATTAAATAAGATATAGATCCTAATTTTTTATATTTATTGATATATTTTACAACATGTCCGTCAAATCCTATTCCTGCTAAATTGTTAAAATAGATAGTTGATTTATCATTTTCTAAATTGATTTTACCAATATCTTGAAGTATGGTTTTCTCTTGTTTAAGTATTTTAATATTTTGAATTAAATTTTTAGTAATTCCATATGTATTCACCCAATCATTTCCAGTTCCTGTAGGAAAAACAGCAACTTTAATTTCGTTAGAATTAACAAGTGTTTGACTCATTATTCCATTAACAATTCCATGTAAAGTGCCATCTCCTCCAACACTTATTATTTTTCTATATCCATTAGAAATAGCCTTTTTAACCAATTCAAATTCATGTTTTTGGTATGTAGTAAATTCATGATAAAAGAGTATTTGATTAGATTCTAATGATGCTAATAATTTTGGAATAAGTTTCTTATACTTTCTATTTCCAGAAGTAGGATTAATGATAACAAACCAATGATTATTCATAGACAGAAATGGAGTTTATACTTTCAAAATTACGAATACTTTTATATAACAATTTCATAACATCTCACTAAAATAATAAACAGTACCTTTAACCACTTAAAAATCAGACTAATTTATGTCAAAAAAGAAAAAGAAAATTTACAAAAAAAAGCATAATATAATAAAACACTTAACAGAAAAAGTTTTAAAAATATTTAATCAAAATTCATCTCAAACACTTAATTATAAACAAGTTGCATCAAAATTAAAAATTGAAGATGCGAACGGAAAACAACAAATAATTCAGAAAATAGAAGAATTAAAACAACAAGGAAAAATAGAACAAGTAGATAGAGGAAACTTCAAAATACTTCAAAACGAACATTATTATACAGGAAGATTAGATGTTACATCTCGTGGAAATGGATATGTAATTGTAGAAGAATTAGAACATGACGTTTACATTCCGTCAAGAAATATGAATCATGGTTTACACAATGATATTGTAAAAGTATACATATATAATCGTAAACGTAGTGATAAACAAGAAGGTGATATTGTAGAAATAATAGAACGTAAAAAGACAGAATATGTTGGTGTACTTCAGATGAATAAAAACTTCGGTTTTGTTATTCCTGATGATAGAAAAATGTATGCAGATTTCTTTGTATCAGAAAAGAAAATGAATGGTGCAGAAGATGGAGATAAAGTCTTAGTTCAATTAATGGATTGGCCAGACAATTCTAAAAATCCGTTTGGAAAAATTAAAACTGTACTTGGAAAACCAGGAGATCATAATACTGAAATTCATTCAATTTTATTAGAGTATGATTTACCTTATGAATTTCCTCCAGAAGTAGAACAAGACGCATCAAATTTACCCATAGAAATTACAAAAGAAGAAGTTGCAAAGCGTAGAGATATGCGAGATACAACTACATTTACTATTGATCCTAAAGATGCGAAGGATTTTGATGATGCATTATCATTTAAAAAATTAGAAAATGGGAATTATGAAATAGGAATCCACATTGCAGATGTTTCTCATTATTTACAAGAAGATACGATTCTTGATGACGAAGCCTATGCACGAGCAACCTCTGTTTATTTAGTAGATAGAGTTGTACCGATGCTTCCAGAAATATTATCAAATAATGTATGTTCGTTACGACCTAATGAAGAAAAATTAACATTTTCTGCTGTATTTGAAGTCAATGATAAAGCACAAATAGTAGACCAATGGTTTGGAAGAACTGTTACTTATTCTGATGCAAGATTTGCGTATGAAGAAGCACAACATTTAATTGAAAATAGAGATTCTGATACGATTCCAAGTGAATTATCACTTACAGGAGAAGCGTATAAAGTTGCACCAGAAATTGTTGAAGCAACGTTGAAATTAGATGATTTAGCAAAGATACTTCGTAAAAAACGTTTACAACAAGGCGCAATTACTTTTGATAGAGTTGAAGTTCGTTTTAATCTTGATGAGAATTCGGTTCCAACAGGAGTTTATTTTAAAGAATCAAAAGATGCTAATAAATTGATTGAAGAATTTATGTTATTAGCGAATAGAAAAGTAGCAGAATTCATCGGTTTTAAAGGAGGAAAACCAACAAATCAAACATTTATTTATCGTGTTCATGATGAGCCAAATATTGATAAACTTGTTGCTTTACAAGGTATTATAAGTAAATTTGGTTATAAAATAAACACAAATAGTAAGGAAGAAATATCACAATCGTTAAATAAATTATTGACAGATGTTCATGGTAAAGGAGAATCAAACATGATTGAAACTTTAGCTATTAGAACAATGAGTAAGGCAGTTTATACGACACAAAACATCGGTCATTACGGACTAGCATTTGATTATTACAGCCATTTTACATCACCTATTAGACGTTATCCTGATGTAATGACACATAGATTACTTCAGCATTATTTAGATGGCGGAAAATCACCTAAATCACATATTTATGAAGAAAAGTGTGATCATTCATCAGAAAGAGAATATTTAGCATCTAAAGCAGAACGAGATTCTATCAAGTATATGCAAGTGAAGTATATGCAAGATCATAAAGATGAAGAATTTAGAGGCGTAATTTCTGGAGTTACAGAATGGGGAATTTATGTTGAGATTATCGAAAATAAATGTGAAGGAATGGTGAGAATTAGAGATATAAAAGATGATTACTATATTTTTGATGAAAGTCAAGCAGCAATCGTTGGTCAATCAACTAAAAATGTGATTCAACTTGGTGATGAAGTAACTGTAAAAGTGAAACATACAGATTTAGAACGTAAACATTTAGATTTTACTTTAATTTCAGATAAATAATCTATAAAATTCGTTAGTTCGAGTGGTTTTCGACAATAGGAGAAAATAGTATCGAGAACATTTATAATACTTAAAACTTCTCGATACATTTTGTTTCTACTATCGTAACAACAAAACACTGGAAGTGACGTTTTAGAAGTTTAAAACAACACAAAATATATATAATGAATAAAATAATAGTAGCAATCGCATTACTTGTATCCACTATCAGTTTTTCACAAGAAAAAATCGAAAGAGAATTAGGAAGTTTTGATGAAATTAAAGTTTTTAATGGACTAAATATAACCCTTTCAAAGTCTTCAAAAGCAAGTGTTAAAATAACAGGAAAAAAAGCAGATGAGGTTATATTAAAAAATGTAAATGGAAGATTAAAATTATCAATGCGTTTTCCAGAAACATTTAGTTCAAAAGATGCAGAAGTAACGATTTATTATTCTGATGATATTTCAGTTATTGATGTAAACGAAGGATCTTATGTTAGTTCAGAAAACACTATAAATCAAAAACATATAGAGTTAAAAGTACAGGAAGGTGCTATTATTGATTTAGAGTTGGATGTAGAATATTTGGACTCAAAATCTGTTACAGGAGGAACAATTATTGTTTCTGGAAAAGCAGGTTATCAAACTGTAGAAGTTACTACTGGTGGAAACTATAAAGCATATGATTTACAATCAAATCATTCAACTATTGTAGCATCATCAGGAGCCTTAGCAAGAGTAACAGTTTCAGACTTTTTAGATGCTAAAGTAAGATTTGGAGGAACAGTATATTACAAAGGAAATCCGAAAGAAGTAAAGTCTAAAAAAATAATTGGAGGCACAATTAAATCTAAAGATTAATTATTTCCTATCTTTGTACTTTAAACACATTTAAGATGATAGCACAAAATATATTTTTAGGAATGGTTGGACCATGGCAAATTGCAATTATTGTAGTTTTGGTATTATTGCTTTTTGGAGGTAAGAAAATCCCAGAATTAATGAGAGGTTTAGGAAGTGGAATAAAAGAGTTTAAAGACGCTTCTAAAGAAGAAGAAAAAGAAGAAGAGAAAAAGTAAATAGTGTCATTGCGAAGAATGAAGCAATCTCACAATAGATAAACATAAAAAATCCTGCTAATTTTAGCAGGATTTTTTATGCTTATAAAAGTACTATTTATTACTGATTTTTATCATTAGCATCATTAATCTTATTAGCAGCAACCATACCTGTAATTGTATCCGTAAGCATGTTACTTGCAGAACTAGGATTGTTTGGTAATAAAATTAAATTTGAGCCAGAGTTATTTCCAATACTTTGTAAAGTATCATAATGTTGTGTTACAATAATTAAAGAAGAAGCTTCTTGACTATTAATTCCTGCTTTGTTTAATATAGCAACACTTTCTTCTAGTCCTTTAGCAATTTCACGACGTTGATCAGCAATACCCTTACCTTGTAGTCGCTTAGATTCAGCCTCTGCTTTTGCACGTTCAACCATTAAAATACGTTGTGCATCTCCCTCAAACTGTGCAGCAGTTTTTTCACGATCAGCAGCATTAATTCTATTCATAGCGATTTTTACATTTTCATCAGGATCAATATCTGTAACCAATGCTTTTACAATATCGTACCCATAATCAAGCATTGCTTGTTTTAAGTCACGCTGAATTGCTTGCGCTATTTCATCTTTTTTAACAAATACATCATCTAATTTCATTTTAGGAACTTCGGCACGTACAGTATCAAAGATAAAGGCTGTAATTTGTTCGTGTGGATTTTGTAATTTATAAAATGCGTTATATACATGATCTCGTTGTATTTGAAACTGAACAGCAATATTTAAATGAACAAATACATCGTCCAATGTTTTAGTTTCTACATTCACATCTAATTGTTGTATTTTAAGACTGATTCGACCCGCAACTCTATCAACTAATGGAATTTTAAGGTTTAATCCCGCTTGTCTAATGCTTTGGAATTTACCAAAACGCTCAACGATTACAGAAGTTTGTTGTTTTACAATAAATAAACCAGTAATAATGATGATTAATATTGGTAAAATAAAGGGAAGATAATTTAGCATAGTTTTTTGTTTTTTTAAGTTAATGACGAATTGTAAAGATACTAAAAATAGTATTCATTTAATTATATGACGCAAAAACTAAAAAATGTTACAAAAAAGAAAAAAAGGAATATTTATTAAATACAAAAAGGCACTTATGAATTGTTTCTTTTTAGAGGTGAACGTGGGTTTTTCACTTAATTTATGTTTCAATTGATAAAGGTGCCTTTTAAATGCTATAAAATAAGTAGAGTAAATAGCACTTAACTTATAGAGTAAACGTTAAAAAATATAAAATATTGTTATAATGATATTATTGCCTTCTCAATTCTATTGATAGTTTCCTCTTTTCCAAGCATTTCTGCAATATCAAACAAGTGCGGACCGCTCATTGTTCCTACAAGTGCTAACCTAAAAGGAGGCATTACTTTTCCAAAACCAAGTTCGTTAGTTGTCAACCATTCTTTTACTACTGTTTCAATATTGGATGAAGAGTAATCGTTAATTTTAGACAACACACCAACAAGTTGTTGCATTAACGAGCCGGTTTCCGGCTTCCATTGTTTTTTTGATGCTTTTGCATCATATTCTGTTGGTGCAACAAAGAAAAATTTACTTAAATCCCAAAAGTCATTAACGAACGTTGCACGTTCTTTAATCAATCCAACAATTTTGAGCAAATATTTTTTGTCATCTTGAGCGAAGTCGAAAGATCTCATTTTAGATTCTTCACATTCGTTCAGAATGACATTAAGTTTTGAAGCATAAATTTTTGCCAATTCACCATCAGATTTTGATTGTAAATACTGCTGATTGTACCATTTTGTTTTGTCTGGATCAAATCTTGCTCCAGATTTATTCACTCTATCCAAATCAAAGGATTCAACTAATTCTTGTAAAGAGAAAATTTCTTGTTCTGTTCCTGGATTCCAACCCAAAAAGGCTAAGAAATTTAGTACAGTCTCAGGAAAATAACCATCTTCTTTATAACCTCTAGAAACTTCTCCTGTTTCTTCATTCGTATATGCTAACGGAAATACAGGAAACCCTAATTTATCGCCATCACGCTTGCTTAATTTTCCTTTTCCTGTAGGTTTTAATATCAATGGTAAATGTGCAAATTCTGGAGTATTCCAACCAAAGGCTTTGTACAATAAAACATGTAAAGCCATTGACGGTAACCATTCTTCACCACGAATTACATGCGATATTTCCATCAAATGATCATCTACAATATTTGCAAGATGATATGTTGGCATTCCATCAGATTTAAAGAGAATTTTATCGTCCAATACGTTGGTATCAATCTTAATTTCTCCTCTTATAATGTCATTCATTAATAAGGTTTCACCTTGTGGAGATTTAAAACGGACAACATATTTATCGCCATTTTTAATGCGCTGTTCAACTTCATCAGAAGTTAAAACCAATGAGTTTACCAAACGTCCTTTTTCACGATTGTGCCAATTATAGATAAATGTTTTTCCTTCTTCTTCATGACCTTTTCGTTCACGATCTAAATCCTCTGCAGAATCAAAAGCATAGTATGCGTTTCCTGAATCAAGTAACTCTTGAATGTGTTTTTTATAAATATCTTTACGCTCTGATTGACGATAAGGCCCAAATTTTTCATTTCTTCCAACTCCTTCATCAAAGGGAATTTCAAGCCAATTCAATGACTCATTAATATATTCTTCAGCATTGGCTACATAACGGTTTTGATCTGTATCTTCAATACGAAGAACGAACGTTCCGTTGTGTTTTTTGGCAAATAAATAGTTAAAAAGGGCAGTTCTTACACCTCCAATATGTAAAGGTCCAGTTGGACTCGGCGCAAAGCGAACACGTACGTTAGTCATATATAATTGTTAAAAATAAAGTGCAAAGATAGTATTTGGCATTGAAAATAGTATTTTTATGGATTAATAATTTATGTCATTCCTTATCAAGGTGTAAAATAACTATAAGGTCTCGACTCCGCTCGACCTGACATTCCAGTCGTTTAAAATATTTTTATATGAAATTTTATTACGTTTATATATTAAAATCCTCAGATAGTCTTTTATATACTGGAATTACAAATGATTTAAGTAGAAGAATTATTGAACATAATAAAGGAAATAAAAAAACAAGTTTTACCTATATCCGAAGACATGTAAAGTTGATATTTTATCAAGAATTTAATGACGTAAATCAAGCAATTTTTTTTGAGAAAAAATTAGCATTAGCTAATGGAGATTTTGATTTATTAAAACTACTATCAGAATGTAGAAATAATAGTCATTCCAATAACAAAATTTGAAACTACCTTATAAAACGGACAAAAATAAGTAAGAATGTCAGGTCGAGCGGAGTCGAGACCTAATAAATAAATTATGAACAATTTCAAAAACATACAATCAAAACTACAAGAGTTTGTTAAGAAATACTATACAAACGAACTCATAAAAGGACTGATTCTTTTCTTTTCCTTTGGATTGCTGTATTTTATTTTCACCTTGTTGATAGAGCATTTTTTATGGCTCAAACCAACAGCTAGAACACTGCTTTTTTGGCTATTTATTGCTGTAGAAGTTGCGTTGTTAGTAAAGTATATTTTTATTCCGATTTCAAAATTAGTTGGCTTCCAAAAAGGTATTACGCTTCAAGAAGCCTCTAAAATTATTGGAAATCACTTTAAAGAAGTTGATGATAAATTGCTGAATATCCTACAGTTAAATAGTGATTCTAATCAATCAGAATTATTGTTGGCTAGTATCGATCAAAAAGCAAAAGGACTACAACCTATTCCGTTTAAAAGAGCCATAGATTTTACAAAAAACAAGAAATACCTTAAATATTTATTGCTTCCGCTTGCTATTTGGTTAGT
Organism: Lutibacter sp.; assembly: GCA_002733665.1. Lineage (GTDB taxonomy): Bacteria > Bacteroidota > Bacteroidia > Flavobacteriales > Flavobacteriaceae > Urechidicola. The sequence continues at coordinate 81,740 of NVWM01000004.1, forward strand.
TGCATATGTTTCGGGAAATAAATCACTATTTTCAGATAGTTATGAGCGCGTTATAAACCATCAAATGGCGTATGAACCTCCTGCGCCATTTTCTTTTTATATTTTGAATGATAATTTGAATGTTATCGAAGGAAAGTCATTAAAAATTAACATTGAAACGCGAGGAAATACAGTTCCTGAAGATGTAAAAATTCATTTTGCTGAACAAGATTATTATTTAAAGAATAACGGTTTAGGAGCATTTGAATATACTTTTTCATCCGTTCAAAAACAGATTCGTTTTTATATGAAATCTAACGGCGTAGCCTCAAAGGAATTCACTATTAATGTTATTGAAACACCTACAATAACAAGTCTTGAAATGGTTTTAAAATATCCTTCGCACACCAAAAAACGTAATGAAACACTTAAAAATACAGGAAACGTTATAGTACCTCAAGGAACAAGAATCACGTGGAATATAGTAACTAAAAACACGTCAAAAGTGTCCTTTTTAACTACGGATGAGTACCTTTTTGAAGAAAAAGAAAAAGACAACTTCCAGTTTATTAAACGTATTCAAGAAAGTATAGAATATCAAGTCTCAACATCAAATGATGATTTAAAAAATTATGAAGCATTAAATTTTGCTATCCAAGTTGTAAAAGATGAATATCCTAAAATTTCTGTAAAATCAGATATTGATTCTATTACAAGAGGTCCTGTTCAGTTTGCTGGACAATTGAGTGACGATTATGGTTTAAAGACTTTAAAATTAGTTTTTTATGATATTAATAATAAAGCATCAGTAAAGAAACATCCACTTAAAATAAACAATTCTTCGTTTGAAGAGTTCTATTATATTTTTCCAGAAGGAATAGAACTGATTGATGGAGTTGATTACGAAATGTATTTTGAAGTATCTGATAATGATGAAGTTAACGGAATTAAAAAGTCTAAAAGCAAATTATTTAGTTATTATAAAAAGACAGAAAAAGAGGTGAAAGACCAACTTTTAGATGAGCAACAAAATTCTATTTCAGACTTAGAAAAGACGTTAGAAAAATCAAAAGACATAAAAGAAGAGTTTCAAAAACTGCAAGAATCATTGCAAAACAAATCACAAATGGATTGGAATGATCAAAAGAAATTGCAAAATTTCATGGAGCGTCAACAACAATATGAAAAGATGATGCAGCAACAAACAGAACAAATTCAACAGAACTTAGAAGAACAACCAAAGAGCGAAAATAAGTCTTTAGAAGAGCGTAAAAAAGAAATTGAAGAACGTTTAAAAGAAGCTAAAGATCTAGCGAAACAAGAAAAGTTACTGGATGAATTAAAAAAATTAGCAGAAAAGTTACTGAAAGAAGAGTTGACCGAAAAGTTAAAAAAACTTACTGAAGAAAATAAGCAAAACGAGCGTAGTTTAGAGCGAATTTTAGAGTTAACGAAACGTTTTTATGTAGAGCAAAAAGCCAATCAAATCAAAGAAAAGTTAGATGAATTGGCAAACAAACAAGAAGATTTATCTAAAAATGAAGAGAATTCATCAGAAAAGCAAAAAGAATTAAATAAAGAATTTGATGACATTAAAAAGGAATTAAAAGAGTTAGAAAAAGACAATAAAGCCCTTAAAAGACCAATGGATTTATCGAAGACTGACAAAGAAGAAAAAGAGGTTGATGAAGAGCAAAAAGAGGCAACTGATAAGTTAGAAGATTCAGAAGAACAAGAGCTGCAAGAAGATTCTGAGAAGCAAAAAGAAAACAAAAGTGCTGCAAGTAAAAGCCAACAATCTGCTGCTAAAAAGATGAAAAAAATGAGCGGTAAGATGAAAGAATCTCTTGACGCCATGAGTGGAAGTGGAGAAGGCGCGGAAGAAGATATTGAAGCACTTCGTGCTATTTTAGAAAATTTATTAGAGTTTTCGTTTCAACAGGAAGATCTGATGAATGATTTTTCTGAAATCAATAATTCACATCCCGAATTTGCTAAAAAATTAAAAAATCAACATGTTCTTAGAGAGTATTTTGAGCATATTGATGATAGTTTATATACACTTTCTATGCGCCAACCTAAGATTAGTTCAAAGATATTTAAAGACATATCTAGTGTTCATTATTATTTAGATGAATCTCTTACTCATTTTGCTGATAATCAATTTAATACAGGTATTTCAGATCAACAATTTGTAATGACTTCTACCAATAATTTAGCCTATTTATTGAGTAACATTTTAAATGCTATGCAGAATGCGACTCCTTCGTCTGGAAGTGGAAAAGGGAAAAAGGGAAAATCTTTTAGCCTTCCAGATATCATTCAAAAGCAAGGAGAAATGATGGAAAAGATGAAGAATGGTATGAAGTCTGGAGAAAAACAAGGAAAAAAGCCAGGAGAAAAGGGAGAACAACAAGGAAAAGAAGGCAAGAATGGTGAAAAGTCAGGAGCTGGAGAAGGGGAACAAATGAATGGAGAATTATATGAAATTTACAAGCAACAAGCACAAATGCGTCAGCATTTAAAAGATTTGTTGGGTGATAAAAAAGGTAAAAATGGCAAGGGACTTGGAGAGAAAGCTGAAAAGCAAATGGAAGAATTGGAGCAAGATTTGCTTGAAAAAGGCTTTACTAACGAAGTTTTACAAAAAATGATGCAGTTAAAGCATGAGTTGCTGAAACTTAAGGAAGCTGCACAAGAGCAAGGTCAGGAAGAAAAACGAGAATCAAATACAAATATTCAACAATTTGAAAAAAGAACTATAAAATCAATAAATCACAAAAAATTATGGTTCAATCAAAATGAAATTTTAAATAGACAATCCTTACCTTTGCGTACGATTTATAAAAAGAAAGTACAAGAGTATTTTAGAGTTAATGATAGTATTAAATAGTGAAATAGAATTTATATTAGAAAATCAAGACGAAGTTTTGAAATGGATTTCTCTGTCTATTTTAGAAGAGGGTTTTAGAGAAGGTGAACTTAATTATATTTTTTGTTCGGATGCCTATCTTTTAGATTTAAACATTAAACACCTAAACCACAATACATTAACAGATATAATTAGCTTTGATTATACAATTGGAAAATTGATTTCTGGAGACATCTTTATTTCTATTGATCGTGTTATAGATAATTCAAAATCGTATAAAGTAACTTTCCTAGACGAACTTCACCGTGTGATGATACATGGTATTCTTCATTATTGTGGTTACAAAGACAAGTCTAAAGAAGACAAACTAGAGATGAGATCTAAAGAAGATTTATATTTGTCAAAGCGTTAATATTCGTTCCACGTGGAACATTCTTTTTTAAAATTCTTAAAAAATTATTTTATTTTTTAATATTTATTATCAAAATTTGTTTTCTGCTTTTTTCTATTCTTAAATTTTACGTTCCACGTGGAACATTTTAAAAATTCTTATATTTTTTATATTGATTTTCAATACATTATTACTATTCACCTTATTCAATAGTTTAATTTTACTTTTTTGATTTTATTTTAGTTATTTTTTTTATTGCTTATAGTTGTAATTGTTTTGTTTAATTTCAAAACAATCACTAATTAGGTGTTAGTTATAGCATAAGTAGATATTTTCCATATCTTTGCCCAAGATTTAAAACGTAGTTCCACGTGGAACATTTATGAGTATATATACAACACAATATGATGTTATCGTTGTTGGAGGTGGTCACGCAGGAAGTGAAGCCGCAGCATCAGCAGCCAATTTAGGAGCCCACACGCTCTTGATTACAATGAGTTTGCAGAATATTGCTCAAATGAGTTGTAATCCTGCAATGGGAGGAATAGCAAAAGGACAGATTGTTCGTGAAATAGATGCTTTAGGAGGTTATAGCGCCATTATAACAGATAAAACGGCTATACAGTTTAAGATGTTAAACAAGTCTAAAGGGCCTGCGATGTGGAGCCCAAGAGCGCAAAGTGATAGAATGCAATTTGCAGAGGCGTGGAGACAGCAACTTGAAAGTATTGAAAAACTTGATATGTTTCAAGACTCAGTAAATGGTTTATTGTTTGATGGTGATAAAATTATCGGTGTCAAAACCGCTCTTGGAATAGAAATTAAGTCTAAAACTGTTATTGTTACGGCAGGAACTTTCTTAAACGGATTGATTCATATTGGCGAAAAAACGTTTGGTGGAGGTCGTGCAGGAGAAAGGGCTTCTACAGGTATTACTGAAGATTTAGTAGAAAAAGGCTTTGAATCTGGTAGAATGAAAACAGGAACGCCTCCTAGAGTTGATGCACGATCATTAGATTTTTCTCAGATGATTGAACAGCCTGGAGACGAGATTCCAATGAAGTTTTCTTACTTACAAGATATTAAACCATTGACAGAACAACGCTCTTGTTATATGACACATACGTCATTAGAAGTACACGATTTGTTACGTAAAGGTTTTGAAAGATCTCCAATGTTTAATGGTAGAATTCAAAGTACAGGACCAAGATATTGTCCGTCAATAGAAGATAAAATTGATCGTTTCGCATCTAAAGAAAGGCATCAATTGTTTATAGAACCAGAAGGATGGAATACGAATGAAATATATGTAAATGGTTTTTCTACATCACTTCCAGATGATGTACAAGATGCAGCATTGCGTAAATGCGCAGGATTTGAGAATGTAAAGTTTTTGCGTTATGGATATGCAATAGAATATGACTATTTTCCACCAACACAATTGAAACATACACTTGAAACAAAACTCATAAAAAACTTATATTTTGCAGGTCAAATAAATGGAACTACAGGATATGAAGAAGCGGCATGTCAAGGATTAATGGCAGGAATAAATGCGGCACATAACGTTCAAAATAAAGAGCCGTTTATCTTAAAAAGAGATGATGCTTATATAGGAGTTTTGATTGATGATTTGATTACAAAAGGAACGGATGAGCCATATAGAATGTTTACTTCTCGTGCTGAATACCGTACTTTATTACGTCAAGATAATGCAGATTTGAGACTCACACCAAAGGGTTTTGAAATCGGTTTGGCGAGTCAAGAACGATTAAAAAGAGTAAAAGAAAAGCAGGAAAAAACAGATTTGTTTATCAAATTTTTACAAGAAACAAGTGTGCTTCCTGAGGAGATAAACCCAATTTTGGAAGCAAATAATACGGCAATAATTAAACAATCAATGAAGATGATTCGCATTGCTTCTCGTCCTCAAATTGACTTTAATGATATGCAACAGTTATCAAAAGTTAAGCAATTTATTACTGATAATAACATAGATCAGGAAGTAGCAGAACAAACAGAAATCCATTTAAAATATGCTGGATATATTGCCAAAGAAAAGAACAATGCAGACAAACTAAATCGTTTGGAAAATGTTAAGATTCCAACCAATTTTGATTACCATAAATTGAAATCCATTTCGATAGAGGCAAAGCAAAAATTAACCAAAATCCAACCAACAACAATTGCTCAAGCAAGTCGTATAAGTGGAGTTTCACCAAGTGATGTTTCAGTACTTTTGGTGTATATGGGAAGATAGCGTTCCACGTGGAACACTCAACAACAACCCAAATAAATAAAGGGTTTTATGATAAAAATTTTAGATTCTCCTATAAATAACAACCCTTTAAAGCCGTATTTGAAGTGTATAGACTATACAGTTTCTGAGAAGGAGTTTTCAATTTTGATTGATGAACCTTCAGAACTATTGATAACATCACCAAGACCAAAAGATGAATCTTTAGGTGCGTATTATAAAAGCGAAAATTACATTTCTCATACTGATTCTCAACAATCTCTTTTTGATAAAATATACCAAGTTGTAAAGCGATATTCGATTGGTAAAAAAGTGAAATTAGTAGACGGTTTTTTCGATTCAAATTCAATTCAAAAAACAGTGTTAGATATTGGATGTGGAACAGGAGATTTTTTGCTGGCTTGTCAAAAAAGAGACTACAACATTTTTGGTGTAGAACCAAATGAAAAAGCAAAACTTCTTGCTGAAAATAAATTAAACAAAGCTGAAATCAAATCAAGTTCAAAAACTATTTTTTCGTCCAAAAGTATTTTTTCTTCAATTGAAGAATTAGATTCAACACAACAATTTGATTGCATCACATTATGGCACGTTTTAGAACACGTTCCAAATCTGACAGCATACATTTCGAGTCTTAAAAAATTTTTAAAACCAGATGGAACTTTAATAATTGCCGTTCCAAATTATAAAAGTTTTGACGCAAAATATTATGGAAAATTTTGGGCAGCTTTTGATCTTCCGAGACATCTTTGGCATTTTTCAAAAAAATCAATTTCCTTGCTTTTTGAAAAAGAAAATATGAAAGTGACCAAAACAATTCCGATGAAATTTGATTCGTTTTATGTATCGCTTTTGAGTGAGAAAAATCGAACAAAAAAATCAAAACCATTCAAAGCATTTTTTATAGGATTCAAATCAAATATAAAGGCTAAACGAACAAAAGAGTATTCGTCACTTATATATATCATTCAAAACTGTTAAAACTCTTTTTTAGAAAACGCTGTTTATAGATTCTTGTAAAAACACCTACTAACCAACCAATTTTTTTTAAGTTGCTTAAAACGCTTTAAAAGTAGACAAACCTTATAAATATAATTTATAACACTGTTTGTTTTTAATAGAGAATTCTTATGATGGTTTATTAAACAAATTTCATTAAAAAATAAAGGAAACAAGAAAACTGAAAATCAACAATTAAAATTTATATCTTCGCAGCCAGAAAAAATTAATAATAAATTATAAAATTCATAAAATGAAAAAACTAGTAGTTGTATTTGCAACAGTCTTATTATTTGCATCGTGTACACAAACAAAAATCGGATATGTAGATGTAGAAGAATTAATGAAAGAATATGATGCAACAAAAGATGTAGAAGCAGCATTGAAAGTTGACCAAGAAAAAATGGGTAAATCTTTAGATAGTTTGAGCGCTGCTTTTCAAGGTAGAGTAGAAGCATACTATAAGAAAGCTAAAAGAATGTCTGCTAAAGCGAGACAAACTAAAGAAGCAGAATTACAACAAGAACAAGGAGTAATTCAACAAGCACAAACACAAGCACAACAAATATTACAACAAAAAAGTCAAGAAGGAATTGGAGCCTTGGCTGAAACACTTGATAGTGTTGTTGCTGCATATGCAACGGCTAACAAATACAATATGATTCTAGGTACGCAAGGAACTGGAACTATAATGTATGGTGATGATGCATTGAACCTTACAGAAACAATTTTAGATGTTTTAAACACATCATACGACGAGAAAAAATAATTTTCTTGTCTCAAATTGAAATAAAAAAAAGTTCGTTATTAATTTAACGGACTTTTTTATTGCAATAAAAACACTCCCAAAATAGTCACAATAAAATAAACAGCAAGTGTCATTGCTCCTGCATAATCTTTTGCGAGCCTTTGACCGATCAATAGAAAAATAAGCGTTATTGCGCTTAATTCAACTCCTAGTAATGCAACTTCTTTTATTCCAGATGTTGCTAATTGATATACACCAATAACCATTAAAACTCCAGCTAACACTTCTATAATTAAAATTGTTCCCAATAATAAAGGGACCATATTTTTTAATGGCGAATTTTTAAAATGACCTTTAATAAAATCGATATTCCCTTTCCAATCAGTAATTTTATCAAATCCAGATTGAAGGAACGTAACAATTAAAAAAAGTAAGATTAATATTTCTGAAGGATGATTGTTAAAGATAGTCATAAGTTAGTATTGTTTATGTGTTTAATCGTTGTTTTCCACTTTTTGTCATTCCTGCGAAGGTAGGAATCCATAAATAAGTTAAGGTTTAGATTCCTGCCTTTGCAGGAATGACAAGTAGCCTTTTTATTTTTTATTCTTTAGTATGCAATAGTCTTGTTAATTTGATTGATAAATCTAACAAAACAATTTTAGCATTTCCGTTTCGTTCAATATGATAAATAGCATCGTTTACTTCTTTATTGATACTTATAATATTGTTTCCGTGTACAAAAGGAGCAAATTTTTTCAAATCAAATCCTTGCGTTTGTGTTTCTAAAAAAACTAAATTAGAAGCCTTGTAATTGGTTAATAATGCTTGTCTAAAAAACTGCAAACAATAGTTTAAAAACCGTTTTTGTGTTTCTCTCCCAGTTTTAGCAATGGCATCGCTCCAACCGATTAATTCATTAATAACCGTTGCATTTCCTTTGGCTTTGAATGCTGCACGAATCCAAGTGATAAACCATTCTTCAAAAAAGGTATCAGCAGAATCGTTATGTAAAATATGAAGTGCTTTATTATAATTTCCATCACATTGATGCGCAATTTTTCTTGCTTCATTTTCTGATATTCCTTCAGACGAAATCAAACCGTTTACAATATCACTTTCACTTAATACAGGAAAATGTAAGGCTTGACATCTAGAACGAATAGTTCCAATGATTTGCTCTTCATTTTCGGTAATTAAAAGGAACACTGTTTTTTTTGGAGGCTCTTCAATTAGTTTTAATAATTTGTTGGCAGCAGCAATATTCATTTTTTCTGCCATCCAGATAATCATAACTTTAAAGCCTCCTTCGTAGGATTTTAATTGCAATGATTTTACAATTGCTTCAGCCTCATCAACACCAATATTTCCTTGCTTTTTTTCAACACCAATAGTTTGTAACCAATTAAATAGATTACCATACGGTTGATTGGCAATAAAAGTTCTCCAATCATTTAAAAACAAGTTACTAATTGGATGTTTTTTAACTTTATCATTTATTGTAACTGGAAAAGCAAAATGTAAGTCAGGATGTGCTAATTTATCGCATTTTAAATTACAAGCATCAACATCTATATTGTCTATACAGAGTATGTGTTGTGCATATGCAATTGCCATAGCGAGTGTTCCAGAACCTTCTTTCCCAACAAATAATTGCGCATGTGGAATACGACCATTAGTTGCAGATTGTTGCAAATGGTTTTTAATATGTTCTTGCCCTAAAATTTCTGAAAAACGCATTGCACAAATATAAGCGATAATATTAAGAGTAAATGAATAGAAAAACTGAAATTAGTTTCCAACAAAAAACACCAACATTTTAAATATTGGTGTTTTTTTAAATTTTTATTTCTCTCAACTACATTATGATGAAGCAGGAGCCCATATATAACTTAAAGTAGGGAATGTAGACTCATAATAGGCAGTAGAATTTCCTGAGTTTGTATTTTTCACATCAAGGTCAAAGACCTTTGGTGTTTCCCATTTTTTCTTTTGGTTTTTTGGAGTATCCATATTGTTTTTTAAAAAATTGAAATGCCAATATATAACAATTAAACTTATTATATATTTGCTACTCAAAAAAACAAAACAATGCCAACAATCAACGATTTTAATTTTGAAAACAAAAAAGCATTAATAAGAGTTGATTTTAATGTGCCTCTTGATGCGGATTTTAAGGTAACAGATGCCACTAGAATTGAGTCTGCAAAGCCTACAATTTTAAAAATACTAGAAGATGGAGGAAGCTGTGTGCTAATGTCACATTTGGGTCGTCCAAAAGGAGTTTCTGCAGAGTTTTCTCTACAGCATATTGTCGAAACTGTGAGCGAAATTATAGGTGTTCAGGTAAAATTTATAGATGATTGTGTTGGCGAAAAAGTTGAACAAGCAGTGAATGAATTAGAATCGGGAGAAATTTTATTATTAGAAAATTTACGCTTTTATGATGAAGAAAAAAAAGGAGACGTTGACTTTGCAGAGCAATTATCAAAGTTGGGCGATATTTATGTAAACGATGCCTTTGGAACAGCACATAGAGCACATGCTTCAACAACAACTATTGCGCAATTTTTTGAAGGAAAAAAATGTTTTGGATTATTATTGGCCAAAGAAATTGAAAGCATCAATAAGGTTTTAAAAGACAGTAAAAAACCAGTAACTGCAGTAATTGGAGGTGCAAAAGTATCATCAAAAATTGATGTGATAAAAAACATTATTCCAAAGGTTGACAACATTATTATTGGAGGCGGAATGGCATTCACATTCTTAAAAGTCAAAGGTGGAAAAATTGGAAGTTCGTTGGTAGAAGACGATAAATTAGAGTTAGCACAAGAGATTTTAAACTTAGCAACCAATAGTGGAACGCGTATTCATTTACCAATTGATGTGATTGCTGCAGATGCTTTTAGCGCCGACGCAAATACGCAAATTGTTCCTGCAAATGAGATTCCTGATGGTTGGATGGGACTTGATGTTGGACCAAAAACAAATGTTGGTTTTTCGTTTATTATTGCCGAATCTCAAACTATTTTATGGAATGGTCCTTTAGGTGTTTTTGAAATGCCTGTTTTTGCTAACGGAACGATTGAACTTGGAAACGCAATTGCAGACGCGACAGATTTTGGCTCGTTTTCACTTGTTGGAGGAGGCGACTCTGTTGCAGCAGTAAAGCAATTTAATTTACAAGACAGAGTGAGTTATGTTTCTACAGGAGGAGGAGCGATGTTAGAAATGCTAGAAGGAAAAACTTTACCAGGAATTGAAGCAATTTTAAAATAAGTTGTCATTCCTGCGAAAGCAGGAATCTCATCAATAAAAACTAAATATGAAATACACAACATTACCAAATACAGACATAAAAGTTTCTAAAATTTGTTTAGGAACGATGACTTGGGGAAATCAAAACACAGAAGCTGATGGTCACGAACAGATGGATTATGCCTTAGAAAAAGGTGTAAATTTCTTTGATACTGCAGAATTATACGCTGTTCCCGCAACAGCAGAAACGTATGGATCTACAGAAAAAATTATAGGCTCTTGGTTTAAAAAAACTGGAAACAGAGATAAAGTGGTATTGGCAAGTAAAATTGCTGGAGCAGGACCTTATACAGCACACATTCGTAAAGATGGGTTTAGTAAAAGAGGGATTACCGAAGCAATTGAAAACAGTTTGCAAAGATTACAAACTGATTATATCGACTTATATCAATTGCATTGGCCAAGTAGAGGAGTTAACTGTTTTGGAGTAAGAGATTACCCTTATAAAACGTCTACAAAAGAAGCAGAAAACCATTTAGAGATTTTAGAAACGTTACAAGATTTTATCAAGCAAGGAAAGATTAAACATATTGGATTGTCTAATGAAACTCCTTGGGGAACGATGAAGTATTTAGAAATTTCCGAAAATCATAATTTACCAAGAATGGCTACAATTCAAAATTCGTATTCATTAATTCATCGTGCTTATGAATATGGAATGTCAGAAGTTTCTATGAGAGAGAATATTGGCTTATTGGTTTATTCACCATTGGCACAAGGTGTACTTTCAGGAAAATACATGAACGGAAAATTACCAGAAGGAGCCAGAGGAACATTATTTCCAAATTTTATAGCAAGATATAGAACTCCTGGAGCAGAACAAGCAGTTATAGAGTATAAGAAACTTGCTGATAAACACGGAATTACAATGACTCAAATGTCATTGGCATTTATCAATCAATTGCCATTTGTGACGAGTAATATAATTGGCGCAACGACCTTGAGTCAGTTGAAAGAAAATATTAATAGTATTAATATTGATTTATCAGACGAAATTATTGATGAAATTAATGCTGTTCATAATTTATTTCCAAATCCAGCGGCTTAGTTTTATCAAAAAGATGAATTCTATATTAAGACCAAGCGTATTAAAAATACGCTTGGTCTTTTATATTAATGTGCGTGACCTTCCATTCCTCCTGCTTTTTTCAAGAGCTCTCCTTTTAAATAATGTGCTCCTTTAGTGACAATTTTAATATTAAAATCGTTGTTTTGAATTGTTTTTATTTCTGTAAAACCATTGTCAGAATTTCCTAAAGTTACTTCTAAAGGGATAAATTCTACATCACTTTCTGCCATAAAAACAAAACTCTCTCCTTCATTTTCGATAATCGCATCTGAAGGAACGGTAAGTACTTCTTTTCCGCCTAATAATATTTGAGCATCTATAAACATTCCAGATTTTAAAATATTTTTTTCATCTTCAAAATGTCCATGAACATTTACCGTTTTAGTTTGATTATCTACTTTTTGACTAATTAATTTAATGTGACCTTCATAAGATATATCAATTCCTGCAGGTTGAAATAAAAACGCATCACCTTTTTTAAGACGCGTAATATCAGTACCAAAAACATTGAGCTCTGCATGCATATGATCGGTATCAATGATTTCCAACATTTCGCTATTTGCTGATAAAAATTTCCCTTTATTCAAATTTTGTTCAACAACATATCCTGAAATTGGAGCTTTCACATATACATATTGTTGAATACCATTTTTAGCGATATAACTTGGTGATAAACCAGCCATTTTTAATTGTGATGTATAACTATCTACTAAACTTTGAGCAGAAAAATAAGAGCCTTCCGCAGCTTGAAATGACTTTTTTGAAGTGATTTCATTTTCTAATAACATTTTTTTGCGCTCATAATTAGCCTTCGTAACATTTCGCTTATTTATTGCTTCTAAATATGAATATTGCAATTGAATAAAGTTTGGGTGTTGCAATACTGCAATTGTTTGCCCTTTTCTAACTTTATCTCCAGGTAACAAACTGGTTTCATGTACAAACGCTTCCATAGGTGCATAAACAGTTGCTTTACTTTGAGGAGGTACTTCTATAGAACCAGTTACTTCAATTCGCTCTCTAATATTTCTTTTTTCAATAGTTTCTACAGCAATTTTTGCTATAGAAATTTGCGCTTGAGTTAAATGAATTTCACTTTCGTTATGACCTTCTTTATCTACAGTTTGAATTTTATCTACTACGTTTGATTCTTTTTTTGAATTACAGCCTATTGCGACAATAATTAGTAATAATATAATGAGTTTTTTCATGTTTATATATTTTAATTTTTTGTGTAAAATTGGTATGCAATTGCCGTTTGATTGTAATTATTTACAAGCAATAAATAGTTTTGCATCACCTGAAAATAGGCATTAAAACTTTGATTGTACTTATAAGTATCTATTTCTCCAGAGATATAGGCTAGTTTTAATTTTTTATTAAACTTTTTTGCCTTTAATACCATTGTATTAACATCAGATAATTCAGAATCTAAATGAGTTAATTGTCTTTTTAGACTTTCATAATTATTTTGAATTGCAATTGTTTTTGATTCATTTTCAAAACCGATTTCTTCTTTTAGAATCTTTTGCTGCTTTATTTTAGCTTTGTTTGACCAAAATGATAATGGAATATTTAACCCAACATTAAAACCATTATAACTAGATGCAAGTCCAGTTTTACGGTTCACAATTCCAGCAGTGATTTCAGGAAAATAAATTGATTTTGCTACCAAAACATTCTTTTGCGCAACTTCATTACTCTTTTTTAAAGTTTCAGAAAAAGAATTAGATAGCGTATCATTTTGAATATTGATCAACATTTTTTCTGGAAATTCTGAATTTGGAACAATTGCGGATTTTATTTGTAGTAGTTTTTTTAATTCATTTTCAACTTGCATGAAATTTTTATAAATAACATTTTTTTGAGATTGAATCCCAAGCGTTTGTAGAATAGTTAAATCATTCTCAAGTCCTCCAATTTCACCAGATTCATATAGTTTTTCAGAAATATTCTTAATCTGATTACTATTTTCTTGTTGCTCATCTAGCAAAGAAATCAAACCGTAAAGATAATTCCATTGTTGGTATAAGCTTTTCGCCTCTTTAATGGTTTCTTTCTTTGAAATTTCATTTGAAGTTACTGCAAAATCATTTTTTGCAATTGCCAATTTCCTTTTCTGAATATGTGTCAAAACAGAACCGAAATTTTGCTTTATAGACCATTCTTTTTCTGATAAATTTGGTCCAACACCAACATCTTGATATTGCGTATAAATTGGATCTAAAGTTATTGCCTCTGAAATTGAAGCATCACTTTTATCAATATTCAAAGTTGATTTTTTTAAAGCTACAGATTTTTTTATTGCTAAATCAATCACATTTTGTTCAGTCAATTTTTGAGGAATCTCTTGAGCTTGCATCCATGAAAAACCCAAACATAAAATAATAGCACTTGCTGTTTTTGAAACCTTAATTTTCTTTGTTTTTATAGTTTCAGATAGCAAATACAAAACAGGTAAAATCAACAATGTTAATAAAGTAGCAGACACTAAACCACCAACAACTACAGTTGCTAAAGGTTTTTGTACTTCCGCTCCTGCAGATGTTGCTAAGGCCATAGGTAAAAAACCTAATGACGCAACTGCAGCAGTCAAGATTACAGGTCGTAGACGAACTGAAGTTCCTTTTTTAATGATTTCAATTAAATTTGTCATCCCTTCTTTTTTTAATCGATTAAATTCTGCTATCAATACAATTCCGTTTAAAACGGCAACACCAAATAAAGCTATAAAACCTATTCCTGCAGAAATACTAAACGGCATTCCTCTCATCCATAAAGCAAAAATTCCACCAATTGCAGACATAGGTATGGCAGTGAAAATTAGAATACTTTGTTTGAAAGATTTGAATGTGATATAGAGCAATAAGAGTATCAATAATAAAGCAACAGGAACAGCAATTCCTAAACGTGCTCTTGCCTCTTCTAAATTTTTAAAAGTTCCGCCATAAGTAATATAATAGCCTGGATCAAAAGAAATTTGCTGCTTAATATTCTTCTTTACTTCAGCCACAATACTTGCAACATCACGTCCACGAACATTAAATCCAACAGTAATTCTACGTTTTGCATCATCACGCTGAATTTGATTTGGGCCAGTTTTAAAACTAACATCTGCAACGTTTGTTAATGGAATTTGTATGCCTTTAGGAGTTGTGATATATAATTTTTTAAGATCTTCTATATCTTCTCGATCTTTTTTATTTAAACGAATTACTAAGTCAAAACGTTTTTCCCCTTCGTAAACTGAGCCTGCAACTTGACCTGCAAAAGCAGCATTGATAGTAGTATTTACATCAGAAATATTGAGTCCGTATAAAGCCAATTGATTTCGATTATAACTAACAACGATTTGTTTTAAACCAGTCATTTTTTCAACATATAAATCCTCTGCACCTTCAATATTTGGTAATATTTTAGCAATTTGATTTCCATATTTAGTTAATTTATCTAAATCTTCACCATATACTTTTAAAACCACATCTTGTCGAGCACCTGTCATCAATTCATTAAAACGCATTTGTATTGGTTGTTGAAATCCAAACGTTACTCCAACCATATTTTCTTCTAGAGTAGTTTGCATTTTTTCTGCCAATTCATTTTTAGAAGCTGCTTTTGTCCACTCATCAGAATCTGTTAAAATAATCATCATATCTGCAGCTTCAATTGGCATTGGATCTGTGGGAATTTCAGAAGAACCAATTTTCCCAACAACTTCTTTAACCTCATCAGGAAATTTTTCTAATAAAATTTTTGAAGCTAGATCTACAGCCTCTACCGTATGTGAAATACTACTTCCTGTAGAAACACGAGTTTCAACCGCAAAATCTCCCTCATCTAATGATGGAATAAACTCTGAACCCATTTGAGTAAATGTAAAAAGGCTGAATGCAAATAATGCTAAAGTGCCAATTATCACATTCTTTTTATTGTTTAGCACAAAATTTAATAATGGTGTATATCCTCTTTGAATAGTTCCGATGATCTTATCAGAAATCGTTCTTTTATGTTGGATGCTTTTCTTTAAAAACAATGCACTCATCATTGGTACATAAGTTAACGAAAGGATAAACGCTCCTAGAATAGCGAAACTTACTGTAATTGCCATAGGTCTAAACATTTTACCCTCAACTCCTACCAAGGCTAAAATTGGCAAATAGACAATTAGGATAATGATTTCTCCAAAAGCAGCACTTGTTCTTATTTTAGAAGCCGAGTCATACACCTCTTCGTCCATTTGAGTTTGTGTAAGTTTTGTGCCGGATTTTTTTAGTCCTAAATAATGCAATGTTGCTTCTACAACTATTACAGAACCATCTACTATAATTCCGAAATCGATAGCTCCTAAACTCATTAAATTTCCAGAAACACCAAAGGTGTTCATTAAGCTCACCGCAAATAGCATCGCTAATGGAATTACTGATGCAACTATTAATCCTGCACGTAAATTACCAAGCAACAAAACAAGGATAAAAATGACTATCAAGGCACCTTCAATTAGGTTTGTAGATACCGTACTAATTGCTTTATTGACTAATTTTGTTCGATCTAAAAAAGGTCGAATAGCAATACCTTCAGGTAAATTAGTTTCAATTTGTGTAATTCGTTCTTTTACATTTTTGATAACTTTTGATGAGTTTGCACCTTTTAGCATCATTACAATCGCACCAACAACTTCTCCATTCCCATTTCTAGTCATTGCACCATATCTAACGGCACTTCCTAGTTGGACTTTACCAACATCACGAATTAAAATTGGCGTGCCATTTTTGGTGTTTTTTACAACAATACTTTTAATATCGTCAGGAGTTTTTATCAATCCTTCACTTCTAATGAAATAAGCTTTAGGATTTTTATCAATATAAGCACCTCCAGTATTTTGATTGTTTTTTACTAATGCTTCATAAACTTCACTAATACTTACATTTAAACTTGACAATCGTTCTGGTTGAAGAGAAACTTCATATTGTTTTAAAAATCCACCAAAACTACTAACGTCAGCTACACCTTCTATTCCTAATAACTGTCTGCGAACTATCCAATCTTGAATAGAACGCAATTCCATAGCATCATACTGTTTTTCATAGCCTTCTTTGGCATAAATCGTATATTGATAAATCTCACCTAATCCGCTGGTAACAGGTGCCATTTTAGGTGTTCCAACTCCATCTGGAATTTGATTTTTTGCTTCGGTCAAACGCTCTCCAATCTGCTGACGAGCCCAATAAATATCGACATTGTCTTTAAAAACAACCGTTACAACACTTAATCCAAAACGAGAGAAAGAACGAATCTCTTCAATATTTGGAATGTTTGACATGGTTAACTCAATTGGAAACGTAACCAATCGTTCTATATCTTGCGCCGACTGTGAAGGCGCTGAAGTAATTATTTGTACTTGATTATTGGTAATATCTGGCACTGCATCTATAGGTAATTGTTTGGCGGAATAAACTCCCCAACCAATTAATGCGAGTACGAAAACTCCAACAATCAATTTATTTTTAATTGAAAATTTTATGATGGTATCTAACATCTTTTTTTATGTTTAATTTTTTTAATAAATAGGTACTTATCCTCAATGAAATATTGAGAACTGCTAAATTATCGGATTCCTGTATTTACAGGAAAAAAAAATTAAACTTGAGGAGGCTGAAAAAGGCTATCTAAATGAGTAGATGTATGTAAAGTTTGATAAAAAGGAATAGGATTTTTTATTTGCACAATTTTCACAAAATCATAAGTGAGAATAGGTGAAATAATAGCACTCGAAATTCCTAATTGAGAGCAATGATGATGATGCTCCGTATTTTTTTCATCATCAGAATCATTTTGATGGTGCTCTATATGATGGCTATCATCCAAAGTTTCAATATGTGTTTCTGAAGCGATATCAAAAATAATTGCGTCTACATGCGCTTGAACAGGAGGAACAAGTAGTAGAAAAGCACATAATATGACAAATATTTTTTTCAAACAGATACTGAAATTAGTCTGCAAAAGTAGTAATTTTCTTTAAAACTGGCAAAAAGGTTGTTTATTTAACCTGTTTTTAACAAATTTAATTTATCAATCAGTATTTAAAATGAATCAAAAAGAACTTAAAGAATTTTTAGACAACAAGGTTGAACAATATAACAACCCTAAATTTATTGAGTCAGATCCTATCCAAGTTCCTCATCTTTTTTCAAAAAAAGAAGATATTGAAATTGCTGCTTTTTTAACAGCTACAATTGCTTGGGGAAAACGTCAAATGATTATTAAAAATGCGAATAGAATGATGGAAATTATGGGCAATTCACCATATGATTTTGTCATCAATCATTCTGAAAAAGAATTAAGTTTAGCGGATTCATTTGTACACCGAACTTTTAATGGAATTGATTTTCAGTTCTTCATCACTTCATTGAAAAATAGTTATCAAAATCATCATGGCTTAGAAGGATTGTTTTCTCTTTTTCCTTCGGATGAAAATAATAAACAAACGATTCATAATTTTAAAAAGGTATTCTTTGAAATTCCACATCAAAATAGAACAACAAAACACGTATCTGATCCAATGAAAGGGAGCGCTTCAAAACGAATAAATATGTTTCTTCGTTGGATGGTTAGAAGAGATAATGCTGGCGTAGATTTTGGACTATGGATAGGTATTCCAATGTCTAAGTTGTCTTGTCCACTAGATGTTCATAGTGGAAATGTAGCGCGAAAATTAGGATTACTTAACCGAAAACAAAATGATTGGAAAGCCTTAGAAGAACTAGACACTAACTTAAGAAAAATGGATGTTAATGACCCAACAAAATATGATTTTGCATTGTTTGGATTAGGTGTTTTTGAGAAATTTTGACGATAGAATCGCAGTCAGAATATAGTAGAATGTCATTCTGAATGAAATGAAGAATCTTCACAAACTTGTCATTCCGCACTTGATGCGGAATCTATAAACAATTAAATATAGATTAACTTCGTTGAGCCTAAAGATTTGTCTGCCTTCGCAGGAAGAACAAAGAACTAATAATTAGTATCCAAGTTTTGCGCGAACTTTTTGTAAGACTTCATCAGCAACCTTTCCTGCTTTTTGAGCACCAATTTCAAGCGCTTTATCTATTTCGTTGAGGTTATTCATATAATATGTGTAGCGTTCACGTTCTTTTGCGAAAACGTCAATTAGTAATTCAAAAAACGCTTGTTTTGCATGTCCGTAACCATAATTTCCACCTTCATAATTGGCACGCATTTCGGCAATTTGATCTTTGGCAGCAATCAATTTATACAATGCAAAAAGATTACATGTATCGGGATTTTTAGGTTCTTCAAGAGGCGTAGAATCCGTTTCAATCTTCATGACTTGTTTTCGCAGTTTTTTATCATCCAAAAATATATCAATAATATTCCCTTTTGATTTACTCATTTTTCCGCCATTTGTTCCAGGGACATACATGGTTCCTTCTTGAATTTTTGCTTCAGGCGGAACCAATGTTTTTCCCATTTGGTGATTAAACCTATTCGCTACATCACGAGACATTTCAAGATGTTGTAGTTGGTCTTTCCCAACAGGAACAATTTCTGCATCATACAATAAAATATCTGCAGCCATCAACATTGGATAACTAAACAACCCTGAGTTTACATCTTCTAATCTATCTGCTTTATCTTTAAAACTATGTGCTAATGTTAATCTTTGATATGGATAAAAACAACTCAAATACCAAGATAATTCTGTTACTTGAGGTACATCACTTTGACGATAAAAAACTGTTTTATCAATGTTCAATCCACAAGCCAACCAAGCAGCAGCAGTACTATACGTGTTTTCACGAAGTGTTTTTCCATCTTTTATTTGTGTGAGCGAATGCATATCGGCAATAAATAAAAACGATTCATTTTCTTCGTTTTTTGACATTTCGATTGCAGGAAGTATGGCTCCTAAAATATTTCCAAGATGTGGTGTTCCCGTACTTTGTACTCCTGTAAGAATTCTTGACATTTTTTTGGTCTTTAACAATTACAAAAATAAGACTTTTAATAGCATAAAAAAAGCGACTTCAGTCGCTTTTCTTTTTTAAATATTATTGATAATTTTTAATTAAACCAGCAATTGCGCCAATAATAATAGAACTCAACATAAATTTGATTTTATGATTAACAACTTATAAGACAACTATTTTTTATGAATTCAACCAAAAGATGTATTTTTGAGACCAATGAAGATATTTAAAAATATAGCCATTCTAATATGGCGATTATGGTTTTATGGTTGGGTAATAGGGACAGTTATAGTCGTTTTCCCAATTTTGTTAATTGCAACTTCAAAAGAAAGTTGGTATCCTTTTTTTTATAAGATTGCCCATGCTTGGGGAAAGACACTTTTGTTTGTAATGGGCTTTAAAGCAAAAATAGTTTCAGAAGAACAAAAAATTGATCGCGAGAAAAGTTACATGTTCACCGCCAATCACACATCTATGATTGATGTTATGTTGATGTTGGCAATAGTTAAAAATCCATTAGTTTTTGTTGGTAAAGCAGAAGTAAGAAGAATTCCTTTTTTAGGATTGATATTTAAGCGGTCAAGCATTATGGTAAACAGAAGTGATGCCGGAAGTAGAAAGGCTGTTTATAGAGAAGCGCAACGTAAAATAAATAACGGACTAAGTATTTGTATTTTCCCAGAAGGGTTAGTTCCAAGTGATGAAAGTGTGGTGTTGAGTGAGTTTAAAAACGGTGCATTTTCATTGGCAATAGATCATCAACTTCCTATTGTTCCAATAACTTTTTATGATTGTAAGAAACGTTTTTCATATACTTTTTTTAGTGGATCTCCTGGAGATTTAAGAGTAAAATTCCATAAACATATAATAACAAAAGGGCTAGAAATGAAGGATAAAAACGCTATAAAAAAACAAATGTTTGATACAATTCATACAGAATTGTTAAACGACGCTAAAAACCAGTAATGAGCGAAGAACGACTAAATTACTATGATCCAAAAGAGGAGAAACTTAATGTAATTACACACGGTTTTGGGTTGTTGATGAGTATTGTAGCGCTATTTTTTTTAGTAAAAAAAGTTATAGGTCACGATACAATTTCTATTATTAGTTTTGTTGTTTTTGGATTGAGTTTAATAATATTATATACAGCATCAACACTATATCATGCTACAAAAGATCCGAAAAAACGGTACAGACTAAACATCTTTGATCACGCATCTATATATGTTTTAATTGCAGGAACATACACACCCTTTGCACTTTTAGTTTTAGACGGTTGGGTTGGTTGGACAATCTTTGGAATTTCTTGGGGATTAGCATTAGTTGGGATTATTTTAAAATTGTTTTTTACAGGAAAGTATGATAGAGCATCAACAATTGCCTATGTTTTTATGGGTTGGTTGATTGTATTTGCTATAAAACCATTGATAGAAAATTTAACTGTAGAAGGCTTATTATGGCTTTTTGCTGGAGGCCTTTTTTACACTATTGGAGCCGTGTTATACAGTATGCAAAATATAAAACACAATCACGCAATTTTTCATATCTTTGTATTGCTTGGTAGTTTCTCTCATTTTATGGCAGTTTATTATCATATTTTACCAAAATAATAGAAGTTAAAACAGAATTTATCAGAAACAAATAAGAAAACAATGAATTTTAAGAACACAGTATTAGTAGCAATTGCAGCAATTTTTATGATTAGTTGCGCTGAAACCAAAAAAGAAGAAATGAAAGCATTAAAATATGTTGATGAACCGCATTCTTACGCGCAACCTAACGAAGCAGTAATCACACATTTGAATTTAGATATTGATGTAAATTTTGATAAAGAAGTTATCAGCGGAACTGCATCTTATGATATTACAAACAACAATGAGGCTACTGAAATTATATTAGACGCAAAAAACTTAGTAATAGAAAATGTACAAGCAGACGGAAAAGACACTAAGTTTTCGCTAGGGACTTATAATGAATCTTTAGGGCAATCATTAAATATTACGATTGCAAAAGACACTAAAAAAATTACTGTCTTTTACCAAACTACTGATAAAACAGAAGCGGTACAATGGTTAAATCCACAGCAAACACAAGACAAAACGCAACCGTTTTTATTCACACAAGGACAAGCAATTTTAACTCGTACATGGATTCCGATTCAGGATAGTCCACAGATTAGAATCACCTACGATGCAACGGTAAGAGTTCCAAAAGAATTGATGGCTGTGATGAGTGCTGAAAATCCGAAGGTAAAATCTGAGAATGGAGAGTATCATTTTAAAATGGCACAAAAAATCCCACCATATTTAATGGCATTGGCAGTTGGAGATATTGCTTATAAAGCTGTGAGTAATAGAACAGGAATCTATGCTGAAAATTCTATGGTAGATGTAGTGCATGAAGAGTTTTCTGAAATGGAAAAGATGGTTGTAGAGGCAGAAAAATTATATGGTAAATATGCTTGGGATCAGTTTGATGTGATTGTTTTACCGCCAAGTTTTCCTTTTGGAGGAATGGAAAATCCTAGGTTAACATTTGCTACACCAACATTAATTGCTGGCGATAAAAGTTTAACATCAGTAATTGCACATGAGTTAGCACATTCTTGGTCTGGAAACTTAGTTACCAACGCAACTTGGGATGATTTTTGGTTGAATGAAGGATTTACTGTATACTTCGAAAACCGTATTATGGAAGCATTGTACGGAAAAGAAAGAGCAGATATGTTAGGTTTAATTGCACGTCAAGATTTAGACGAAGAAGTAGAAGGGTTTAAAGATGCTCCTGAAAACACACATTTAAAATTAGACTTAAGTAAACGTAATCCTGATGACGGAATGACAAGTATTGCATACGACAAAGGGTTTATGTTCTTAAAAACATTGGAAGGAATTGCAGGAAGAGAAAACTTTGATGTGTTCTTAAAAAATTACTTTCAAGGACATGCTTTTTCTACAATGACAACTGAAAAATTCATTAAATATTTAAATGAAAACTTATTAGAGAAGCACAACCTTTCTTTTAATACTGATGAATGGGTTTACAATCCAGGAGTACCAAGTAATGCATTTGAAATTAAATCTGACAAGTTTGAAAACGTTTCAAACACATTAAAATCAATTGTAGAAACAAACAAAGTAGACGCGAGTGTAGTTAAAGATTGGACAACACAAGAATGGGTTTATTTTATTCGTAATTTCCCAGAAGACATTACTCCAGCACAAATGGCAATAATTGACAATGCATTCGATTTAACCAACTCTACTAATTCTCATAAGGCAATGGTCTGGTACGAGCAAGCGATAATTCATAATTATAAAGGAAACAATGTAGATACGAAGATTGAAGAGTTTTTAATTCGTGTTGGTCGTCGTTGGTATGTTTCTACACTATATAAAGCGTTTGCAAAAGCAGGAAAAACAGATGAAGGGTTGGCTATTTATAAAAAAGCTAGAGCAAACTATCACTCTGTAACTATGAACACTGTTGATGAGACTTTGGGATATAAGGAGTAAAGAAAAATAAAACTAATTTATCAGACCTCGTAGGTTTTCAAAACCTACGAGGTCTTTTTATAACCAACTGTCATTCCTGCGAAGGCAGGAATCCAAACCTAAACTCAATATAAATTCCTGCCTTCGCAGGAATGATAGTTTTTTTAACAAAACTTTATTTCAACCCAACACAATATTCTTTTAAATAGTTGCGTTATTTTTAGTAACTTCAAGCAAATTTTTTAATTGCAACTATCGTTTATTTTGCTGTAAACGAAATCAAATTTTACTAAAATGAAACTTTCAAAGGCACTTCTTATGCTCATCTTGAGTGTATTCGTATTTTCTTGTAAACCAAAAAACCCACAAGAATCAACCGACAATTTATTTAAATTTAAAGACTACATCACACAAACTACTTCTGGAGAGGTCTCGGCGAAATCTTCCATCAGAATAGATCTTTTAAAAGAAGTTGATTCGTGGGTTCCAAATCAAGAAATAACAGAAAATATTGTTTCTATTTCTCCTTCTGTCAAAGGAACGTTGATAGCATTAAATTCGCGCACAGTATTATTTAAACCTTCAGAAAAACTAAAAGAAAACAAAGAATATCAAGTAACGGTAAATCTTGGGAAACTGTATTCCAATGTGCCTTCAGAATATAAAAAGTACAGGTTTAAATTTAAAACGTTAGAGCAAAATTTTTCTATCAACACGAACGCTATTCAGTCATATAGTAAGAAATGGCAATATCTTGAGGGCGTTTTACGCGCTTCAGATGTAATGAGTTTAGAAGATGTTGAGCAACTACTTTCAGCAAATCACAAAGGAGATAAGTTAAAAGTAAAATGGAACACCTCAAGAGAATCAAGTAAATATCATGAGTTTAGAATTGATAGTATCAAACGTTATGAAGACGACACAGAAGTAGCAATAAAATGGCAAGGAAGTAAAATTGGAGTTGATAATAATGGAGAATCGACCTTTAAAATTGTTGGAACTAATAACTTTTCAATAGTGAAAATGGAAGTTGTTCAAAGTCCAGAACAACATTTAAAAATCAACTTTTCTGATCCATTAAAAAAACAACAAAATTTTAATGGTTTGGTGGCAATTCAGAATGCAAAAAACCTAAAATATGTGGTTGACGGTAATATTTTAAAAGTATATCCTTCCAGCAAAATTGTAGGCAATGTTTCAATAGATGTTTTTCAAGGTATTAAAAGTATTGACGGTTATAAATTAAAGAAACAATTGTCAGAAAAAATCACTTTCGAACAGTTAAAACCTCAAGTTAGATTGATTTCTAACGGCGTTATTTTACCAAATTCATCGAATTTAAAATTCAATTTCGAAGCAGTAAATTTAAGTGCTGTTGATATTAAAGTTATTAAGATTTATGAAGACAATGTATTGCAGTTTTTACAAGACAACAACCTTGACAATACAAGTTCTTACAATATCAGAAGAGTTGGACGAAGAATAGCCAACAAAACTATGCCTTTGACTAAAAAAGGGCTAGCAAATAGTGGAAAATGGAAAACGTATGCGATTGATTTATCTAAAATGGTCAAGGCAGATCCTGGAGCAATCTATAGAATTGAGTTGAGTTACAAAAAAGCGTATTCACTATATTCTTGTGATGGTTCAGAAGTTGTAACAAATACTGAAGACGACGAATATTACGATGATTATTATGAAGAGGACTATTATTATGACGACACTCAAGAGTACACTACTGCCGAAGCCAAAGAGTTAGACGAGCGAGAAGAACAGTATTGGGATAATTTGATTTACAACTATCACAATCGCAGATATTATTCATGGAGGGACAGAGAAAATCCGTGTAAAGAAGCATATTTTGATAATGATAACCGTATAGTTTCTGCTAATATTCTAGCATCAGATTTGGGTGTAATTGTAAAAAAAGGAGAAAATAAATCTTACTTTTTTGCAGTTACGGATATTCTTACAACAAAACCAATTTCAGGCGCAAGCGTAAAACTTTACAACTATCAGCAACAAGAAATAAGTTCTTCAACTACCGACTCTCAAGGGTTTACAGGTTCTGACCTTAATAAGAATGCCTATTTCGCAATAGTTTCAAAAGGCAAAAATAAAACCTATATAAAACTGAACGATGGTCATTCATTATCAATGAGTAAGTTTGACGTTTCGGGACAAAAACTTCAAAAAGGGTTGAAAGGATTTATTTATGGCGAACGTGGTGTTTGGAGACCAGGAGATTCTATTCATTTGACGTTTGTATTGAATGACAAAACCAATCCTTTACCAAAGAATCATCCAGTAAGAATGGAATTGACAGATGCGCAAGGAAAGTTGGTTTTCAAGAAAATCAACACGAATAACGTCAACGGATTTACACGTTTTTCAATTCCAACTTCTGATGCTTCACCAACAGGAAATTGGAAAGCAAATGTGAGTGTTGGTGGCGCACATTTTAGCAAAAATATTAAAGTAGAAACTATAAAACCAAACAGATTAAAAATCAAACTTGATTTTCCAGACGAAGTTTTATCTGCCAAAAATGCCATAAACGGAGATATTGCTGTGAACTGGTTGCATGGTGCTCCTGGAAAAAACTTACGTACAGAAATCAAAGCAAAATTTACATCTATTTTAATAGGATTTAAAGGTTTTGACGGCTATATTTTTAACGATCCAATCAGAAAATTTAATTCTGAAGAATTGGTGATTTTTGATGAAAAAGTAAATGAAGAAGGAACAGCAAAAATTAATAAAAAATTGAACTTGCAGAGCAAGGCTCCAGGAATGTTGAGAGCAACATTTTTTACACGAGCATTTGAAAATGGAGGTGATTTTTCTATGGATGTGTTCTCAAAAAATTATGCACCATACATTTCTTTTGTAGGATTAAAATCACCAAAATCAAGAGCATACGGTTCTTTTTTTACTGATGAAAATGTAACTTTTGATATTGTTACGGTTGATGATAAAGGAAATCCTATAAAAAGAACAGGTTTAGAAGTTGAGGTGTATAAAATTAATTGGCGTTGGTGGTGGAGTTCGTCACGCGATGATCTGTCATCTTATGTAGGAAGCCAATATCACAAACCATTTAAGTCGTTAAAATTAAGCACAAATACGAAGGGAAAAGCAACGTTTAATATCAATGTTCCAAATGATAAAGGAGGACGCTATTTAATTCGTGTTTATGATCCAAAAAGTGGACACGCAACAGGACGCACAACGTACTTCTATAAAGATTGGTGGAAACGTCCAAATAGCGATCCAGAATCTGCAAAAATGCTTATTTTTTCTTCGGATAAAGATAAATATGATGTTGGTGAAACTGCTAAAATTACATTTCCTTCAGGTGCAGAAGGGCGAGCGCTTATCAGTATTGAAAACGGAACAGAAGTCATCCATCAAGAATGGAAAAAAACTAAGAAAGGAGAAACGACAATTGACATTCCTATAACTGCCGAAATGGCTCCAAATGTATTTGTAAACATCTCGTTATTGCAGCCTCATGCATCTACTGCAAATGATTTACCAATTCGATTGTACGGAATTATACCATTGATGGTAGAAAATCCAAAGACGAGATTAAATCCTCAAATATCGATGCCTAAAGTTTTACGTCCTGAAGAGAAGTTTACTGTAAAAGTAAACGAGAAAGAAGGCAAGAGAATGACATATACACTTGCTGTTGTAGATGAAGGATTATTAGGATTAACGCGATATAAAGCACCGAATATTTGGAATGAGTTTTATAAAAAAGAAGCTTTAGGTGTAAAAACTTGGGATATTTTTGATGATGTTATTGGTGCTTATGGCGGAAGTATAGAGCAAGTTTTTGCTATTGGTGGAGATGAAAATGCTTCAGGTGCAAAAAATAAAAAAGCAAATAGATTTAAACCTGTAGTTACCTATTTGGGACCATTTGTTTTAGAAAAAGATCAAACGAAATCTCATACAATCACAATGCCAAAATATATTGGTGCTGTCCGCACAATGGTTGTTGCTGGAGATAATAACAATGAGGCATACGGAAGTGTTAACGAATCTACACCTGTAAAAAAACCATTAATGGTCTTGGCATCTTTGCCTCGCAAGTTGAGTCCAGGAGAACGAGTGACGCTTCCTGTTACTGTATTTGCGATGGAAAACAAAGTGAAGAATGCAACAATCACTTTAAAATTAGATGATAAAATCAAAATAATTGGACCAAAAACACAACGTGTTTCTTTTTCAAGACCAGATGAAAAAATGGTCTATTTTGAGTTGGATGTTTCTGATGCTAAAGGAATTTCAAAAATTGAAGTAATAGCGCATGGAAGCGGAGAAAAATCGTCTTACGAAGTCGAAATAGATATTGTCAATCCGAATCCGATAAGCAGTAAAGTTTCTAATGTAGTTATCGATGGTAAAAAAACAGAAACGATAGATTTTTCAACATTTGGCGTTGCTGGAACCAATACTGCGACTGTTGAATTTTCAACATTACCTTCTATGGATTTTACAGGAAGGTTACAGTATCTAATCCGTTATCCTCATGGTTGTGTTGAGCAAACGACTTCGAGTGTTTTTCCGCAGTTATTCTTATCAGATATTTTTGATTTAACGTTTGACAAAAAACAAGAAATGAATGAAAACATCAGAAAAGGAATAGAAAAATTAGGACATTTTCAAGTTCCAAATGGCGGTTTAAGTTATTGGAGAGGACAAAATACTGCCAATGATTGGGGAACAAGTTACGCTGGACATTTTATGATTGAAGCTGAGAAAAAAGGATATGTTTTACCACTAACATTTATTAGCAATTGGCTTCGCTATCAGCAAAAAGCAGCAAGAGATTGGCGACCAAGATACAACCAATACAATGCAGATGTTGCGCAAGCATATCGTTTATATACATTGGCTTTGGCTGGACATCCAGATTTGGCATCCATGAACAGGTTGAGAGAGTTTAGAGAACTTTCTAATACTGCAAAATGGCGTTTGTCAGCAGCGTATGCACTTGCAGGACAAAAAGAGGCTGCAAAGAAAGTAGCAAATACTGCAAACATCAATTTTAGATCCAGTAAATATGATTATTATTCATACGGATCAGTTGATAGAAACAGAGCAATGGCACTCGAAACAATGTTATTGGTTGATGATACTCAAATAAGAACATTGACAGAAGATATTGCTAAAAACCTTTCTTCAGATAGATGGATGAGTACCCAATCTACAGCGTATAGTTTGTTAGCGATGTCAAAAATGGTCGATAAAAATGGAGGAAAAGCATTGAAATTGAATTATAATATCAATGGAAAATCACAAAATATCAATACAGAAAAAGCAGTTTCTCAGCGTGATTTAGGCATCAAAAAAGGAAACAATAAACTGGTAATTGATAATTCGTTAGCGAATACCGTTTATGTGCGTGTTGTAAATTCAGGGAAATTACCGTTAGGAGAAGAGATTGCTGAAAAGCGAAATTTAGGAATATCAATTGTGTATAAAAACTCTAAAGGAAACAGTATAGATGTTTCAAAATTGACGCAAGGAACTGATTTTACTGCTTCTGTTACAATAAGTAATTTAAAAAGTAATTATGTAAACGACATTGCATTGACCGAGATTTTTCCTTCAGGATGGGAAATTGTAAACACACGATTTACTGACTTTGGAGGCTCAGCAACTGCATCAAACTTTACAGATATTCGTGATGATAGCGTTAATTTCTATTTTGATTTAGGAAGTCAAAAATCAAGAACATTTGAAGTGAAATTAAACGCATCTTATCTTGGGAAGTATTATTTGTATGGCATTCAAGCAGAAGCGATGTATGATAATGATTATTTTGTTAGAACGAAAGGAGAATGGATTGAGGTAGTGAAGTGAATTTATTAGTTTAAAAAGGTGTCATTCTGAGTGTAACGAAGAATCTAATCTTAATGAGATTTTTCGACTACGCTCAAAATGACAAAATAAAAAATTATGGGAAAACAATATCAATCAATACTAATCAAAAAGTTAAGAGTTTATAAAAGCACAAAAATTATTTTTTGTTGCTACAGCAGTAGATGATAGCCGTATTAATTTATCACCCAAAGGAGGAGATTCTTTGCGAGTTTTGAGCGATAATAGAGTTGTATGGCTTAATTTGACAGGAAGTGGAAACGAAACTGCACCACACTTATTAGAAAACGATAGAATGACGTTAATGTTTTGTGCATTTGAAGGAAAACCGATGATATTAAGATTGTACGGAACAGCAAAAACACATCATCAGAGAGACGCAGTTTACAGCAAATAGAATAGTTTATTTCCAGATGAAATAGGCGCAAGACAAATTATAGATATGACTGTTGATTTAGTTCAAACTTCTTGCGGAACTGCTGTTCCTTTTTATGATTTTAAAGAAGAACGAAATCAATTAAAAGATTGGGCAGAGAACAAAGGAAGAGAAGGAATTCAAGAGTATTGGGAGAAGAAAAATACGTTTAGTATTGATGGAAAACCAACAGGAATATAATTAATGGTTTTGTAAAGTTGAAAGTAAAAAAGTTTGTAAGGCTGTCATTTCGAGCGAATGAGAGAAATCACATCCTGAGAATCACATTCATTTTTTTTTGAGCAATAATGCGATTTCTCCTCGTTCACGTTCGAAATGACAAAATGAGATATTAAAAAAGAAAAAATAGCAATGAAGCTATCGAACTATATACTAAAACATAAAAAGCAGCGTATCATTATTTTGATTCTCTTGATTTGGTATTATTTTTCACTTCCGAAGCAATTATTTAATACGCCAACATCTACAGTTATTGAAAGTGCTGAAGGAGATTTATTAGGCGCCAAAATTGCTGATGACGGTCAATGGAGATTTCCAGAAAAAGACAGTATTTCTTCAAAATTTACAGCATGTATTGTCCAATTTGAAGATGCACATTTTTATAAGCATGTTGGTTTTAATCCAGTTTCGATGTTTAAAGCATTACAGCAAAACATCAAAGCAGGAAAAGTTAAAAGAGGAGGAAGTACGTTGACGCAACAAGTAATCAGACTTTCTAGAAATGGAAAAAAACGAACCTATTTTGAAAAGGGAATTGAGTTAATTCTCGCTACAAGATTAGAATTAAGACACTCTAAAAACGAGATTTTAAGTTTCTATGCTTCATACGCTCCTTTTGGCGGCAATGTAGTCGGTATTGAGGCAGCTTCTTGGCGATATTTTGGTAGAAACAGTCATGAACTTTCTTGGGCAGAAACGGCAACTTTAGCAGTGTTACCAAACGCTCCAAGTTTGATATATCCAGGAAAAAATCAGCAACGATTATTTGAAAAAAGGAACAGGTTACTAAAAAAACTACATCAAGAAGGAATTATTGACGAACTAACTTACAAACTTTCAATTACTGAGGTTTTGCCTCAAAAACCATATCCTTTACCGCAAATTGCACCTCATTTTTTACAAAAAGTTGCGAAATCATCTAAAGGAAAACGAGTTAAAACATCTGTAAAGAGATACTTACAAGAACAAACAAACAGCATTGTAAAAAACCATTACAATGAGTTGAAGCAAAATCAAATTTATAATATTTCCGTGTTGATTTTAGACGTAAAAACAAGAAAAGTATTAACATATGTTGGTAACTCACCAACAGACAAAGAACATAATAAAGATGTTGATATTATTGACAAACCGAGAAGTACTGGAAGTATATTAAAACCATTTTTATACAGCGCAATGTTAGATGCAGGAGAAATTTTACCAAACACATTGGTTTTTGATATTCCAACGACTATTTCGAGTTATAATCCGCAGAATTTTAATCAAGAGTATGATGGCGCAGTATCAGCGAGTAAGGCATTATCACGCTCTTTAAATGTTCCAGCAGTGAGAATGTTGCAAGATTTTGGGTTGGATAGGTTTCATCATTATTTAAAAGAGTTGGACTTAAAAGATGTAAAGTATAACGCCAATCATTATGGATTGTCATTAATTTTAGGAGGCGCAGAAAGCAACTTATGGGATTTGTGTAAATCATATGCCTCTATGAGTTCGACAGTAAATCATTATGATGAGACTTCAGGAAAATATTTCAAAAAAGAATTTTTAGAACCTTCTTTTTTGTCTGATTTTAAAGCAGATTTTGGAGAGCAATCGACAGAAAAAATAGTTTTTGATGCAGGATCAATTTACATGACCTTTGAAGCGATGAAAAAGGTAAATAGACCAAATAACGAGGGAAATTGGGAGTTTTTTGATTCGACAAGAAAAATAGCCTGGAAAACAGGAACAAGTTTTGGTTTTCGAGATGCTTGGGCAATTGGCACGACCAAAGATTATGTAGTTGGAGTTTGGGTTGGAAATGCTGATGGTGAAGGGCGTCCAGGACTTGTAGGTGTTACGACTGCTGCGCCAATTTTGTTTGATGTTTTTGATTTATTACCTCAAAGTTTATGGTTTGTAAAACCGTTTGATGAGTTGACAGAAGTTGAGATTTGCACCAAAAGCGGTTATAGAGCATCAGAAATGTGTGAAGAAATTGAGAAACAATTTATTCAAACTTCAGGATTAAAAACGAAACCATGTCCTTATCATTTTTTGGTACATTTAGACAAAAACGAAAACTATCAAGTGAATTCTTCTTGTGTGCCTTTGAGCGTTATGACTCATAAAAGTTGGTTTGTTTTACCTCCTTTAGTAGAATATTATTATCAGCAAAAAAATCCATTTTATAAAGTGTTACCAAAGTTTAGGAATGATTGTTTGGGTGAAAACACACAACCAATGGATTTTATTTATCCAACCAAAAACTCAGTAATATTTTTACCAAAAGATTTTGACGAAAAGCAATCAGAATTAATATTAAAAATCACTCATTCAATTACTTACGCAAAGGTTTTTTGGTATTTAGATGAAACCTTTATTGGAACGACTCAAACCATTCATGACATTGCTATAAAGCCGAAAAAAGGAAAACATACAATTACTGTTGTTGATGAATTTGGAAATGAAATAAAACGCCAAATAGAAGTTAGTGAGTAAGAGGGTATTTTGAAAAGTAGTGTAATTGTTTGTAGAACAACACAAAAAGAGTATATTGCATATTAAAATTGTTTTAAACCTCAAAACTATGTTGAAAATTGTAATAGTTGATGATGAAAATGACGCACTCGAGGCACTTGAATGGAAGTTAAACAAATACATTGAAGATGTTGATGTTATACTATGTAATTCCCCTTTAAAATCTATTGAAATAATCAATAATGAAAAGCCTGATGTTGTTTTTCTTGATATTCAAATGCCTGAAATGGATGGGTTTACACTACTTGAAAACCTAACTAACAGAAAGTTTAATTTAGTCTTCACTACTGCTCATGATGAGTTTGCTTTAAAAGCAATTAAAGTTTCAGCAATAGATTATTTATTAAAACCAGTTGATAAAGATGAGTTAGTTGCTTCTATTGCAAAGATTAAAGAAAAGAAAAAAGGAGAGCTTTTAGAGGACAAATTACAATTATTATTAGGAAATCTTAATGGTACATCTAATGATAAAATAAATATTTCTGCAGACGGAAAAATATACTTGCTAGACAAAGAAGATGTTATAATGTTAAAATCAGATAAAAGTTATACAACTTTATTTTTGACCAACGAGCAACAATTAGTTGTTTCAAAAACATTAAAAGAAGTGGAAAAAAAGTTTCAATTCCCTGATTTTTTTAGAGTCCACAATTCATATTTAATTAATCTAACTCATGTAAAACAATATTTGAAAGGTCTTGGAGGGGAGTTAATAATGACTAACGGACATACAGCTTCAATAAGTAGAAATAAAAAATCCGACTTGTTTGGAAAATTATATTTAGATAACTAGCCAATGTTTATTGATTTTCATTCCGAACTATTTTCTTGGATAAGAGGAGGCCTTTTAGCGCTGTTTATATATCACTTATCTATATATTTTCAAAACAGACGAAAATCATATTTATATTACAGTTTATTTTTATTAGGAATTTTTATTTATTTTTTAAGAGATGTAATTGATCCAATATTATCTAAAAAGATATTTTCTTATATAAACTTTTCCATTCAATTTTTATCGTATGCAGCATTTACGATGTTTACAAGAATATTATTAGAAACTAGAGAGAAGTCATTATTGTGGGATAAAATATTAGACTTTGCAACTAAAATATTTCTTTCGCTTTCGTTTTTATTTCCTGTATTGCAATTCTTTTTAGGATATGAATTTCAGATAAAACTGTTTATAATTATTGGCCCTATTTTGTCGCTATTTACACTTGTAATGGCATTCTATTTATACAGGATTCCTGGTGTTACCTCAAAATATTTTGTGATTGGGACATTAATATATATCATTTCAGCAAATATAAGTTTTTTAGAATTTTTTATTGGAGATGAAATCTTTATAAAGAATGGAATTGAGCCAATGTTTTTTATTTATTTTGGAGCAATAATTCAAAACCTTATATATGCAACTGTATTGGGCTATAAGATTAAAGCGATTGAGCAAAAAAGCAAAAATGCCGAAGTAAAATTAGCAATTAAATTTAAAGAGTTAGAAGAATTAAAAATGACGGCACTGCAAAGCCAAATGAATCCACATTTTTTATTCAACTCATTAAACTCGATAAATAATTTTATTTTAAAAAGCGACATTGAAAAAGCGTCAGATTATATAACAAAATTTTCTCGTTTAATTAGAGTGATACTTAAAAGTTCATCAAGTTTAACCGTCCCTTTTTCTGAAGAATTAGGTATACTTTCTCTTTATGTAAAGCTTGAGCAAATGAGAATTAATGGAGGTTTTGAATATATTGTTAATATTGATGAAGGGATTAATTTAGATGAAATAAAAGTGCCTCCACTATTTTTGCAACCATTTATTGAAAACTCTATTTGGCACGGACTGACACATGTTGAAGGAGAAAAAAGAATCCTATTAACAATAAATAAAGAAAAAGAAGATATAGTTTGTGAAATAGTAGATAATGGAATAGGGATTAATAAAGCAAGAGAAAAGGCTCATAAAAATATTAATAGAAGAAAGTTTTTTGGGACGCAAGCTACAGAAAATAGAATTCAACTGTTATATAAAAAATCGAATGTAAAAATAAAATATACAGATATTTCTGATAGCACTTCAACAGGAACGAAAGTCCAGATAATCTTCCCTCATAAAATAAAAAATAACCACCGATTGTTTTAAAAAATTCACCATCTGTTGTGATTTTTAGCGCATTGATATATTTCATTAAAAAAATCAAATATTACATCGTACTTTTGACCTTTCGGACAAGACAAACACACGATAATAAAAATGACATTACTTTCTTTTATTATCCCCACAGACAAAGACATATTGAGAGATTTAAATGAAAACTCTCGCTCTATTAAATTTATTGGATTAGGAGACTTTTCCCAAAAAATTAATGAAATAAAATTTTCCAGAACTTTTAGTTATCGATTTGACAAGGAAAAGACCTTAAAACAAGTAATATATTTTAAGCAAGGACTTGTTTGGCAATTTGAAGGAGTGGTTTCCTTACAAGAAAAGAGTATTAGCAAATAAACGACAATACCGTTTATTAAAAAAAAACAACCATTTATAGTTTTTTTACTTCCAATTTTTTATTTACTTATTTTGGTATATATAAAGAATATATATTTGTCTTGTAAATGAGTCTTTGGGGTTGATTTATTTATAACTCGATAAAAATAATATTTTTTTCGAGTTTTTTTATGCCCAATTTTTAAAGGGTACTTTACTCAATTCAGAATTATAATATTTTGCTTCTCCAGTAACTTCTTTGCCCAGCCAATCTGGTTTACTGAATGATTCTTTCTCATGACTTAATTCAATTTCCGCAATGATTAAACCTTTATTTCCTCCCTTAAAAATATCAACTTCAAAAGTATGGTTTTCAACCTTTACGAGATAACGAGATTTTTTAATCACCTCTTTTTCACATAATTTAAGTAGTTTTTTTGCCTCTTTCATAGGTATTTTTTTCTCCCACTCAAAACGCGACAATCCGTTTTTAGAAGATTTCCCCTTTATGGTAATAAAACCCTTATCATCAACAATACGGATTCTTACAACACGGTTTTTATTAGAATTTAAAAACCCTTGTTTTATAGATAAACACTTAAAAGACTTGTTTTTAAAAGAGGTATCCTTCACTAAAAATTTTCTTTCTATTTCAATTTGCATCACTTTTTTCTTTGAGGCTAAAATAATACTTTTTATAGTTACGTTATTATTAAATACCTTTGACTTAAAATCCAGAATAAAAAATGAAAAATTGGCTTAATATAATACTCCTTTTATTCTTTACAAATAGTTGGGCACAAACAGATTATTCTAATAACTGGGAAGATTTTTTCTCTTATAATAATGTAAAAGATTTTATAAAAGTTGAAGAAAAAATATATGCAGTTGTTGACAATGCTGTTTTTATCTACGATGAATTAACAGGAGAAACCACAAAACTTTCTTCTGTAAATGGACTTTCTGGAGAGACAGCAACAAGCATATATTATAGCGAAACCTTTCAAAGGTTAATAGTAGGCTATGTTAATGGATTAATTGAAATAGTTGAAGTTAGTGGTGAAATAACAATATCTCCAGAGATTACAAACTTTACACTATCTACAGAAAAGGAGATTATAAACATTACAGAATATAACAATAAATTATACCTCTCTACGCCTTTTGCAATTGTAGAGTATGATATAGAAAACTTAGTCTTTGGAGACACTTTTTTTATTGGTAATAACTCATCAGAAATAAAGATAAATCAGATAACAATACACCAAGATATTATTTATGCTGCAACTGAAAATGGAGTTTACACTGCCGACATAAATAATCCGAATTTAATAGACTTTAATAATTGGACTCAAAATTTTTCTGGAAATTTTAGTTCAATAGAAACTTTTAATGACCAAGTTTTCGTTTCGAGAGATCAAAATTTATATAGTATTCCAAATTTATTCACCCTAAATTTAATTCAAACACTATCCGCAACGATATTAAAGATAAAGCCATCAGATACTCACTTATCAATCGCAACAAACAGACAAGCATTTATTTTTGATATCTCATTAAATCAAACAGCAACAATTTTATCTGATATAAATTCAGAGCATTATTTTAGTTTAAATGCTGTGCTTGCAGAAAACAATGCTATTTATCTTGGTACAAAAGAATTCGGAATTTTAAAAACATCTTTTTTAGCAACTTCTATTTTTGAAGAGATTCATCCAGATGGACCATCATCAAATGATTTATTTTCTATTAGTGTTTTGAATAATAATTTATGGGTAGTTTATGGAGGATATGATGATGCCTACGGACCTTTAAATAAAAAATTGGGGTATAGTCATTATAATGGCGAAGATTGGGTTAACATTCCTTATAATATAGATTTTCCTGCAAAAAATTTAGTGCACACTACAATTGATCCAAATCATGAAAATAAAGTTTATTTAAGTTCATGGTCTTCAGGAAATGGATCTCCAAATACAACTACTGGAGGGATTTTAGTCGTAGAAAACGACGTTCCATCAATATTTTTAAATCAAACAAATAGCGGATTAGAAGATTTATGGCCTTCAAATCCTAATTACATAAGTGTTAGAATAAATGGTTCTGCGCTTGATAATGATGGAAATTTATGGGTAGCAAACGCTTGGGTTGATAATAAATTAAAAAAAATGTCACCTCAAGGATCTTGGACGAGTTTTGATTTAAGTTCAATAATAACAAATGCTGCAAGCGGATTAAATGAATTAATTATTGATAAAACAAGAAGTATTTGGATTGGAACAAGAAGAAATGGAGTCTTGGTATATAATGAAAATGGAAACAAAAAAAGAGCCTTAACTACCGAACCAACAAAAGGATCTTTACCAGATGCAAATGTTAGAACAGTTGTTGCGGATAATAGTAATAGAATTTGGATAGGAACACAAAAAGGAATGGTTGTTTTTTATAATACATCTGGACTTTTTGAAGCTGATATTTATGATGCAGAACCAATAATAATACTCGACGATGGCATTCCCAAAAAATTACTTGGAGATCAGCCAATTAATTCTATTGCAATTGATGGCGCAGATAATAAATGGTTTGGAACAAGTGGCGGAGGAGTATTACAGTCAAACCCAAATGGAAGAGAAACGCTTAATATTTTTAATACATCAAACTCTCCATTGCCCTCCAATAATATTTTAAAAATAAAAGTAGATAATAGCAACGGTAAAGTATATTTCGGGACAGCCAAAGGGATTGTTGCATTTAATAGTAGTGTTGCTCCTTTTGGAGATGAGTTAGGTGAAGTATATGCATATCCAAACCCTGCAACAAATCAACACGAAACTATCACAATAGATGGTAGAAATGGCACACATTTACCACAAGGAACCAATGTAAAAATTCTTGATACAGCAGGATATTTGGTGTATGAGACAAATGTGGTTGAAGGGCAAGAACTACAAGGAGGTAAAGTGGTGTGGAATAAAAGAAATTTGGCTGGAAGAAAAGTTGCTTCAGGAGTCTATATTGTTTTACTTGCCAATAAAGATAAGACAGAAACTTCATCAACCAAAATAGCAATTATTAATTAATTTAAGATGATTGTAACAACAAAAGCAATTGTTTTAAGTTCGATTAAATATGGCGACAATAACCTTATAGTCAAGTGTTATACAGAAAAGGAAGGAGCAAAATCTTATTTGTTGCGAGGGATTTTATCCTCTAAAAAAGGAAAATTAAAAACCGCATATTTCCAACCATTAACTCAGTTAAAACTTACTGCAAACCACAATAATAAAGGCACACTTAATGGTATTAAAGAAGTTGAAATAATCAATCATTATAAAACAATTTTTACAAATATTACAAAGCAGTCTATCGCTTTTTTTTTATCAGAAATTTTAGTTTTTTCAATTCAAGAAGAAGAAGAAAATGTAGATTTATATGAGTACATTGAAACGGCATTAATTTGGTTAGATTCGCACCAGAAAACAACAAACTTTCATCTTCTTTTTTTATTGAATCTAACAAAATATTTAGGGTTTTATCCTGAGACGAAAAATATAAAATATGAATATTTCGATTTGTCAGAAGGGCAATTTTTACAGCATCCGCCTAAGTTTCATTTCATTTCAGGAGCGGATTTACACGAGTTTAAAAAAATATTAGGCATAAATTTTGAGACAGTAAATGAAATTGAGTTTAATGCTAAAAGCAGACAGCAGGTTTTGGCTATTTTAATCCAATATTTTGAATTACATTTGAGCGGTTTTAGAAAACCAAAATCTTTAGATGTCTTAAAAACTATATTTTCTTGATTGTGAGAGTGTTAACTAATATTTTTTTCTTATTTTTTTCTTTCTTTTTGTTTGCTCAAGAAGTGACAGTCGTTGATTTTGATACAAGATTTCCAATCGAAAACTGTATAATTTATGGAGAAAACAACCCAAAAACAGTTCATACAGATAAAAAAGGAAAGGCAGATGTATCAGTTTTTGCTGATAATGAAATAGTTACGATTAATCATTTGTCTTATATTGAAGTTGAGGTTTTAAAAAGAAAATTATCAGAAACTAAACATATTATTTACCTACACAGAAATGCGGAAACGTTAGATGAAATAGTTCTTTCGAGTTCTCGTAAAAAAGAATTAAAAAAGAGAATTGCAGAACATGTTGAAATCAATCAATTAGCGGAAATTAGAAAAATTGCACCTCAAACTTCGGCTGATTTATTGGCGAGCATTCC
Organism: Lutibacter sp.; assembly: GCA_002733665.1. Lineage (GTDB taxonomy): Bacteria > Bacteroidota > Bacteroidia > Flavobacteriales > Flavobacteriaceae > Urechidicola. The sequence goes on from NVWM01000004.1 coordinate 120,658, forward strand.
AGGAATTAAAGTTCAAAAATCTCAATTCGGAGGAGGAAGTCCTGTTTTAAGAGGAATGGAAGCGAATCGTATATTACTTGTGGTAGATGGCGTGAGAATGAACAATGCAATATACAGATCTGGACATTTACAGAGTTCGATTACTGTATCTCCGTCTATTTTGGACCGTACAGAAGTTATTTTTGGACCTTCATCGGTTATTTATGGCTCAGATGCTTTAGGAGGCGTGATACATTATTATACTAAAACACCAAAAGTCAATCGAGAAGAGAAAGTAAAATTTACTGCACTATCAAGATATAGTACTGTAAATAAAGAAACTACAAATCAAGGAAGTGTAGAAATATCTTTTGAAAAATGGGCATCTTTAACGAGTTTTTCACATTCCAAATTTGGAGATTTAAGAATGGGAAAAAACAGAAACCATGGTTTTGATGATTGGGGAAAAGTTTTTGAATATTCTGACAATACCGATGATTTTTATAATTTAAATCCTGTTCAAAACACAAATCCAAATATTCAAAAAAATACAGGATTCGACCAATCAGATTTTTTGCAAAAATTTTACTTTTTATTGTCTGATAAAACCAATATAACGTTCAACATTCAACATTCAACATCTTCTAATATTCCAAGGTTTGATAAACTTGCAGAATATTCTAACGGCAATCTAAAATTTTCAGAATGGTATTATGGGCCACAAAAAAGATTGTTGTTAAGTTCACAGTTAGCAATAAATCCAAATAAAAAATGGATCCAAAAAGGAATAATTACAGGAGCATATCAAAAAATAAAAGAATCAAGGATTCAACGTAAATTTAATAGTTTAGAGCGCTCATATCGAGATGAAAATGTTGATGTTTTCAGTTTGAATGGTGATTTTTCTGTTCAATTAGGAGAGGTTTCAAACCGTGATTTATCTTATGGTTTTGAAGTTGCACACAATGAAGTCAATTCTAGTTCCTTCGGAAAAACAATTGCTGTTGATGGAAATGAGATTATTGGTTTTAATGACGATTTTACCGTTCAATCTCGTTATCCAGATGGAGGAAGCAGTTACACTAGCTCAGCAGTTTATACAAATTATAGGCAAGATGTAACCGAAAATTCAACGTTAAACACAGGTATTCGATTTACACATACTGTGCTCAATGCAAAATGGATTGATGAAACATTCATTTCACTTCCTGATAATAATATTACTCTAAAAAACTCATCATTTACAGCAACAATAGGCTACACTTTCAGACCAAAGAAAGATTTGCAATTAAGTTCGGTTTTATCTTCTGGATTTCGTTCACCAAACATCGATGATATAGGAAAAATTAGAGAAAAAAATGGACAAGTTTCAGTTCCAAATATTAATTTAAGACCAGAATATGTTTACAATGCCGAAATAGGAGTTTTAAAATATTTTGATGACAAGAAATTTAATATTGGACTGAATGCTTATTATACATTGCTAAATAATTATATCGCTCGTGAAAGTTTTCCAATTAATGGAAACTCAACCATTTTATATGATGATGAAATTGCCGAAACGATAGCTAATGTGAATCATAAAAATGCTTATATTATTGGTAGTACACTTAGTTTTAAAGGGAATTTTAAAGAAAATTGGAAAACAAAAGGAAGCATTACCTACACAAAAGGGAAAGCGTATGATACAGGATTATCACTATCTTCTATTCCCCCATTATTTGGAAACCTTGAGTTGAGTTATTCAAAAAATAGATTTGAAACAGCCTTAAATTTCAGATTTAACAACTCAAAAAAATTAGAAGACTATAATTTAATTGAAGGTATTGATAATATTGAACAAACCCCATATAATGACAGTACCGGTCAATATGTTGGAACTCCAAGTTGGAATACTTTAAACTTTTATTCAAAATATAAGGTTTCAAACACCGTTCAATTTCAATTTATGATTGATAATATTTTTGATCAACACTACAAAGAATTTGCTTCAGCTATCAGTGCTCCTGGACGCAATTTTTCATTTTCTATTTTGATAAATTAACAATTTATAGCGGTTTTAGCAGGTAGAAATTTTTACCAATTGTACCCTAAAAATGACTAATAGCAAAGAACCCCCTTCTAACGCTTTATTTGTCAGGGAATTACATTTTTTTTCCGTATATTTATCTTCCCCTCACCTATTTGTATTATAGCCCCTTCAGTTCAAATTGCTATCAAATACAAATGCTATGCTTAAAAAAATACTTAAATTAAAGACATATCTTTTTCTATTTATGCTATTCTATAGTGTAATAGATTCTTAACAGTGTGGAGATTCAAATCCGCCAACAATTTCTCTTATTGGTGCAAATCCCCAAATAATTGAGGCTTGTGGAGCATATTCAGAATTGGGAGCAACTGCAACTGATCTTTGTGATGACGATATTATATTAACAGGAAATATAGTTATTGATATTAGTGCTGTAAATGTTAATCTAGTTGGTTCTTACTTTGTAACTTATGACGTTACAGATTCTGATACAAATGTCGCTGTTCAGGTAACACGTACGGTTAATGTTCTAGATACTACAGCACCAACATTTACAGTAGCATCCGATCAAGATGTGAACATGAATGGYTCATGTCAAATAGTGATTCCAGATGTAACCAATACGGATTCAGACTGTTCATCAGTAACRGTMACACAAAGTCCAGTAGCCGGAACCTTRGTTGCCGCAACACACAATACACCAATCAATATAACAGTATCAGCAGTGGATGGAGCAGGAAACAGTGCCGCTTCTACTCAGACCGTTGTTCTTACGCCTAAAGATGTAACAGCACCAGACACACCAATCTTAGCAGATGTAACAGGTCAGTGTACAGCAACAGCAACTACACCAACGACTACTGATAACTGTGGAACGATTACAGGAACGACATCAGATCCATTGACATATAGTACACAAGGAGCACATATAATCACATGGAACTTTGATGATGGTAATGGTAATAACATCAATGTCACCCAAACTGTTTTTATAAATGACAATACTGATCCAATAGCAGTTTGTCAAGATATAACAGTTCAATTAGATAACACTACTGGTTTAATTTCAATTACACCTGCTCAAGTTGATAACGGTTCTACTGATAATTGTGGCAGTATAACAATGACTTTATCACAATCAACTTTTGACTGTACAGATATTGGAACAAATGCTATTATTTTAACTGTTGATGATGGAAATGGAAATATAGAAACGTGTATTTCAAATGTTACTATAACAAGTCCAAATATTGATGGAGGAATATTGGCAGGATATTTAACAAATACAGAAACTGCAATTGAAGCAGACGATCTTGTTGCTGTTACAGCTTGTCCTGAAGGAGAAATTAAGAATGCTCAATTAAATTTAACAGGATATTCAGGTACAATTACAAGTTGGGAATCATCGATAGACGGCGGACTTAATTGGATTACAATCGCTAATACGTCTAATGCTTATACCTATACAAATATTACCCAAACGACCTTAGTTAGAACTGTAATAGAAATTGGAAGTTGCCAAGCGACTTCTTCAATAGTTCTTCTTGCTGTAATTCCTCCAAATATTCCTCCAACAATTTCTGGAGCAACAGAATTTGACCTTTGCTTAGGAGCATCAGCTACAGTAGTCGCAACAAGTTCTTTTGGAACTGGTCAATATATTCAAAATGGAGATTTTCAAACAGGACAATTAAACACAACAGATCCTGATGGTTGGTTGGTAGATGGGACTATTGGAGGTTATACGGCTTCTGCTAATAATACATCTTCAAATCATTGGGCAGGAACAAACCCAAAAAAATTCCCAAAAACTATAGGGATACGATATGATTCTGGCGCTCCTAAATTTGCAATTGCAACAGGAAACATAACTACCGTATTAGAAACTCCGATAGTAAATTCGTTTGGATTAGATGACTTCTCATTTGGTTTTGACCAAGCATATAATTTATTAGCAGGAGATCAAATACTTATTGAGTTGTCATTAGATGGAGGAAGTACATACAATGTTACGCTACAAGATATTGTTGGTCCAGCACAATCCGCACTGTTTGATACATTTGCTGCAGACAACACATTGTTTGATTTAGACCAATATTTAGGATTAGCGAATATTAGAATTCGATTTACATTTATAGGGACGAATGCCCATTCTGCATGGGCACTAGATAATTTTGAATTTCCTGATTCACCAATAGATGAAGTTATTCAGTGGACAGACGAAGATGGTAATGTGATTACAACAGGATCTACAGTTACCATTACACCTATTACACCTGGAATTCAGGAGTATGGAGTAACGTCACTTATTAATAGCTGTAGAGCTACAGGAGATGAAGGGACTGTCTTTGTTACTTCTAATGTGAGTTTCTCATATGCAGGAGAAAGCATTATTACTGCTGCAGGAGAATGTGGAAAATCGGCTTTTCAATTAGCAGCATATGACAATACTTTAACCGCATTACAAAACTTTAATAATGGTGTTTGGAACAATAATTATGTTGTCCCAGACATAATAGCAGGTGATACAGATTATCCTGGAACTAATGAAAACGGATTTTGGTCTATTACCGCGACACCAATAGGATATACTGGAACAGCATCCTTTTCTGATATTAATAGTACAAATTCAATGTTTAATGCAGACGATGAGGGAACTTATATGCTTTCATGGACTGTTGCCGGTTGCTTAAGTAGTATAAACGTAACTGTTGAAAATTGTGACAGTGTAGATTTTGACGGTATAGATGATAATATTACGTTTAAAAATGATTTTGATTTTGGAAGTGATTTTAGTATTGAAATTTGGGTTAAACCTTCAGTAACAAATGCAAATACACAAACAATTATTTCTAAAAGAGCAGACAATATTCAAACAACAGGATATGACATAAGAATTGTAAACGATAAAGTTTCTTTCAATTGGAATAATGGAAATTCAATTATATCACCTAATGATATTAGTACAGATAAATGGTATCATATAGCAGTCACTTATGGAAGCTCTACTTACAAACTATATATTGACGGAATAGAAGTGGTTACAAGCTCTTCAGGAGCATCTTTGCCTACAAGCAATAATCACGATTGTATTGTTGGTGCAATGGATCAATCATTAACATCGCCGTTTAAACCTGTAAATTATTTTAACGGATGGTTAGACGAGTTAAAAATATGGGATTTAGCGCTAAATAAAGAACAGGTACGTCAGATGATGAATCAAGAACTTGAAATTAATGGAGCGGCAGTTAGTGGGAAAATAACTACAAGAAATATTTCTGGATTAAATTGGTCTAACCTTGAGGGTTATTATCAAATGAATCAAGGATTTGATGTTTTAGGAGGTTTTATAACTCCTAATGCAGGAACTGTTAATGGAAAATTAAGAAACATTACAACTTGGCAAGAAGAAACAGCACCAATCCCATACACCACAGTAAGAGATGGAAATTGGACAAGTAGGAATTTACCATCACATGCAACCAATCCAACACCTTGGCTTTGGGGACATACAGTTTGGAATTATCCAAACGGAACAGGAGTAAATGGAGATCCAATTGACTGGAACATTGTTGTTTCATCACACAACATTCATTCTGGAGACAAGAATATAACCGTTTCAGGACTAATTTCTAACAGTGGAGAGTTGACAATTGAAAGCGGAACTAATAACGGACAAATGTTGTGGGTAACAGATTATTTATTATTAAACGGAAAAATAGACCTTGTCGGAGAGTCTCAATTAATTCAAAAAAGATATTCAAGTAGTCAAATTTATGACAGTGAATTAGATACAAATAGTACAGGGCTGATAGAAAGAGATCAACAGGGAATTATGAATAGTTATGCTTATAATTACTGGTCTTTACCAGTAAGCAAAGTAGGAACGGGAAATAATAACCCTGTAACTATAAGTGAAGTTTTAAATGATGGAACAGATCCAAACAACCCTGTAGAGATTAACTTTGGAGGCACTTCAGATTATTATTATGCAGATGGAGCCTTAACTTCACCAGTTCGTGTAGCATCTGCTTGGATTTGGAAGTTTGTTAACGACACAAATGCTTATGCTCAATGGGAATTTATTGGAAGTAATACAGGAACAATAAATACGACTGAAGGTTACACTATGAAAGGTGTAGATGGCGGAGGAACTGTTGATTTAAGTGTTTTAAGTCAAAATTATGTGTTTGAAGGAAAACCGAATAACGCAACAGACATATCTTATGTAATTGGTGATGGAGAATTAGTTCACACCACTTTTGCAACACCAGCAGATCCATTATACCCTAATATTTCTTTAACAGGAAACCCATTTCCATCAGCATTAGAATTTAATAAGATAACCCTATATAATTACATAGGGCAAACGATAAGAATATGGACAAAAAACTTAGAAGAGACTAGAACCAATCTACCTTATGGAGAATTGAGTATAGGAGCATATATCTTAAAAATAGACACAGAACAAGGAACAATTTCTAAAAAAATAATAATTGAATAAGTAGATTGTAGTTGTAAAAAAGACACACTTTATAAAAGATAAAAAAGTAAAGCTCACATTTTTTTGAGACAAAAAATAAATTATTAACAGCTTTTATATTTTGTTAATAACTTTATTTTGTTATATTTGTTATGATATAATATTATTTAACCCCCAAGTGTCATGGCTACAAAGCTACCTAATTTAAAGAATTTTTCTTTGAAAAACTTCTTGCTATATATGATTTTTATAGTAAGTATTAGTTCTTATTCACAAACTACAAACAAAAGAATAAGCATTCCAAATCCTACAGAAAAGACACTAAAATTAATGCACGAAGCAGGCATTGATTTAAAATGTGGTGTGCAATTTGATGAAAACAACAACATGATTTTGGAATTAGCTCCAGGAGAATGGTCGAGTTTAGATAACAAGCAGATTTCTTATACCGTTTTGATTGAAGATTTATCAAAATATTATAAAGAAAGAAGTGAAGAGTTTTTACCAATTGCTAAAAAAGAATTGGAAGAATTAAAAAAAAAGAGCCTAGAAAACAAAGAGAAAAGTCAAAATGAAGCTTCGAAATCACTAAGTTTTAACAGCGTTACTATTGATAATATTATCCAATATGATGGATGTGAAGAAATAGATTGGTCTGCAAACGTGCCTCAAAATTTTGAATTAGGTTCTATGGCTGGTTGTTTTACATATAGTGAAATGTTAGCACAATTGGATAAAATGCGTTTATTATACCCAAGTTTAATAACAGTGAAGACTGACGCATCACCAGGAACAGTTACTCATGGGAATTCTTATAATAATAATGGTCAAGATACTTGGGCGGGACAACCAATATACTATGTGAAAATTTCTGACAATCCAGATACTGATGAATCAGAACCTGAAGCGTTATATACAGGGATGACACATTCACGAGAAGTTAGTAGCATGATGAATTTAATGTACTTTATGTGGTATATTTTAGAAAATTATGATACAGATTCTGGTGTTAAAAGTTTAGTTGACAATAGAGAGTTATATTTTATTCCAGTAGCAAATCCTGATGGATTGATGTGGAACGAACAACAGTCACCTTCTGGAGGAGGCTTACAACGAAAAAATTTGAATCCCTCTGCAAATACTGGAAATAACGTATTAAGAGGTGTAGACTTAAATAGAAATTATGATTATTTATGGGGACCAAACGCAATTTATGGTGGTTCTTCAGGCTCTACAACCAGTAATGTTTATAGAGGAACTTCAGGTTTTTCTGAGCCAGAAACTCAAATAATAAGAGATTTTGCTGAAGATAGAGATTTTAAAACGGCATTAAATCATCATGCAAGTTCAAATTTATTACCTCATGGTTATAATGGGTATCCTGCGGCAGCCCCTTCTGGAAGAGAAGATCAATATGCAAAATTTTGCCATGATTTAACACGATATAATCGATATATTTATGGAGCAGCACCCGATATTTTAACAATTGCCAATGGAGATATGAGTGACTGGATGTTTGGAGGAGCAAGTGATGTAAATGGTTCACAAGGATACTTAGATACTACTGGAGCAACTGAAGGAATCTTAGCATTAGCTCCAGAAAATGGTTCTTGGCAAGATTCAAATGAAGGTTTTTGGCCATCATCTTTAAAAATTACTGAAATTGCACAAAGAGCGGTAAGAATGAACTATGTAAGTGGTTTGTATGCAGGTAAGTTTGCTCAATTGCATGATTTTACACCTATGGATATTAATTCATTAACAGGAGATTTAGATTTTGCTATTGAATTTACTGGGCAAACATTAGGAGATTTTACAATAGCTGTAACACCTGTATCTGGGAACATTACACTTGGTCCTGCTGTTACTGAAACGGGAATGACAAAGTTAGAACAACGTAATGTTTCAATTTCATATACTTTAACTGGATCACCATCAGCAAATGATTTAATAGAATATCAAGTAACTTTAAGTAATGAGGACCATATAATATATCAAGCAAATGTTGTTAAATATTACTTACCTACAGTAGTATTTCAAGACAATCCTGATGCAACTGGAATATCAAATTGGACAACTTCTGGCTCAAACTGGGTTACAACAGCAGATGGATTTGAAGGGACCACAGGATTAACTCACGCAACAGGTTCTTATGGAAATAATCAAAACAGAACTATAACATTAGATCAAACATTTAATTTTACAACTGCAGAAGTAGCAATAGTTCAATTTAACGCAAAATGGGCATTAGAGCGTAATTTTGATTATGTTCAATTAGAAGCCAGAGTTAATGGAGGAGCATGGAATGAATTATGTGGAAAATACACAAAACCTGGATCTGATATTGGAGGAAATAGATATAGTAGTTCAAATAGTGCAGATGGAGGTGCTACAAAGACCACGGCAGATCAAAACAACCAACCAACAGGAGAAATGGTTTATGAAGGTCACGGAATGGATAAATGGGTAATGGAAGAAATTTATATTAATGCGGTAAATAACAGCCAAATATACAACCAAAACAATGTAGAATTTAGGTTTGTTTTTGATTCTGATTCAAACAATAGAGCAGATGGATACGACGAAAATTTTGATCCTTTTGATGGTTTCACTTTTGATGACTTTAAAGTAATTACACTGAATAGCAATATTGCCCAAGCAATAAAATTTGATCCTTTAGACGACAAAACAATCGCGAGTCCAAGTTTTCCAGTTTCTGCAACTGCTAGTTCAGGTTTACCTGTAAGTTTTTCCATAGTATCAGGTCCCGCTACAATTGCAGGAAATACAATTACTTTAAATGGAGTAACTGGAACAGTAACTGTACAAGCAAGTCAAGCAGGAAATTCAAATTATGCACCAGCGGCAAATGTAACACAGTCATTTGAAGTTACAGAAGTTATCTGTACAGGAAACGCAACAATTACTACAACCTTATATCCATATAATGAAGATTTTCAATCAGGCTTTGGTGATTGGGTTCAGGCAAGTGGAGATAATGGAAATTGGTCTTTAAACAGTGGCGGAACAGTATCTGGAGATACTGGACCAGATAACGATGCTGATAATGTTGCCTTAGGAAATTACATGTATGTTGAAGCCTCAACACCTGCTAATGGTGGAATTGGCTCCAATGCTACAACAAATCTAGAAACACCTTGCTTTGATCTTAGCGGTATGACTGATGCAGATTTTTCATTTGCGTACCACATGTTTGGTAGTGATATGGGGCAATTATTTTTAGAGATAACAGAAGATAATGGAGATTCTTGGACAGATATAACACCTTCTCCACTTAGCGGCTCCCAACATGCTGGTGAGGCAACAGCTTGGTCTACAATGAACGTAGAATTACAATCTTATGTAGAAAAAACTATAAAAATGAGATTTCGAGGAGTAACTGGAGGTGACTTTAGAAGTGATATTGCTATAGATAACATATCTATGATTACTGTAGAGGAAGTCTTAAATACAAATGAAGTAGAATTTGATGATTTTCAAATATATCCAAATCCATTTGATAATAATCTAAAGATTAGACTGCCTTTAAATTTGACTTACAACAAGTTAAGAGTTTCAGTTGTAGATTTACAAGGGAGAACATTAAAAGAAAAAATAGTGACAAATAATACCCAAGAAATAAATTTAGACAATTTAAAAGGTATTAGTAATGCTGTTTATTTTATATCAATTGAAATAGATGGAAATGTAAGAGTTATTAAGAAATTAATTAAGATATAGTTATTTTTATATAATAAAATAAATCCCCCTATTATGAAAAAAAGCGACTTAGGAAAAACCCTTAAATTCAATATATTTATATTGTTTGTTATTGGGTTATTTAGTTTTCAAGGACAGGCTCAGACCTGCGGATCAACCATAACGACTTACCCTTATTCAGAAAACTTTGAATTAGGCAGAGGCGCATGGACAGAGGATGGAGGAGATGATTTTGATTGGACACATAATTCGGGAGGAACACCTTCAAGTAATACAGGCCCTAGTACTGGTGATGGTGATACTTGGTATATGTTTACTGAAGCTTCAGCTCCTAGAAGTTCAGGTGATATTGCAAATTTAGAGAGTCCATGTTTTGATCTTACAAGTATCACAAACCCTCAATTTACATTCAGCTATCATATGTACGGTGCAGATATGGGGACACTTAATGTAGATGTAAGTACTGATAATGGCTCAAACTACTTAACGACATTATGGACACAGACAGGAGCTGTACAAACCTCTAATGGTCAAGCATACAATACTGTTGATTTAGATTTAACGGCATACGTTGGTCAAACGATAAAACTGAGATTTAATGGAATAAGAGGAAGTTCATGGGGAGGCGATATGGCTATAGACAACGTGTCTTTAGATGATGTTGTTCCACCAACTCCAGATCCACTATATACAATCTATTACGAAAACTTTGATGCAAATAATGGTTCTTGGACAGCAACAAATCCTGGAGCGCAAACAGTTTGGACACATGGGTTGAATGCAGGTATTAGTGGAGGTACCGAAGGAAATCACTGGTATACAGACAATTACAATAATTACGCAAATAATTCTGAAACCTTTGCTACAAGCCCTGTAATTGACTTAACAGGATTTAATAATTTAAAGTTTTTAATAGATATACGTTATATAACAGAATCCACATTTGATGGAATGAATATTGAGTATTATGACGGCTCTACTTGGACAATATTAGGAGCTTATGCAGCAACTCCTGTAGATTTTTGGTATAATGATACTGATGTTGACGGTATAGCAAATAATGTAGATGGATGGAGTGGAACTAACCCAAACGAAGTAGGAACTTCTGCTTTTTCTGATTTTATAACAGCTTCTATTTCATTACCAAGTGCTTTGAACAACAATGCCAATGTAAGGTTCAGAGTGCAATTTGCTACCGATGGAAGTGGTACAGATGATGGTGCTAATTTTGACAACGTTATAATTCAAGGTGATCATATAACGCCACTTTCAGATCCTACTTACGCTCCAGGAGCAGTAACTACAAACTTAAAATTATGGTTAAAAGCTAATAGTGGCACTAGCACAACTACCGATGGTAATGCATTATCATCTTGGTCAGATGAAGCATATGATAATGATGCAATAGGTATCACAACCACAAGACCAACCTATAATAATAGTGCTGCAGAAAATATTAATTTTAATCCAGTCGTAAATTTTGTGAACAGTTCTAGACACGAAATGAGAGGAAAAGGAGGTTATTATTCCCAAGATTATTTCGCTATTGTTGAACCAAATACAGCATATGATGCTGCTACAACGTATGGACAGCAAATAATTGCAGGTAAATTTTCTACAGATAATTTTTCACAAGACGGTTCAGGTTTAGCGTTTGGATTAATTTCAGCAAGATATACTAATGCCGTAGTAGCCCATACAATTAGTTCATTTCCAAATGGTTCTTCAGGACCTAATAATACATCCTACGGTAGAGCCTTTGAAGATGCAAGTGCTACATTAGGAGGAGTCATGCTAGTCAATGTCAAAACGAATGCTGCCGATTCAAGTACAGAAATATATATAAATGGTGAACAAATTGACAATGATACAGGTCAGGCAGGAAATGGCGCGGACTTAAATTTTAATGAATTTGAAAATTTGCAATACTATTTAGGAACGGGAAGATTTACTATTAATGATCATGGAGTAAATGGTACACTTGATGGAAAAATATCAGAAATACTAAGTTACTCTGTAAAAAATTCTGTTGCAGATAAACAAAAAATACAAAGTAGTTTAGCGATTAAGTATGGTATCACATTACATGAAGGAACACAAACTACCGAAACAGATGTAAATTATGTAGATTCTGACGGTACAATAATATGGAACGCGACAACCAATGCAGGATATAATTATCATATCGCTGGAATTGGAAGTGACGCTGCTGCAGAGTTAAACCAAAAACAATCAAAAACAGTAAATACAGCCGTTGATCTTACCATGGGCTTAACTAGTATTGAAGCTACTAATAGCGCTAATGCCAATACTTTTGCTGTGGATAAAAACTTTATAGTTTGGGGTAATGACTTACAAACTTTAGCGGTTCAAGCAGCAATTCCTGTAGATATGAGCGCAGGTATTTCTGGTCTAAACTCTGTTGTCGATTTTAGACCTTCTGGAAGAACATGGAAAGTTGTAGAAACTGGATCCGTTGGAACTGCAAAAATTTCCGTTCCTCATGCTTCAATTCTAGCCCCTTTAGGACTTCCTCCAGGAGCTTATTTAATGTTTATTTCGCCAACCCCTACATTTGCACCAACAGCAGAATATAGAGTAATGACTACACCTGATGCAGGAACTACTTACGAAACCGATTTTGATTTTGATGCAAATGATGCAACTTTCATCACATTTGGTTTTGCTCCAGAATATGAATTTGTCCGCTCTATAGCTTTTGACGGTACAGATGATTATTTAGATTCTGGCGATGTAATAGATTTAGAGACTACAGTATCAAATCCAACAGGAAGTTTTACAATTTCAGCTTGGATAAATAAAGATGCAAATGATGGTTCTATCGTTTCAAAAAGAAATGATGGAGCAACACTTACATCAGGATATGATTTTAGTATTAATTCTTCAGGAGATTTAGTGATGGCATGGATAAATGCAGGGACTAGATCAATTACTTCATCTATACCTATTCCTAGTGATATTTGGCATCATGTTGCTGTAATTTATGATGGTACAGATGCGAAACTTTACATTGATGGTATAGAAGATACAGCAGCAGTAGCAACAACTTTAGCAACTCCATTAAATACAACAAATGATTTTAGAATAGCAACAGGTGGAACTGCAGCTTCATATTTCGATGGAAATATAGATGAAGTTAGAGTATTTGATGTTGCACTTACTGAAGACCAGTTACGCTTTATAATGAATCAAGAGATTGAAGAAAATATAGGTAACAATATTTCAGGAGCTTATTTCAACAGAGGCCTGCTTGTCCCTAGCAATCTACCGCCGCCGCCTTTATTGCCTATAACACCTACCAAAAATGATATTAATGCAGTTCCATGGGCAAATTTACAAGCCTATTACCCAATGAGTAGATATACATTTACAAATACAAGAGATGAGTCTACTAATGATTTCACTGCAGCCTTAAAGCAAATAATAACAGTTGACCATCAAACGTCTCCTATACCTTATGTTTCTTCAGGAGCTTCAACGGATTGGAATACAGATACAACATGGACAAATGGAACTCAACAAACAATTCCAGGAGCAACATCAATTTTAGACAACACAAAAACTATTGATTGGAATATTGTAGAGATTAATGATAATGTATCAATGAGTAACAGCTCATTACCAACTTCACCTTTAGGTGTCGATAATAGAACGCTTTTAGCTTTGGTTGTCAATAGTAATGAATTAACAATTGATGGAACTCCTACAACAGGAAACGGAATCTCTATTTCACATTATTTAAAATTAAACGGTGTGCTGGATTTACAAGGAGAATCACAATTAATACAGACAGACAGAAGTGATTTGGCGACAAGTAGTTCAGGTTATATAGAAAAAGATCAACAAGGAACTGCAAATAGTTTTACGTATAATTATTGGTCTTCACCAGTTAGTTTAATAGGAACAGGAGCAAATAATGTTGATTGTTTTATTGATAATATATTAAATTATGATCGCTCAACACCTGCTACTTTTTGTGTTGGTGCTTTTTGTGCAGATGATGCAGCAATAAACACGTCAATAAGATGGTTATATAAATTTACAAGATCAACCAATGACTATGCAAATTGGGTTGCAATAGAAGATAATACTGCAACAGTTAGTGTAACTGAAGGGTTTACAATGAAAGGTGTTTCGGCTGCAAGTTCAATAGCTACAGAACAAAACTATACGTTTAGAGGAAAACCAAACAATGTTTTAAATGGAGCCACTCAAATAGTTCACACATCATTTAGTAATCCACAAGTAAACCCATTAATTCCAGAAGTGTCACTTGCAGGAAATCCATTCCCATCCGCTTTAGATGCAGATCAATTTATAACAGATAATTTAAGTTCAACTGATGGCCAATTATATTTTTGGGAACATTGGGGAGGAGGAACTCATGAATGGGCACAATATCAAGGAGGATATGCAATAAGAGTTATTGGTGTTGGTAACGCAGCAACTTCTCATCCAGATGTTTCTCAAACAGGAATTGGTTTAAAAATACCAGGACAATATGTACCAGTTGGTCAAGGGTTCTATGTGATTTCTGATAGTGATGGAGGTGATGTTGTATTTAATAATACTCAAAGGCAATTTGCTAAAGAAGGTGGCTCTTCTGTATTTGTTAAACAAAGTTCTGAAAATATTGTCAATCAAAGTGATAATATTGATAGAATGATTATTGGATTAGGATTTAAATCTTCAGAAGGATTTTATAGACCAGTAACAGTTGCATTTGGTATAGAAGGCGCAACAGATGATTTTGATAGAGGGTATGATGGTAGAGCAGGTAATTTCTTGTCAAATGACGCATTATTTATGCATGATGATAAATACTACGTAATACAATCTATGGGAGAGTTTAGTATAGAGAAAGAAATTCCATTAGTTGTTTTTGTTGATGAAGCTAATAATAATGCGACTCAAACATTTATGATAGATAGATTGGTAAATGTTCCTGATGAAGTTGAAATTTATATAAGAGATAATGTTAATGGAGAAACATATGACATTAGAAATCAAGATCATGAATTTTCTTTAGAAACTGGAGAACATAAAACTAAATACTCATTAGTGTTTGTTGAGCAAACCCTTTCTGTTGATGAAGAAGAATTATACGATGGATTTACTGTATTTATGAACAATACAACATCAACAATTGATATCACCAAAACGATTGATGCTGAAGTAAAAAAGGTTACTTTGTTTAATTACTTAGGTCAAACAATACAAGTTTGGGCAAAAGATTTATCTAATAATGAATTAATACTGCCTGTAAATAAAACAAGTACAGGAGTGTATATTTTGAAAATAGAAACAGAAAATAAGACACTAAGTAAGAAATTAATTATTGAATAAATAAGAAACAAAATACAACAAAAAAGAGGCTTCAATTTGAAGCCTCTTTTTTATTTATAATATTTTTTTCTATTTAAAAGCATTTTCACCAGTGATATCCATTCCTGTAATTAATAAGTGAATATCGTGAGTTCCCTCATAAGTAATTACGCTCTCAAGGTTCATCATATGACGCATAATAGAATATTCACCTGAAATTCCCATAGCACCTAAAACTTGACGTGCTTCTCGAGCAATATTCAAAGCCATATCTACATTATTACGTTTTGCCATTGAGATTTGAGCAGTAGTTGCCTTGTTTTCGTTTTTAAGAACACCCAATCTCCAAGTCAATAATTGTGCCTTAGTGATTTCAGTAATCATTTCAGCCAATTTCTTTTGTTGAAGTTGAAAAGCAGCAATAGGTTTTCCAAATTGAATTCTTTCTTTAGAATATCTTAATGCAGTATCATAACAATCCATAGCCGCACCAATCGCTCCCCAAGCAATACCATAACGAGCAGAGTCTAAACAACCTAAAGGCGCTCCTAACCCACTCTTTTTTGGTAATAAATTTTCTTTTGGAACTTTGACGTCATCAAAAATTAATTCTCCCGTTGCAGAAGCACGTAAAGACCATTTATTATGCGTTTCTGGGGTTGAAAACCCTTCCATATCACGTTCAACAATCAAACCATGAATACGTCCTTCTTCATTTTTTGCCCAAACAACTCCAATATCAGCAAAAGGAGCATTTGAAATCCACATTTTAGCACCATTTAAAAGATAATGATCTCCCATATCTTTAAATTTTGTTTCCATTCCTCCAGGATTAGAACCATGATTTGGTTCAGTTAACCCAAAACAACCGATGAATTCACCACTTGCTAATTTTGGAAGGTATTTATGTTTTTGTGCTTCACTACCATATTTCCAAATTGGATACATAACCAATGAAGATTGTACAGACGCTGTTGAGCGAACACCAGAATCTCCACGTTCTAACTCTTGCATAATCAATCCGTAAGAAATTTGATCAAGTCCTGCACCTCCATATTCTTCAGGAATATAAGGGCCAAAAGCACCAACTTCAGCCAAACCTTTAATAATTTGATGAGGGAATTCTGCCTTTTGACACGCCTCTTCAATGATTGGCGAAATATCACGCTTCACCCATTCTCTTGCTGCATCTCGTATTAAAATATGCTCTTCAGTTAGTAAATCATCTAAGTTATAATAATCTGGAGCTTGAAATAAATCTTGAGCCATTTTTTAAAAATTTTTGAAAGTTTTGTCAAAGGTACAAATTATGACAACTAAATTTGCTAATTTTTTGCACGAAAAAGGGTTGATGACAAAAGAATTACCATCTTAAATGGAATGAAGATTCTTATTTTTAATCGAATATTATTTACTTATCTTTGTTCTGATGAGATTTACATTTGGAAATGAAGAAAAACTAAAAAGCAAAAAGCAAATAGAACAATTATTTGCTGAAGGAAATGCAGTAAAAGAGTTCCCGATTATAATGAAATTTTTAAAGACTGATGCTAATGATTTTCCTATAAAAGTAGCCTTTTCTGTTCCGAAAAGAAATTTTAAATTGGCAGTTCACCGCAATAGAATTAAGAGATTGTTGCGAGAAACGTATAGATTAAATAAACACACTTTACTCAATAATGTTGATGGTAAATACGTTATAATGTTTATCTATACTGATAAAACAGAATTGAATTATACTAAATTAGAAGAAAAAATGATTGCAGTATTAAATAAATTTATCAAAAAACAAAAAATAGAATTATGAAAACTTTAGGGTATTTATTTATTACAGGAGCTATGTTTTTGGGCTGTAATGGAAATTCAGATTACAATGATTCAGGCGAATCTGCTAGAGCGTCAGAGAAAACAGTTTTTATGACTGATCAAATAGAAGTTTTTGAATCGCCACAATTACAAGAAGATTCTAAAATAATCAAAGAAAGTAACCTCCGTTTCGAAACGGCTTCTATTGAAAACACACATCAAACAATTGTAAATTTATTGGAGAAACACAAAGGGTTTATTCAGAGAGATCAAACTTCTAAAAACTACAATACGATTGAAAAAGACTTAACTATTAGAATTCCAACTGATGGATTTCAACCAACTTTAGATGGTATTGCTCAAGATGTAAAAGCATTTGACAGAAAAGAAATTTCACAAAGAGATGTTACAGAAGAATTTATTGATCTTGAAGCACGCTTAAAGGCAAAAAGAAAATTAGAAACACGCTATTTAGAATTGTTAAAGAAGGCAAAAAATGTCAAAGAAATGCTTGAAATAGAGCGTGAAGTTGCTAAAATAAGAGAAGAAATTGAAGCAAAACAAGGGCGATTAAAATACCTTCAAAACAAAGTGTCATTGAGTACAATTAACGTCTCTTTTTATGAGACAGTAGCTTTTGAAAAGGCGCAATCACAAACCTATTTTAGCAGAGTCATAAAAGCATTAAAAGGAGGCTTTACAGGAATTGGCGAATTTATAATAGGTATTTTATATTTGTGGCCATTCATATTAATAGGAGTGATATTTTTTATATATATCAGAAAAAAAGTATGGAACACAAAATGAAGATTATAGAAACAAAACTTAAGGGATGCTTTATCATAGAGCCAATTGTTTTTAAAGACGACAGAGGCTATTTCTACGAAACTTTTAATAAACAAAAATTCAAAGAATTAACTGGTCAAACAGTAGATTTTGTGCAAGACAATGAATCTTTTTCTTCAAAAGGTGTTTTAAGAGGATTACATTATCAAGAAGGAGAGTTTGCTCAGGCAAAATTGGTGCGAGTAGCACAAGGTTCAATTTTAGATGTTGCAGTTGACCTTAGAAAGGATTCTCCGACTTTTGGAGAACATATTTCTATTGAAATTTCATCAGAAAACAAAAAACAACTCTTTGTTCCAAGAGGTTTTGCTCATGGTTTTGTTGTACTGAGCGAAACAGTACTGTTTTTATATAAGTGTGATAATTTTTACAATAAACAATCTGAAAGAGGCATAATTTACAATGATAAGACGTTAAACATTGATTGGAAAATTCCCAAAAACCAATTAATCATTTCCTCAAAAGACATTATTTTAGAGACATTAGAAAAAGCAATGCAATGAAAACAGTTTTAGTCACAGGAAGCGGTGGACAATTAGGCATGTGTATAAAAGACATTGCAGTATCAAGTAAAGAAACTTCATTTATTTATGCGAATTCGTCAGAATTAGACATTACAAACAGAAAAGACGTTTTTTCTTTTTTTATTGATAAAAATATAGATTATTGTATTAATTGTGCAGCTTATACGGCAGTTGATACCGCAGAAACAGAAATTGAAAAAGCAACTAAAATAAATGTAGAGGGCGTTCAAAATTTAGCAGAAGCCTGCAAAGAAAAAGGAACTATTTTGATTCACATTTCAACAGACTTTGTTTTTGACGGAAGCAAAATCACACCATATTTAGAAACTAATCAAACAAATCCGAAAGGAGTTTATGGAAAGACAAAGTTACAAGGTGAAAAAGTTGTAAAATCAGTATTAAACAAACACTTTATTATTCGTACTTCATGGTTGTATTCTGAACATGGAAATAATTTTATGAAAACAATGCTTCGTCTAGGAAAGGAAAGAGAAGTATTGAGTGTTGTAAATGATCAAAAAGGAACACCAACATACGCAGGAGATTTAGCGAAAGTTATTTTAAAAGTTATTGAAACAAATAATAGTAGTTTTGGAACGTATCATTATAGTAATAAAGGAGTTACAACTTGGTATGAATTTGCTAAAGAAATATTTGAAGAGAGTAAAATATTAATTGATTTAAAACCTATAACAACGGCTGCATATCCAACAGCGGCAGAGCGACCTAAGTTTAGTGCATTAGATTCATCAAAAATAAAAAGCATATTAAACTTAGAGATTCCTTTTTGGAAAAAAAGGCTAAAAAAAGTTTTAAGTAAAACAAATAAATGAGGAAATGAAAAAAACAAAAAATAAAATAATAGCGATTTCATTAATTGTCGCAGTAACTATTTCATTTTCTTACAAATCAGATTTTTTTGAAATAGCAAAACAAATAGAGATATACACTACACTCTTTAAGGAATTAAACCTTTATTATATTGATGAAGTAAATCCTGCAGAAGTTACCGAAAAAGCAATAAATGAAGTTTTAAAAAACTTAGATCCTTATACTCGTTTTTATGACGAACAAGGAGTTGAAGACGCAAAAATAAGGCATGAAGGACAGTATGGAGGTGTTGGTGCATCGATTGTATATAGAGAAGGAAATTTGATTATTAGAGAGATTTATAAAGGTTATCCAGCACATAATGCAGGATTATTGGTAGGAGATAAAATTTTAAAAATCGACAACGCTATTCTCAAAGATCAGTCAGAAGAAATTACAAGAGCAATGTTAAAAGGCGTTCCAAACTCGATAATAAAAGTACAGGTTGAGCGACAAAACAAGAAGATAGATTTTAATGTAACTAGAGAAACTATTGAAATAAATCCAGTACCATTTTATGGAATGATAGATGAAGAAATTGGTTATATTTCTTTTATCAAGTTTAATAAAAAAGCTTCAAAAGAAGTAAAAGAAGCATTTTTAGATTTAAAATCTCAAGGGATGAAACAACTAATCATAGACGTTAGACATAATCCTGGAGGACTGTTAAATGAAGTGATAAAAATCGTAAACTTTTTTATTCCAAAAAACAAGGTTGTTGTCACAACTCGCTCAAAATTAGATAAATGGAGCAATACACTCAAAACTAGAAATGAGCCATTAGATACAGAAATTCCGATAGCAATATTGATAGATAATCGTTCTGCATCAGCTTCTGAAATTTTAGCTGGAGCCCTACAAGATTACGATAGAGCAGTAATTATTGGAGAGCGCTCTTTTGGGAAAGGGTTGGTTCAACGGAGCCGAAAATTATCATACGGTACTCAATTAAAGCTCACAATATCAAAATATTATACGCCAAGCGGACGCTGTATTCAAGAATTAGATTACACAAACAGAGATCCAAAAACAGGAATTGTACCTAAATTTTCTGACGGAAAAGTCAATGCATTCAAAACAGAAAAAGGGAGAACAGTTTATGATGGTGGAGGTGTAGCACCAGACATTAAGATTGAAAAACCAATGCAAACAGCAGCCACAAAAAGACTATTAACTTCTGATGCATTGTTTAATTATGTAACATCGTATTATTATAAAAATCCTAAAATTTCAACAGCAGAAGATTTTATATTAAATGAAAACGAGTTTAAATCTTTAAAAGAATATTTAAAGAATAACTCAAAAAATTATGAGTTATCATCTGAAAAAGCACTCAAAAAAATTATCGAAACTATAGAAAAAGACGATTTAAATATTAAATTGCAATACGACTCTTTATCAAATCAAATACAATTAGAGAAATTATCGTCTTTAGATAAAAATAAAGATGAAATTTTAGATCAACTTACTACTAAAATTGTAAACAGATACTATTTTAAAGAAGGTGAGTATCAGCAAAAAATAAAATTTGATAAGGTGATAAAAGAATCTGTAAAAATTCTTAAAAACGAAAAAGGCTATATGTCAATTCTGAATTAGAATAGTTGACGAATAAAACATATATTTGCTTGTTACACTAATTATGAAAAAAGGAAAACTAAAAAATAGGACAAGATCTCAAGAATCATCTGCAGCAATTGAAAAATTGTACATTTCGATGCGTCATTTGTTTAGTAGAGGTTTTTATAAACCAATGGGAGTTTCAGGAGAAACCCTTAGAGAATCATTATTGGCACTTCGACCAGAAATTTATGGATCTATTGCAGAAGAAAAAGCAGAATTAAGCGGTTTAACATACGTTATAGATAGGCTTCCTATAGGGATTGAAGAATGTAGATTTATTAATTTAACTGCCGACGAAGGCTATTCAAAATCACATTTTGAAGTGATAATCCCATCAAAACGTCGCCGTAATTGTTATAGAATAGACAAAGATCAGATGAATATTGAGGTAACTCGCGGGCGATCTGAAATCTATGATATTCTTACGCATTTAACATTTTTATTTATTGAATCTCACAAGATTATGAATAAAGTAGTGGTAAATGACGAAGGGAAAATAATGCGCGAATGGCAATTACTTGAAGAAATTGTATTGAGTAACAAAAAACTATCTCAAAGCGAACGCGAAGTTACTTTGGCGCATGTTGGTAATATTTTAGGACGGACTTATGATGAGGTTTCGGGAACATATAATGAATTTACTACAGACGAAAATCCAGACAGATTTTTTCAGTTGATATATTGGTTAGGTAAATTAGCAATCAACGAAGTTAGAGAAAATCAAAAACGTGAAATTTCGTTTACATCTCTATTGAGAGAGAGTATAGGACATCATGTTTATGGTGAGTTTTGGGCAAATGATATCAAAGAAGTTTTAGAGAAAGAAGGTTTATTAGGAAGACCAATTCATATTATTAGCGCAAACATGCATAGCGTTATGAATTCTATTTATGCGCCAATAGTATTAAAAGAACATATTCAAAGTAAAGACGATATTGCGTTATTCGAAATGTTAAGCGAAGATAAAAATGCTGATTTGCGTAAAAAGGTAAAAATTTTTGCTGCCAAACAAGGACTGTTTTATATTGAAGATAAATCAGGAACAAATATTAACGTACAAGTTATAGATACAGCGGAAATCGACATTGATTTAACCACTTATAACATTAAAAATTCAAAAGGAGAAAAACCAGTTCTCATTGTTATGGATTATGCTTTTGGAGAGCAGGCTTATGAAACAATGGACGAACTCTTGAAGCCGTACTATTGTAATAAAGGAAAGACATATCATCTAAATGTAGAGTCTGTTTCTATTATGGGAAAAGCAGGAATATTAGAAGGAGGAAAAGGAGACATAATGATTCCGTCATCACATATTTTTGAAGGCACAGCAGATAATTATCCGTTTGAAAATGAATTGAAGAAGGGAGATTTAGAAGGATTGGGTGTTGAAGTTTTTGAAGGAGCAATGATTTCGGTATTAGGAACATCACTTCAAAATAAAGATATCCTAGAGTTTTTTCATGATTCAACTTGGAGTGTGATAGGTCTTGAGATGGAAGGAGCACATTATCAAAAAGCGATACAAGCAGCATCAAAAATAAGAGGGAACATTTCGAAAGATGTGAAAGTAAGATATGCTTATTACGCATCAGACAACCCTTTAGAAACTGGAAGTACGCTTGCTTCAGGGGGATTAGGAACGACGGGAGTAAGACCAACATATATAATAACAGAAAAAATATTAGAACAAATATTCTAAAAATAGATTTATAATGGGTAAAAAAAGTGCAGAAAAGTCAGTAAAAACAAGTGACGAAGAAATAGATTTGGGAAAGTTGTTTTCGCTAATTGGAAATGCTTTTTCTAAATTATTTGATTTTATAGCAAAATTATTGAAAGATGCTTTTCACTTTTTAATACTTTCTTTAATTTTTTTAAAAGGACATTTATTAAAATTATTGATAGCTGTCGTGTTAGGAGCCTTTTCAGGGTTTTATGGTGATTATACAAGTTCTAGTAAATATACATATGATATGATAATTCAGCCGAATTATAGGGCGATAGATCAAATATATGAGAGCATGGAATATTATAATGTGTTAATTAAACAAAGAGATACGATAATATTATCTGAAAAATTCGACATACCTTATAAAACTGCTAAAAATTTAGTAGAATTTCAGTTGATTTCTTATGACACTGAAAAAGATAAATTATTAGCTTATGATGATTTTATTAGAAACACGGATACTGTAACTCATGAAAATTTTTCATATTCAATTTTTAAAGGCGATAAGGCTTCAAAATTTGATTCTGATAAATACACTTTTAGAATAGTGTCACTTGACAATAAATTAAAATCGTTTGAAAAAACAATTATTAGTGATGTGGAAAAAAACGCATCACTTCAAAATAAAATAA
This sequence comes from Lutibacter sp., assembly GCA_002733665.1. Classification (GTDB taxonomy): domain Bacteria; phylum Bacteroidota; class Bacteroidia; order Flavobacteriales; family Flavobacteriaceae; genus Urechidicola. Next base: position 144,251 of record NVWM01000004.1, read on the forward strand.
GAATAGCGCAGAACATTTTAAAATTAGACTCCTTAGCAGCAAGAAAAGCGATAAGAGATGCCAATTCTTTAAGAGGATTTTATAAAGAGGTTGTACTTCTTAACGCTGAGAAGAGTAAATCAGCAACAGGAACTCATATAGATTTTTCTAAAGAGTCAAATACCAACAATGATATTCAATTGTTTGAAATTGTAAAGGGATTAAATGAAAAGTTAATTGAGACAGAAAAAGAGAAAGAAAGAAGTGAAAATATTGTAAATGTTATAACATCATTTAATCCGTCTGGGAAACAAGTAGGAACGCTATATGAGACTAAAATGTTTCGTTGGGGAGTCTTTTCTGGAGGTTTAGTTTTATTTTTTATTTTAATTAAGTTATTAAATAAATACTTAAAAAAGTATGAATTAAATAATACATAGAAAATCATAAAATAAGATATTAGACAAAATGAAAACACACACATTTAGCATTACATGCATTATGTTACTTTTTTGTATTACTATAATTTCTTGTAAAAAAGAAGTTAAACCAAAAGGAGGTGCTACAAAAATCCCTGAAAAAACAGAAGAGATAACCCAATCTTATAGTGTCGTTGGCTGGAGGTCTAATCTTAATTGGAGGGGAAATAAAATTCTAGAATCACATGCAGGAAAAATTAGGGTTCACAAAGGAAATTTATCCAGTTCAGATGAAAAAATAATTTCTGGAGATTTTGAAATGGATATGAAAACCATATATGTGACAGACTTAAAAGGTAAGGAAAAACAAGAGTTAGAAGATGTTTTAAAAGGAAAAAATAGAGAAGATAAAGATAGTTTTTTTAATGTTGAAAAATTTCCAACAGCAAGATTTACAATAATAGACAGTTATATTGAAAACGGTGTCAATTTTATATCAGGTGATTTAACTTTAAAAGGAATTACTAACGTAGTTGAGCCTTTTGCTATATATTATGAAGACTTCCCTGAAGACGAGAATAAAGTTTGGTTTAAATCTAAAAAATTCAAAATAAATAGGACAGATTGGGGAATTGACTACGGATCAAAAAACATCTTTACAGATTTAGCAGATAATTTGATTATTAAAGATGAAATTATTTTACATATTACAATTCTATTAAATAAAACAAAATAGTTTTATATGAATGACAAAACACAACCTTCATTTTATAAAAATGTTTATTTTTTATTAAGAGGAAGTGTTTTATTTCAAATCATTACCATTGTTTCTTTAGCCCTAATCACTCGTATTTATGAACCAGAAGTTATTGGTAAGTACGCTGTTTTTTTTAGCATTACAACAATTTTTGGAACAATAGGTACAGGAAGGCTAGAATTAGCATTAATGATTCCTAAAACGAATATTGAATCCAATAATATTTTTTTAACAGGCAAAAGATTATCTCTTTATATAAGTACAGTAATAATGCTTATTGTTCTTTTAAATATGCAGTTTAATGTATTAGAAAGTTTAAATAGTAAAGTGTATTTATTATTTCCGATAGCGACTTTTTTTTTATCAAATACATTATTACAAGCACAAAAATTAAACAGAAGCAATAAATTTAAAGAAGTAGGTATAGGTAAATTTTTGTTTGGATTAACTATAGCTTTTATTCAGTTATTCTTTTCTTATTTTTATGCAACAGAAACAACCTTAGTTTTAGGATTTCTTATTGGCTTATTAGTACTTATGCTCTATTATAAGTATCATATCGTTTTAGATAATAATTTAACACATAAAAAATTCTTAATAACATTAAGGCAAAATAAGTTGTTCCCATTAATAAACAATTTAGGCTCTTTCTTTAATTTATTAGCAAACCAAGGGCCTATAATATTAGTTGAACTTTTTTTTGGAGCAACCCTTACAGCGTATCTTTCTGTAGTACAAAAATCTTTAAATGCACCTTCAAGTTTGTTAAGTAGAGCTTTTTCAGATGTTTTTTTTAAAAAAGTAACTGATAAAAAAACAACACAATCTGAATTAAAACGATTTGTTAAACTAAATTTAAAATACTTCCTTTTACTTTCAGTTTTAGCTTTTATTGTGATTTTCTTTTTTGGAGAAGAGGTGTATACTTTAGTTTTTGGAATAAAATTTATTGAAAGTTCAAAGATTGCAAGAATAATGATTTCTTTTTTCTTAATGAGATTTATTGTTACTGGGTTGAATTCAATAATTATTGCAAGGAAGTGGTTAAAATTAGATTTAACGTTTAATATTTTGTTGTTTTTATCTCAAATTACTCCAATAATTATTGGGTTTTACTTTAATTTAGAATTTTATTCAATTATAACATTAATGACAATATTTGGAGCATTGTCTTATTTGTATTTAGGGTTTTTGGTTTATTTAGGAATTAACAAAAAACAAGAATCATGAGAACATTAATCATGCTTACTAATAATGACTATGATGACCCTTTTTTACATTCACAATTAATAAATGTCTATAAAAATAATGGATTTTTTGATGAAATGTATCTTTTTTGTGGTCAAACAAAACCTATTATAGAACCAGAGATTAATTTAGTTGACAATTTTGTACAATCTAAAAACAAGAAAAAAGGATTTATTAAGTATTACTTTGCTATAATTAGGATTTTAAGATCAAAAAATAAGGAGACAAAGATTTTTCATTTAAGAGGTTTTGTAAGCGCATTTCTCTTTTATTTTATTCCTAGAGGATTAAAAAAAGGGAACTATGTATATGATCCTAGAGGTTCCTTTATTTATAGTTTAGAAGAAACCAGATTTAAAAAGAAAAGTTTTTTAATACGATTCTTAAGAAGAATTGAAAACAACCTTATCAAAAATTCATTTTTTACGATTCTCGAAAGCAAAGGTCTTATTAATCAAATGGCGAAAATATACGGACACCCTGAAAAATATGTCTTGTGTTATAACGCAACTACATTTACAGACAATTCCTCTCTGGAGCAAATAAAAAACAAAGAAAGCATCAATATTTGCTATTGTGGAAGCGTAAACCATTGGCACGACATTGATGAACTCTATCGTTTGTTTGAATATGTAAACAAACTATTTAATAATAAAGAAGTGAATAACTTTTTGTTTACACAAAAAAGAAACCATGAAGTTGTAAAAGAAAGATTTCAAAATTTTAAAAACAATTTAGATATTGACTTTATTCCATATAACGAACTGGAAAAGAAACTTCAGAAAATGGATATTTGTCTATCAGTTGTAGTTCCAAAAAAATCTACAAAAATAACCTCACCAATAAAAATCGCAGATTATGTTATGTTAAATAAAATTGTCATTGCAAATAAAGGGATTGGAGATTTTGACGACTATTTTAAGAAAAATAATAGCGCTATATTATATGATTACCAAAAAAAATTCAATTTTGTACTACATGATATTGAGACTGTAAATGTTGGCAAAAATGAGCAAATAAAAAAATATTTTAAACTCTCTACAAATAAAGAAATTATTTTATCTAAAATAAAAAATTCATTTTAATAAAGGTATGGATATTTACACTCTATTATTAATAATTCTTGTCTTTTCAACATATTATTTTGCTGCGATTTCAAATAAAAGACTTCAAATTTATAAAATATTATTATTTGTGGTTGTTTCTCTTATCTTAAGAACAACTGTTCCGTTTGAAATAAGTGCCGATTACAATTTATACACTTCTATGAGTTATGAATTAAGCATCAATGAACTTTTTAAAAATTTTGGGATTAACATCATATATCAAGGTTTTTTTTATTTCACAGAAAGTAAAATTTTATCAGTACACCTTTTCTTTTGGTTTAATTTTATTATTAGCACTGTGTTTTACGTTTGGTTATTAAAAACATCAATAAAGTTTTATAAAAAAATAGCCATATTTTCAATTACGTATTTTTTGTTTACATACATTTTACTTAAAAATGGGATGGCTTACGAGTTGGTGTTTATATTCTTTTATTTATATATAAACAAAAACAGGACGTATTTATCAATATTATTTGCTCCAATTTTATTCCATTTTTCGTCTATAGTAGTCATATTCTCACACTTAACAATATACATTAACACAAAAAAAAGAGTAATAGGATTAATTATTGGTATTGTAATTTTATTATTATTTAAAAGTGATTATATATCAAGTAGTCTTTTTTTAGATAAAATAAATAGATATAGCAAACACGCATATAATTTTTCATTATATGATTTTTTATGGCTCATATTTCTTATTTCATGTTTTATTACGACCATCAGAAAAACAAAACTCAATAAAAATTTATTGCAAGTAAATATCCTACTTTTTACAGCTTATATATTAGCCTATATAACAAATCCTGCACCAGCCTATAGAATGTCACTATACTATTTGTTATTTTATTTTAATTTACCAATAATAATATTAAAAGGTAAAGAGGAGAGTAATATCTTTAAAGGATTAAACTTTATTTGGATACTGATTTTTATATTCAGTTTCATTGAAACTCACTATAAATAAAAATCAAGATTCAGGTTTTTTTATTAAAAAATTTAAGAATAAACTATTTAAAATAGAAAAGGTAAAAATTCCTTGAACTCTACTAAAAACATTTTCAAACAACAAATTGACTAAGAAAATTGTTAAAAACAAAAGGTATAGCTTAGATTTTTTTTGGAAACCGATTTTATAGCAATACACAAAAAAGAGTAGAAAAAGAAACAACATAACAAACCCACCAGACAATAGACGATCTAAATAATAATTGTGAGTGTTGTGGCGCTCTTTAAATTCTGTTAAAAATATTTTCTCTTCATAACAATCAACTAATACATCTTTAGTATCTCCCAAACCATATCCAAAAAAGGGACGCTTCTTTATACTAGTAACAGCACAATAATAACTTCTTAAACGACTATTATTAAATTTATTATACTCGATTAAATTTGATTGATTTTTTATTGTACTAATTAAATTAGTTATTTTTTTTGTTTGAAATGAAATGTATTTTTCACCACTTCCAGTTGTTGAATAATAAACAATAGAGGTGATAAAAACACTTAAAAAAGCAAAGGTAAGTAAGGGGCGTTTTTTTAAAAACCGAACAATAAAAACAAAATAGAATAAGAAGAGTAGGATTAAATTTGGGATGGAAAACAAAAAAACAATAACACCATTAAATACTAAGAACACACTAAAAAGCAATAATAAAACTGATTTTGAAGAGAGTTTAGGGAGTTTATATAACAAAAAAACAATTCCGATCAAGCATTGAATTGAAAGGTAAGCTTTGTGAATATGTAAAAAAGGACGATCAACTTGCCACTTATAAAGCCCTAATAACTCGTTAGGAGTATATTTTAAAAAGCGATTAAAATTCGAGTAAAAATTAAATATAGAAAGGTTTTCATTTGTAGAATGATTAACACCATCATTTAATCCAATATAAAAAATAAATAATTGAATTAAAACACCTAGAATAAATATATACAATAAAAATTCAATTCTTTTTTTTGACAGAAAGTCAATTCCATAAATAATCAAAACAGGAAAAATTAAAAAAGCAGAATCTCTAATAACGATTTTAGTATAGTCTCCAGTGTTTTCTGACCAAAAAAAGGTTATAATTGAAAAGAGATACCAAGAACAAAGAAACAATATTGGTTTTATTCCAATAGTTTTAGTGTTTTTTAAAAAGAAATTCCGTTTAAATATTATAATAAATAGCACTAAAACTACAATAAATAAAGTCAATTTATTTACTGCAAAAAATGTAAAAAACATTAAAAAAGAGAGTACCCAAAGTTCAAATTTTTTAGAAAAAAAAATGAATGTTTTCATTGTATTTTTATATAAGTCATTAATTCCAAACCAGAATGAGGATTTCAATCCATACAAAACTACAAAAATAATAATCAATTAAAATTTGAATGTACTTATTATATTATTATTGTAAATTTGTAAGTGCTATTACTTTTCTTTAAACAACAGGCTCAAAGACAATTATTATTAAAGTTAAAAATCTAGATCAATAGAAGATGAAAGTTAATAAAAATTCATTTTTTTTAATATTGTTGTTTATAGCATATTTTACTGGATATACGCTCTTAATACCTACTTATGAAAACCCAGATGAATCAAGACATCTCTGGAAAGTGTTTAACGTAGAAAAAGTGTTTGAAATTGGAGGAAATGGAGGATTATATTATGTCTTTCAGAAAGGAGTTTCAAATATATTTGGGTATAAATACAAGAAAAGTTATGATCGTAAAAATGTAATAAAAGAAGCAAATCCAGACTTCTCTTATTTTGCAAACGAGTATAGATATAAACATAAATCTATTTCTCCACGAAAAGATATATTAACTTATAGATTTGCAAATTTAATAGTATTAATTCCTTTGTTTTTCTGGTTTTTAAAAGAAAAGAAACATAGAATGCTCTTTACCCTATCTCTTTGTTTTCCTGGGTTTGTTTGGTTTCTTACAAGTTTTAATCCCGATATTTTCAATATTGCTTTTAGTGTGATATTATTTAAATATAGAGACAAAAGCAAATGGTTAATTTTAGGGTTGTTAATTTTAGCTTATCTAATCTTAGATAGATCTATAATATTACTAATATTAGCACTATTAATTTACTACACATATCAATTTATTCCCAAAGGGAAATATTTAAGGTTAATATTCTGGCTGCTTTTTGGAACAAGTCTAATTGTATTTCATGATTTTTCAAAAAATATAATTAGTTATAATTATGAATATGAACCGATAAAATCAATATTTACTGCAATTATTTCTTTTTATGGGCTGCTTGGAAATATGTCCATAAAAGCAACTTTCTTTGAGTACTTTTCAATTATAACTTTAATTTTTGTTTTAGTATTAAGGATTATTTTTATTAAAAAAGATCATCCCAAAAAGGAGAAGGTTAAAGAATTCTCTACGTTAATTTTAATATATTTTATTTTGTGGGCATATCTTTTAACACTAGTACCTACATTAGATCAAGGAAGATATTTCTATCCAATAATTTTTTATTTAATGTATTTGATAAAAGAAGTTGTGTTAAAAAAACAGGTACAAACTCTAACACCTTTATTGCTTCTCGGAATGACAATAAACGGTTTTATGTTTGTTAAACTATTTTATGTTTATTTTACTCAATAATAAAAGGCTGATTTTTTAACACAGATACATAAATAAATGCTAATAAATAAAAGGATAATAGGCGTTGTCTTCCATATTTTTGTAATTTTGCAAACGCTTAAAGAAAAAACATGAAATATGACATTACAGCAAGTTTAGTTACTTATAACAATGACATTACAATGTTAAAAAAAACCATTGCAAGTTTTTTAAACACAAACCTTAATGTAAAACTGTCAATTATTGACAATTCACCTTCGGATAATTTAAAAATCCTTAAGAATATCAACACTCAAAAAATTGAGTACACTCATAACCCAACAAATCCTGGTTTTGGAACAGCACACAATATTGCAATCAAAGAAAATTTAAACAACACTTTATATCATTTAATTTTAAACCCAGACATTTATTTTGAAGAAAATGTAAATGAAGAAATTATTACATTCTTAGAGAAAAACATTGAAGTCGGTGTATTAATGCCAAAGATTGTTTATCCAGATAATTCAACACAATTTGTTGCGAAACTTTTGCCAACACCTTTTACTTTTTTTGTCAGAAGATTAATCCCAATTAAATCTATATTAGAGAAAGTAAATCATAAATTTGAATTAAGATTTACAGGATATAATAAAATAATGGAAGTACCTTATTTGTCGGGATGTTATTTGGTTATTAAAACCGAAGCTTTAAAAAAAGCAGGATTGTTTGACGAAAATTATTTTATGCATTGTGAAGATATTGATATTTGCAGGACAATAATAAATTCTGGGTATAAATCTGTATTTTATCCAAAAGTAAAAGTTGTGCATGCACATGAAAAAAAGTCAATGAAAAGCATTAATAACTTAAAGGTATATATAAAATCAATGATATATTATTTTAATAAATGGGGCTGGTTTTTTGATTCAAAAAGAAAAGAAATAAATAAAAACACACTGAAACAATTTTAGCAATATGGAACTAAATTATATTTTCGTTTTTCTATCTCTTTTTGCTATTGAAATAATATATTTAAAAATAGCAGAATTTAATAACATCAAAGACATTCCAAGCTATAGAAGCTCTCATGTTAAAACAACGATAAGCGGTGGTGGAATTATTTATTTTACTGCAATATTATTCTTTTTTTCTATTTATGCTAATGACAACATTTTAGAATATAAATACTTTTTAATAGCCTCACTGCTAATATCTATTATTAGTTTTATTGATGATTTTAAAACACTTTCACCAATAATTAGAATTGTTAGTCAATTCATAGCAGTAACACTTATATTTTATAGTTTAAATATTTTTTCTGAGGTAACTCCCTTTAAAATAACAATAATGATAATTTCCTATATATTTTCTATAGGATTTATTAATATATATAATTTTATGGATGGCATAAATGGGATGACATTTTTAAATGCCCTCCTAACATTTGTTACGTTAACAGCTATTAACTATTATATTATTGAATTTACAGATTCAGATTTATTAGTAGTATTAATTATAGCAACTCTAGTCTTTGGGTATTTTAATTTCAGAAAAGAAGCTAAATGTTTTGCCGGAGATGTTGGAAGCATAACTATAGGTTTTACTGTTTTTTATTTTCTTTTAAAATATTTTTTAATAACTCATAATTTTACAATCTTATTATTAATAAGTGTTTATTTATTAGATGGAGGATGGACCATTATTCAAAGATTTTTTAATAAAGAGAATATTTTTAAAGCGCATAAAAAACACTTATACCAGACCTTGGTTAATGAAAGGAAATTTTCCCATTTAAAAGTTTCAACATATTATTTTATGGCGCAATTAATAATAAATATTTTCGCTTTGAGTTTGTTATATTATAAAGTCGAGAATACATTGCTTATTACAATTGCCACACTTATAGTTCTTTCAGGAATTTACTTTTTTATCATAAAAAGAGTAGAAAAATCACTATCTAAAAGTAACCTAGGGAGTTTCAATAAAAACAAAATTTGGCTTTCTTCTCCACATATGGGAGGAAATGAACAAAAATACATTAAAGAAGCGTTTGACGCAAATTGGATTGCACCACTAGGATCAAATGTTTCTGGATTTGAACAAGATTTAGAAAAGTATTTGGGAGAAAATTCAAAAGTGGCAGCACTATCATCAGGTACAGCAGCGATTCACTTGGCTTTAATATTAGCAAATGTTCAACGAGATGATGATGTTATATGCCAAAGCATGACTTTTTCAGCATCAGCAAATCCAATTCTTTATTTAGGAGCAAACCCGATTTTTATTGATAGTGAAAAAGATACTTGGAATATGTGTCCAAATCATTTAGAAAAAAAGATAAAGGAAAGAATAGAAAAAGATAAAAAACCGAAGGCTATTATTGTAGTTCATTTGTATGGAATGCCTGCAATGATGGATGAAATAGTTGCTATTTCTAAAAAGTTTAAAATAACATTAATAGAAGACGCAGCTGAATCATTAGGTTCGACTTATAAAGGTCAAAAATGTGGAACCTTTGGAGATTATGGAATTTTATCTTTTAATGGAAACAAAATTATAACAACTTCAGGAGGTGGCGCACTTGTTTGTAAAAATCAAATAGATAAGGACAAGGCTATTTTTTACGCCACTCAATCTAGAGATGAAGCACCTCACTACCAACATTCAGAAATTGGATACAACTATAGGATGAGTAATATTGTCGCAGGAATTGGAAGAGGACAAATGGAAGTGTTAGATGAACACGTTCAATTAAGAAGAGATAATAATAAATTTTATCAAGACGTTTTTAAAAATATTGACGGAGTTCAAGTTTTTGTTGAACCATCAAACGATTTTTATTCTAATCATTGGTTGAGTTGTATTACAATAGACACAAATTTGACTACTGTGGACAATGAAAAACTGAAGGATATTCTATTTGAAGAAAATATAGAGGCTCGACCTTTATGGAAACCAATGCATTTACAGCCTATTTTTGAAAAGTATGATTACTTAGGCAGTAAAATAAGTGAAAGCCTATTTTTAAATGGGTTATGCTTACCATCAGGATCTAATTTATTGCCTGAAGAAAAAGAGAGGATAATAAAAGCAATATTAAAGGGATTTAGGGAATAAAAATATGAAAACTGAAAAGAGTATTTTTTCTTTATTGATGCAGGAATAACTTTATTCCTCATCCTTTAGAGTTTTATTTATTAAGAAGAGACTTACAATCTTCTGTTTCAAATATTATAGCGCTATCATTTCTTATATTTTTAATAGTAATGGTATGTAAAATGTTTTTGAAATTTAGAAAAAATAAACAGATGGCGCAGTAGTTCATTTAAATTTTGTTTAAGTTTGTAAGAAACCTAGAAATTGTTAAAGACCTTTTTTCAAAATATAAATCAAAAATACACACCAAGATGGATTGTGCTAGTAATTGATATTTACTTAACAGTTCAGTCATTTATTTTAGCATTTATAATTCAATATAATTTTGATTTTGATTACAATAAGTTAGTCTATACTATTCCTATAGTTATAATTGCCACTTTTTTAAGTTATGTAATAGTCGGATCGTACAAAGGTGTTATTAGACATACAGGATCTAAAGATGCTTTAAATGTATTTATGGCTGTTTCTTTATTGATGTTGATTTTAACAGGACTTCACTTAATTAACAAACACTACTTTCAAGAACTTTTTTTTAAGATTTCTTTCACAATCATAATTATTCATTTTTTATTAAATGTTATTGTTTTAATTTTAAGTAGATTTATATTTAAATTATTATATAAGCGATTAATTTTAGACTTAAAACCAACCTCAAGAGTATTAATTTATGGCGCTGGTGATTCTGGAGTGATTACATATTCTGCACTAGATGAAGAGAAGTCGAATAAGTTAAATGTTGTTGGTTTTATTGATGACCATAAGGGGAAGGTAGGTAAAAAAATCAATCAAGTTAAAATCTATAGTCCGAAACAAATTACAAGAGAATTTATTGAAAAGAATAAAGTAAATCAAGTGATAGTTTCTATTCAAAATATTAAACCAAACCGTTTACTTGAAATTGTTGATGACTTACTCTCAAAATCTGTAAAAGTAAAAATTGTCCCTCCAGTAAAAAATTGGATAGACGGGAACTTAGAAGCAGCGCAAATAAAAGAATTAAGAATTGAAGACCTTTTAGGAAGAGAGGTAATAAATATTGAAAATTCATTATTAAAAAAAGAATTTAATAATAAAATTATCCTAATTACTGGAGCCGCAGGATCAATTGGGAGTGAAATAACAAGACAAGTTTCATCTTATAATTACAAAGAGATAATTTTAGTTGACCAAGCAGAATCCCCTTTATACGACTTACAACAAGAATTTAATAGTGTAGGAAAAACCAATATAAAGTTTATAGTTGCAGATATTCGTGGAGAAAGAAGAATGAATCGAATTTTTGAAGACCACAAACCGGATATTATATTTCATGCCGCAGCATACAAACATGTACCATTGATGGAAGACAACCCTTATGAGGCAGTCAATGTAAATGTTGTAGGAACTCACATGATTATGGGTTTAGCAATAAAACATAATGTAGAAAAATTTGTAATGGTTTCTACTGATAAAGCAGTAAACCCAACAAATGTTATGGGAGCAACCAAACGAATTGCAGAAATTTATGCAGCATGTTTAAAAGATAAAGGATCTACCAAATTTATTACAACACGATTTGGAAACGTTCTTGGTTCAAATGGTTCTGTAATTCCTTTATTTAAAAAGCAATTAGAAAAAGGAGGACCGTTAACAGTAACACATAAAGAAATTACAAGATATTTTATGACAATTCCAGAAGCCTGTCAACTTGTATTAGAAGCAGGAGCGATGGGTAATGGAGGAGAAATTTTTGTGTTTGATATGGGAGAATCTATAAAAATATTTGATTTAGCCGTAAATATGATTCAATTATCAGGATTAAAATATCCAGAAGATATAGATATAAAAATTACAGGATTGCGTCCTGGAGAAAAAATCTACGAAGAACTTTTAGCAAACGGAGAGAATACACTTCCTACTTATAACGACAAGATAATGATAGCAAAAGTAAGAGGATTTGATGTAGATAAATTAAAAAATGAGATTTTGGAACTTTGTGTTTTGAGCAAAAAATGTGAGAATAAAGAAATTGTAAAAAAAATTAAAGAAATTGTTCCAGAATACAAATCTCAAAATTCACTGTATGAAGTTTTAGACAAAAAAGCAGAATAGTTTTGTATACCCTCTCTAAAAGAATTTTCGACATATTTTTATCCTTAATAATCATAGTTTTAGTCTTAACATGGTTAGTTCCGCTAATTTTTATTATAACCTTTTTAACAACTAAAGAGAATCCATTTTATTTTCAACAGCGTGTTGGAAAAAACGGAAAGCAGTTTAAAATCTATAAATTTAGAAGCATGAAAGGAGAAGTTCCAGAAAATGATCCATTACTATCAAATGAAGAAGTATTAAGGATCACATATTTTGGAAAATTCTTAAGGAAATACAGGATTGATGAATTCCCTCAATTTATTAATGTTATAAAAGGAGAGATGAGTATTGTGGGTCCAAGACCAGAAAGACAATTTTTTTTAGATCAGATGATTAGCCATATTCCACAGTATAAAAGACTTCAAAAAATAAAACCAGGAATAACATCTTTGGGTCAAATAAGGTTTGGCTATGCAGATAATATTCAAGATATGCTACAAAGAGCTCGATATGACCTAAAGTATTTAGAAAATTATAATTTATGGACAGATTTAAAAATTATCTTTGCAACAATTATTGTAGTTTTTAAAGGTAAAGGAAAATAGATTATGAATGTATTAATTATTGGATCAGGAGGACGAGAACACGCAATAGCGTGGAAACTTAAACAAAGCGACCGATTAGATCAACTTTTTATTGCTCCAGGAAATGCTGGAACAGCAGAATTAGGAACGAACTTACCAATTAATGTTTCTGATTTTCAAAAAATAAAAGAAACAGTATTAGCACAAGATATTAAATTAGTTTTAGTCGGACCAGAGATTCCACTTGTAGAAGGTATACACGACTTTTTCTTGTCGGATGAAGAATTGAAAAAGGTTCATGTAATAGGTCCTCAAAAATTAGCTGCACAGCTTGAAGGGAGTAAGGAGTTTGCTAAAGAATTTATGCAGAGACACGCTATTCCTACAGCAGCATATAAAAGTTTTACAAAAGACAACGTAAAAGAAGGGTTCGATTTCTTAGAAAGTTTAAAACCTCCATATGTTTTAAAAGCTGATGGCTTAGCAGCAGGAAAAGGAGTTGTAATTTTACCAAACTTGCAAGAAGCAAAAGACGAACTAACTGATATGCTCACTAATGAAAAATTTGGAGAAGCAAGTAAAACTGTTGTTATTGAAGAGTTTTTGGATGGTATAGAAATGAGTTGTTTTATATTAACTGATGGAAAAAACTATGTTAGTCTTCCCAATGCAAAAGATTACAAGCGTATAGGAGAAGGAGATAAAGGACTCAATACAGGCGGAATGGGAGCCATTTCTCCAGTTCCATTTGCTGACGAAGAATATCTGCAGAAAATAGAAGAAAGAGTCATAAAACCAACTGTTTTGGGCTTACAGAAAGATAATATTTCATATAAAGGATTTATTTTCTTCGGTTTGATAAAAGTTAACAATGAACCAATGGTTATAGAATATAACTGTAGAATGGGAGATCCTGAAACTGAAGTTGTAATTCCTCGTATCAAGTCAGATTTGTTAGAATTATTAATTGCTACAGGAAATAATGATTTAGAAAATATGTCAATAGAAATTGATGAACGATCTGCAACTACAGTAATGTTAGTTTCTGGAGGATATCCTGAAGCATACGAAAAAGGAAAAATAATTAATGGAATTGAAAATACGTTAGACTCTATTGTTTTCCATGCAGGAACAACCAAAAATAATAATGGAGAAACGCTCACAAATGGAGGGCGAGTACTTGCTGTAACTTCTTATGGTAATGATTATAAAGAAGCACTTAAAGCATCATATAAGAGTATCAAGAACATTAATTTTGATAAGATGAATTACCGAAAAGATATCGGTTTTGACCTCTAAAAAAAACATATTAATTGCCCCTTTAAATTGGGGACTTGGTCATGCAACACGTTGTATTCCGATTATTTATAAGTTGATAGAATTGGATTTTAATCCTATAATTGCAAGTGATGGAGAAGCATTACAATTACTTCAAAAAGAATTTCCGAAATTAAAATCACTAGCATTACCGTCGTATAATATTAAGTTTCCTAAAAACGGGAATTTTCTTAAATGGAAATTGATTTTAGACACTCCTAGAGTATTAAAAACAATAAAAGAAGAAGAGATATTTATTGATAAGTTGATTAAATCAGAAAATATTACAGGAATTATTTCTGATAATAGATTCGGAGTTCGTAGTGATGAATTACCTTCAGTTTTTATTACACACCAATTAAATGTTTTGTCAGGAAGTACTACTTTTTTGAGTAGCAAAATCCATCAAAGATTTATCAAGAAGTTTGATGAATGTTGGATTCCAGATGTAATGACAGAAAACAGCCTTGCAAAAAAATTATCACATTCTGATAAAGTTAAAAATCAAAAATATATTGGTTTTTTGAGTCGATTTAAGAAAAGAGAGTTAGAAAAAAAGTATGATTTATTAATCTTATTATCAGGAATTGAACCTCTTAGAAGTCAGTTAGAAAATAAATTGATATTAGAATTAAAAAACTATAAAGGGAAAGTACTTTTTGTAAGAGGAGTTATAGAAAAAGAACAGAAAAGAACAGAGAATAGCAATATTACACGATGTAATTATTTATTGTCAGAAGAATTAGAGATAGCAATTAACCAGAGCGATTTAGTGTTAGCACGTTCAGGATATTCTACTATTATGGATTTGGCTGTATTAAGTAAAAAAGCATTTTTTATACCAACCACAGGACAATCTGAACAAGAATATTTGGCGAAAAGATTGCGAAATTTACGGATTGCACCATACTCATCAACTAATAAATTTAAAATAGAGATGTTAGATGAGGTAAAAAAATATGTTGGGTTTAGAGAAAATGTATCAGAAGTGAAAGCAGAATTATTCGACCTTTTTAAGGGTGAATGAAAACTCTGAGCCTTTTCCAAACTCACTTTTCACCAAAACGGTTTCGTTGTGAGCCTCAACAATATGTTTTACAATAGAGAGTCCAAGGCCAGAACCTCCTTGTTCTCTTGATCGGCTTTGATCTACACGATAAAATCTTTCAAAAAGTCGAGGAAGGTGGATTTTTTTAATTCCCTCACCATTATCTATAATTCTAACAAGCACTTTTCGATTTTTATAAGGCTCTATACTTACAGTTGTTATTCCATTGATTGTTCCATACTTTATAGAATTATCAAGTAGGTTGATAATCACTTGTTCTATTCGTTTTACATCACCTTTAACCAATATAGGTATATCATAATTTTTATTAAAACACAATTTAATTTCGCGTTTTTTTGATTTCATTTCGAGTAAATCAAAAACATCTTGAATTAATTCAACAAGGTTAAAGGACTTAATATTTAGACCAAGTTCATTAGATTCTAATTTAGAAATCATATCCAAATCTTCTACAATTGACACTAACCGCTCTACACCTTTTTCGGCTCTTTGAAGATATTTTTCACGTATTATTTTATCATTAATAGCGCCATCAATAAGGGTTAATATATAACCTTGCACTGTAAAAAGAGGGGTTTTTAATTCGTGAGAAATAGTACCTAAAAATTCCCTTCTATAAGATTCACGCTCTTTTAAAGATGCAATTTCTATCTGCTTATTATTAGCAAACTTTTTCACTTCTTTTGAAAGTGTTTCCATGTTTGTTGTGATGGTAGATTTGTTTAATTCATCAGCATTTAATAGAGAAACTTCCTCGTAAATTTTCTTTATACGTTTATAAATGAATTTTTCAACACGTATTTGAATAATGAAAGCAGAAAAGATAAAGATGAATAATGAGCTTAAAAATAAGAGTGAGAAATCAATAGATTTCCCAAGAATAAGATTTAAGAAAATGAATAAACAAAAACTAAATAACGCTATGATTATAGCACTCCAAAAAGCAAATTTATATGTTTTTTTAAATTTCATTTAACTTTCAAGAGAGATGAATTTATAACCAACCCCTTTAACGGTTTTAAAATATTCATTGCCAATTTTTTCACGTAATTTTCTGATATGTACATCTATAGTTCGATCACCAACCACAACTCCATTTCCCCAAACTTTATCAAGAATATTTTCTCGTTTAAAAACTTTTCCAGGTTTCGAAATAAGCAAAGATAATAATTCAAACTCTTTTCTAGGCAAAGAAATATCACTACCATTTATAGTAACTATATATTGTTCTCGGTTTACTGTTATTGCGCCAACTGTAATAATCTCATCTTCCTTTTCTTGGTTTTTTAAACGACGAAGTAATGCTTTTACTTTACTGATAAGGATTTTTGGTTTTACAGGTTTTGTGATATAATCATCTGCACCAGCATCAAAGCCAGCCAATTGTGAATAGTCTTCACCTCGAGCAGTAAAAAAAGCAATGATTACATTCTCCATTCCTTTAATTTTTCTAATTTTTTCACACGCTTCAATTCCATCCATTTCAGGCATCATCACATCCATTAATATTAAATGAGGTACTATTTTTTTGGCCACTTCAACTCCTTCTAAACCGTTTTTGGCAGTAAAAACTCCATAACCTTCATTTTTCAAGTTATAACCAACTATTTCTAGAATATCTGGTTCGTCATCGACAAGGAGGATTTTAATATTTTTTGGCTTCATTAATATTTGTATTAAAATAGATATCAAATATAATGTTAAAAAGCACAATATACATTTGGTAATTATTATTTAAACATTTGGTAACAAAGGCTAGCGCGTTACAACTTCACTTTTTTTTAGTACCTTTATGAAAAAAGAAAAAGAATATGAATGCAAAAATTGACTTCAAGAATATTTTATTTCTTGATATTGAAACAGTACCCGAAACAGAATCGTTTGATAAGCTATCAGATGAGAAACAAGAATTATTTGCTTTAAAAACACAGTATCAACGCAAAGAAGAATTTACTCCAGAAGAATTTTATGACCGTGCGGGAATTTGGGCAGAATTCGGTAAAATTATATGTATTTCTGTCGGATTTTTCTCATCGTTTGACAAAGAAAAAGTGTTTAGAGTAAAATCTTTTTATAACGATGACGAACAAATTGTTTTAACTGAATTCAAGGGACTTCTCGATAAGCATTTTAGTAACGCAAACCATTTGTTATGCGCTCATAACGGAAAAGAATTTGACTTTCCATACATTGCTCGTAGAATGATTATAAATCGAATAGAATTGCCTACAAAGTTAAATCTGTTTGGAAAAAAACCTTGGGAGATTCCACATTTAGACACTATGGAATTATGGAAGTTTGGTGATTACAAGCACTACACTTCTTTAAAATTGATGACACATATTTTAGGAATACCTTCACCAAAAGATGATATTGATGGTAGTCAAGTTTCAGAGGTTTACTACAAAGAGAAAAACCTAGAACGGATTGTAAAATATTGTGAAAAAGACACTATTGCTGTTGTACAATTACTCTTAAGGCTATATAATTTAGATATTTTGAAAGACGATGAAATAATAAGTGTTTAACCTTCTAATTGCATAGAAAGCTCTAACCATCGTTCTTCTTTTTGTTCTATAGCGTCAATTATTTTTTGTAATTCTTGTGAAACCTCACTGATTTTATCAGTATCAATTTCACCATTTGCAAATTGACTTTCAATGTCTATTCGTTGCCCATTTAATTTCGAAATTTCTTTTTCTAATTTGTCAAACTCTTTTTGTTCGTTATATGAAAGTTTATTTTTTGAAGTTTTTACTTGTGTTTTTTCTTTCTTTTCAATTTTAACTTCTTGTTTTACAGGTGCTGAATCTTCATACGCTCTAAAATCAGAGTAATTTCCAGGAAAATTTTCAACAACACCATCACCTCTAAATACAAATAGAGAATCCATAATTTTATCCATAAAATAACGATCATGCGAAACTACAATTAAGTTTCCAGGAAAATCTAATAAGAAACTTTCCAACACATTGAGCGTTACAACATCCAAATCATTTGTTGGTTCATCAAGAATTAAAAAGTTTGGATTTTGAATCAAAACAGCACATAGATAGAGCCTTTTTTGTTCTCCTCCAGATAATTTTTCAACAAAATCATACTGCTTTTTTCTATCGAATAAAAAGCGTTCTAACAATTCACTTGCAGTTATTTTTCGCCCTTTTGCAAGCGGAATATAATCTCCAAATTCTCTTATAACATCAATAACTTTTTGACCAGCTTTTACATTGATTCCTTTTTGAGTATAGTACCCAAATTTAACAGTTTCACCAAGCATTACTTTACCAGAATCAACAGGAATTTCTTCAGTAATAATATTTAAGAATGTTGATTTTCCAGTGCCATTTTTACCAATGATTCCAATACGTTCCCCTCTTTTAAACACATATTCAAACGCATCCAAAATCTTTAAATCATCAAACGATTTCGACACTTTATGAAGTTCAAGAATCTTGTTTCCAAGACGTGTCATACTGATTTCTAATTGCACTTTATGGTCGTTTCTTCTCTTGTGCGCTTTCTCTTTTATTTGATAGAAATCATCAGTACGAGATTTTGATTTTGTAGTTCTGGCTTTTGGTTGCCTACGCATCCAATCCAATTCTTTTTTGAAGAGGTTTTTTGCTTTTCCAAGTTCTGTTTGTTCTTGTGCTATTCGCTCTTCTTTTTTTTCTAAATAATAAGAATAATTTCCTTTATACTTATATAATTTCCCTTGATCTAATTCAAAAATCTCAGTACACACACGCTCTAAAAAGTAGCGATCATGTGTTACCATGAATAAAGTAATTTTTTCTTTTTTGAAATAATTTTCAAGCCATTCAATCATTTCTAAATCGAGATGGTTTGTTGGCTCGTCAAGAATTAATAAATCAGGTTTGTTGATTAGAATTATGGCTAATGAGAGTCTTTTCTTTTGCCCTCCAGAAAGGTCAGAAACTTTTTGTTTTAAATCAGGAAACTTAAGTTTAGAGAGTATTTGTTTATACTGTGTTTCAAAATCCCAAGCATTATGAGTGTCCATTAATTCAAATGCGTTTTGATATGCGATTTCGTTTTCAGGATTTTCTAAAGCAATTTCATATTGTTTAATAACATCTAATGTAGGGTTATCAGAATTAAAAACAGTTTGTTCAATAGTTAAAGAATCATCCAATTCATCTTTTTGAGAAAGATAAGCAATGTGCAGACCCTTTCGAGAAGTAATTTGTCCAGAATCAGAAGTATCTAATCCTGCAATAATATTTAAGATAGATGTTTTTCCAGTTCCGTTTTTGGCTACAAACGCTATTTTTTGATCTTTATTTATTCCGAATGAGATGTCTTGAAACAATACTCTTTCTCCGTAACTTTTAGATATGTTTTCTACAGTAAGGTAATTCATGGTACAAAGAAACAAAAAACCCAAGCAATTGCTTGGGTTTTTCTATTAATAAGAACTTAATTAAAGATTATTTTTTTATAAATCGTTTAACTTTCGTTTTTTCTCCAACATTTAATTGAATCATATACATCCCTACAGGTAATCTAGAAACATCTACAGTACTAGAATAATTACCTTCAAGAACAACTCTTCCAAGTGAATTAAATACTTGATAGTATTGTGCCTCAATTCCAATTAAAGAAATGCTAAGTGTGTTTCCAACAGGATTTGGATAAAGTTTAAACTCAATAGTTTTATTTGTAGTAGAGTTTACATCAACAATTGATTTTAATACACCACTACTTCCAGTTGTTAAACTCACATCATCAATTGCAATATCAGCTTGCCAAGTTGCTCCAGTTATACGGTTAAAACGTAATTGTACGCTTCCTCCAATATAACTTACAAGGTTTACTGAAGCAGTTTGCCAAGAATTCCCTTTATTTCCAGACTCGTTCCAAATACTCGTCCAAGAAATCCCATTATCGTTACTTACTTCTAAGGCTATTGTTCCCATATCTGCAGCACCATACATATGGTATTTGAATGAGAATGTCGCTTCAGTTTCACTAGATAAATCATAACAAGGAGAGTTTATTATAGCTCTCTTATTCGGATATCCTGTTCCATTACCAGATGCTTCAACAAAAACATAATAGGTTCCTTGAGAAGCGCTAGAAGGTCCAGTCCCAGAAGAAGGTGTTCCACTTGCATCAACAGTCCAGTTAATATCATCAGATGTAGACTGAGTCCATGCACCTAATGTATTTTCAAAACCTTCAGTATAAGGGAAAGATGTTATTCCACCAGAACAAGATGGAATAACTATAGTACTGTCTATTAAACTAATATCGTCAATAGCAATATCTGCTTGCCACGTTCCGCCAGTAATTCTATTAAATCGTAACTGAACTGAACTTCCAACATATGCCGATAAATTTAGATTTGCTGTTTGCCAAGAATTCCCTTGGTTTCCTGTTTTGTTCCAAATACTCGTCCAAGTTACACCATTGTCATTACTTAGTTCTAAATTTATAGTTCCCATGTCTGATGAACCATACATATGATATTTAAAACTAAAAGTAGCTTCTGTTAAAGCACTTAAATTAAAACAAGGTGAATTTATAATTGCTTGTTTTGTAGGGAATCCTGCACTTCCAGAAGCCTCTACATAAATATAGTTTATTCCTTCTGTAGCGCTCGAAGGTCCAGTACCGGAAGAAGGAGTTCCACTTGCATCAATAGTCCAATCAATATTATCGGTAGATGATTGTGTCCAAGCCCCTAAACCATTTTCAAAGCCTTCTGAATATGGAAACGAAGCTATTCCGTTTGAGCATCCAATATTTACAGGAGAAATAGTTATTGTTCTACTAACTTGTGTTGCATTATTCCCAGCCGCATCGCTTACGTTGTAGTTTACAGTATATGTTCCTTCTAAAGCAGTATTTACATTTCCAGTCGTA
>NVWM01000014.1 GCA_002733665.1 Lutibacter sp.
TTACTGTAAATACATAGGTAATCTGATCACCTACATTCACAACGCCATTTCCATCCGTATCTACATACGTCCCTGTCTTCTCTAATTCTAATCTTGGATCAATAACATTTATATCTTCAGTTAAATCATCTCCAACAGTTGTTGGGTCTGTCTCGTTTCCAGATGCGGTTGATGTAATTGTGTTTGTAATCGTAGTACTTGCTGTACCTACATCAACAGTAGCGGTAATCGTTAGTGTAGCTACTCCTAAATTCGCTAAATTGCCAATATCCCACAATCCGGAACCACTTGCATAAGTATTTACAGTACCACCAACTTGAGCAGAACTCACAAAAGACACTCCTGCCGGTAATATATCCGTTAATACAACTCCTGTTGCATTGTCAGGACCATTATTGGTTACTGTTAAAGTATATGCAATTGTATCCCCTTCTCTTGGAGCAGGAGAATCAACTGTTTTTGTAGTTATAAGATTGGTAAGGGCAACACTGCACGAAGCAGGAGCTGTTCCTGCATTGGGTTCATTAAATAAGCAAGAACCTCCAGAAAAATCGGCAGTTAAATCAATAGCGGTAGCATCTGCTGAAAAAGACACACCCGTAAAGGTATGAGATGTAGCAGTGTCTAACGACCCAACAGCAACTGAAGCTGTTCCATCTCCTGTTAAATCAAGAGTTCCTGTAATAGGTGGATTAGAAAAAGTAACTGTAACGTCTGCCGTAAAGAAATCATCGACTCCAGTTCCTGTTGTTCCATTGTCATTACATACAGAAAGATTAGAAGTAGTTAAAGAATCAATAGAGCAAGCTAATCGCAAATCAAGACCATCTACAAAATTCCAAGTAGTTGCACATGATCCGCCTGAGAAAAATTCAAAGTTAAAAGTCCCACTTGCTGCTGCTATAAAAGTAACAAATGGTCGTTCCCATATATTTTCACTAGAAGGAGGTGGGATCGCAGCAACCACAGTCCCATCTAAGATAATTTGTAATTCAGGAGTACAAGAAGAGGATCCAGGACTCGTTTCAATCAAATAATCAAAAGAAAATGAATATTCCATTCCGCCTACAACTGTCACATTTTGACTAATTCCTTCTGCTCCTCCTCCTAACGCTCTAAATCCAAAATAGCACCCTCCGGATGGAGATGGTCCTCTATCTTCGTATTGCGTATGAAAAGCTCGTTTAGTGTCTGTAGAACGGTCAGGTGTATTTGTTTGCGCCCAACTATCAGGCGAGGTATTGCCTAACGGAAAATCAGCAGCACAATTTACAGCTGCCACATCAAGGTCAAAATTAACAAGTAAATTTTGAGAAAATCCATTTAAAGAAAAAAGTACAAATGAAAAACAAAGCGCTATAGATAACGTCGTTTTATTTTTCAATAACAATCGAGTAGAAATCTTCATATTATTTATGGGTAAAATTATTTTATAATTTAGTTTTTAGTTTATTTGTAAAAAAGCATTAAATTTAAAAACCTTTTTGTTATTTAACACTTCAATCTATTTGTCACTCTATTTTGATAAATGCTATTCTAAAAAAATATAAAAGCAAATATAAAAAAAATACAATTCATTTCTGACTGTCTTGATTCTTTTTTTAACAAACCGCCCGCTTTCATCAATGAGTGGCTTAATTTTTACAACAAATCACTATTAAAATATATTATGCAATGCCAAAATTAGACTTATAAATCTAATTTCAATACAATTATGTTCTCAACAGGTTTAAAACCGTTCTGAAAAAGATAAGCAACCCTGTTTCTAATTTAAAAAACTTCTCGCTAAAAACAAATCTAAATTCAATAGCAACCTTAAAAGGGTATTTTTTTTTAACAGAATGATTATCTTTGTTTTTTTAGATATACACATTTTATGGTGCAACAAATTATTACAAACGCTTATAAAAAGGCAAAACGCGTAAAAATTAACAAAGATTCTAAGTTGATTTTTTTTAGTGATTGTCATCGTGGAGATAATAGTTATGCTGATGATTTTTCTCATAATAAATTAATTTTCCATCATGCTCTTAGAGACTATTATGAAAAAGGGTTTACTTATTTTGAGTTGGGTGATGGTGATGAACTCTGGGAAAATCGCCATTTTACTGATATTTTTGAGCCTTATAAAGATATTTATGTCTTGTTGAAAAAATATCATGAAGACAAACGATTACATATGATATATGGCAATCATGATATGGTATATAGAAAACCGAAAATTGTTAAAAAATTTCTTGGCTCCTACTTTAATATTATTACCGGTAAAAGAACTGAACTTTTAAAAGATCTAAAGTTTAATGAAAGTATTATTCTAGAAATAGATGGCATGAAAAAAAATGTTTTATTAATTCATGGTCATCAAGCTGACTTTTTTAATTATGTATTGTGGAAATTCAGTCGATTTTTGGTGCGTTTTTTTTGGCAACCGCTACAAAAAGCATTTGGAGTTAGTGACCCTACAAGTCCGGCAAAAAATTATAGAGAATTGATTAAAGTAGAACGAAGAATAAAAAAGTGGATTCTTAATAATGACAATCAAATGATAATCGCTGGTCATACGCATCGTCCTCGTTTCCCAGAACCAAACGAATTGCCTTACTTTAATGATGGTAGTTGTGTACATCCGCGAGCAATTACTGGAATTGAAATTGAAAATTCTGAAATTGTATTAATTAAATGGCATACTGTTACTAATGATGATGGCACTGTTCAAATAATCAGAACAATTCTTGAGGGTCCTGAAAAATTAAAAGATTATTTAAGTTAAAAAAGGAAAACGTCCGTTTATAAAAACGAACGTTAACTCTCTCATTTTGGGGGCTTTCCTACTATTATGAAAATAGAAAGGTCAAATTAATGAATGAAGGAGATTTTCCTATACTAACCATTAATTAGGACACATACATTTTTAAAAAGTCACAGTTAAATATAAATTTTTACATTTTTCTTTCTTTCTGAATAGCTTCATACGCTTTTTGAATCTGTCTAAATTTTTCTTCAGCACCTTTTAAATGTTCTTTACCAAGGTGCTGCAACTTATCTGGATGGTGCTTTTTAACCAATCTTCGATATGCTTTTTTTACTTCTACATCTGTTGCCGATTTATCAATTTCAAGCACTTTATAGGCATTGCTGATTCCACTATAAAACATTGCTTTTATAGATTCAAAATCATGGTTGCTTATGTATAAATATCCAGCAATTTTATGGATTACATCCACTTCCGACTCCGTTACAAATCCATCAGCCTTCGCAATATTAAATAAGTAATGTATCAATTGTAATCGTGATGCGTGCGTCATTTGTTGACGAATCTGAAGACACACTTGCCTTGTAGAAATATCATTCTTTTTTATGATTCCATTAAATAATTTAAACGCATGTTTAGCACGAGTTGCACCATACATTTGCGTAAAGTGATTTCGCACATAATTTAGTTCTCGTTGATCTATTTTACCATCTGCTTTTATCACTACTGCAGACAATACTAAAAGGCTCATTTCAAAATCTCCAGATTGTGTTGTGTTCTCTCTTGGTCTTCTTCTGCCGCTATTTGGTATTCTATATGTTCCTTCTCTTTTTAAGTCTCCTTCTGAAAGACCATCAACAACACTTCCTAAAACAAACCCAATAATTGCTCCTATTGGACCTCCAAAAGACCATCCAAGTGATGCTCCTAAATATTTACTAAAACTTCCCATGTTGCAAATGTAATTAAATTCCAATCCTAAAACCTTGCCAAAGGAAAGGACTTTATAAAATAAAACGGTATCTTTGCAGTCAATATTTTAAACACATATATTATGTATCCAGAAGAATTAGTAAGACCAATGAAAGCAGAATTAGAAGCTGCCGGTTTTACATCATTACATACAACTGAAGAAGTTACAACTGCTTTGGCAAAAGAAGGAACAACATTGGTTATGGTAAACTCTGTTTGTGGTTGTGCAGCAGGAACGGCTAGACCTGGAGCAATTGCCTCTTTACAAAGTGATAAATCTCCTGCAAATTTAACAACAGTTTTTGCTGGTGTTGATGCAGAAGCAACTAATAAAGCACGCGAATCTATGATTCCTTTTCCACCTTCATCACCTGCTATTGCATTGTTTAAGGATGGTCAATTAGTTCATATGTTAGAGCGTCACCATATTGAAGGTCGTTCTGCAGAAATGATTGCTGCAAATTTAGCTGGTGCTTATGAGGAATTTTGTTAATCAAGACAAACTTTCAGTTATCAAATAAAATCCTATTTTAAAAATCCTCTATTGAGGATTTTTTTTTATTTTTATACTATGAATATTTCCGAAGAAAAAATAATAAAAAATACCATTTCATTTGTAAAAATAACACTCGAAGGAGCAGAAGGAGGACACGATTGGTTTCACACCCAAAGGGTGTTAAGCAATGCTCGGCTTATTGCCAAAGGTGAACGTGTAGATAGTTTTGTAGTTACTTTAGGTGCCTTATTGCATGATATTGCCGATGCAAAATTCTATGATGGCGATGAAACTATTGGTCCAAAAATGGCGCGAGAATTTCTACTTTCTCAGAATGTAGATAGTTCAATTATCGAACATATTGTTCAAATTATTGATAATATCTCTTATAAATCTTCGCTTCAAAAAAACAATGAAAATAGATTTTCTTCTGCCGAATTAGATGTAGTTCAAGATGCTGATAGATTGGACGCAATTGGTGCCATTGGTATTGCGCGCTGTTTTAATTATGGTGGTTTTAAAAATAGGCAACTTTACAATCCTGAAATAAAACCAAATTTGGAAATGAGTAAAGAGGAATATAAAAAATCTTCTTCGCCAACAATCAATCATTTTTATGAAAAATTATTGCTTCTAAAAAATAAAATGAATACAAAAACAGGTCGGCGAATCGCCGAAGATAGACACTTATTTATGGAGCATTTTTTAGATCAGTTTTATGCTGAATGGAATGGTGAAAAATAAGTTTTTGAAAATACATATTTTGACAACAAACAAAAGAACTATAATAATAACCTATTGTTTATTTTTTTTTATAAATTTTGACAATTAAAATTGGCTTTTTTTAAACTACCTAAAATTAATTTAATTTTTTGACGCTTAGGATTTGTTTGTTTTTCAAAAAAAACTTCTTAAAACGATTAAAATTTAGATTTTATTTAAAATTAGGTTTTCTTTTCTCTAAAAACGCTGTAGTGCCTTCTTTAAAATCTTCGCTACCAAAACAATTTCCGAAATTTGAAATTTCAACATCAAATCCGTTAACTCCATTTTTATAATTTGCATTTACAGCATTTATAGCCATAGAAATTGCAGTACCAGAATTTCGAGAAATTTTAGTTGCTAGTTTTTCAGCAAGTGGTACTAATTCTTCTTGAGAAACCACATAATTTACCAAACCATATTCTTTTGCCTCTTCTGCATTCATCATATTGGCTGTCATAATCAATTCCATTGCTTTTCCTTTTCCAACTAATTGTGGTAATCTTTGTGTTCCGCCATATCCAGGGATCACACCCAAAGAAACTTCTGGTAAACCCATTCTTGCATTGTCACTCGCAATTCTAAAATGTGCTGACATTGCTAACTCCAAACCTCCACCAAGTGCAAAACCATTGATTGCAGCGATTACTGGAGTTGAAAGATTTTCAACAAAATCAAACAATAAGTCATGTCCGCTTTTTGACAATACGGCTGCTTGCGCAACATTAAAATCCGAAAATTCTTTGATGTCTGCTCCAGCAACAAATGCTTTTTCTCCACTTCCTGTGATGATGATTGCTCGAATAGATGTGTTTTCATCAGCAGTAAAAAATGCATTGTGCAACTCTAAAATTGTTGCTTTGTTTAAAGCATTTAACTGGTTTGGTCTATTAATAGTTATCGTTAAAATACTTTCGTTTTGACTTGTTAAAATATTCTCGTAGTTCATTTCTGCTTGGTTTTTAATAAAAACACTGTTCTCGATACAATTTTTGTTCATTTCAATCACAAAAATCACTCGAACTGACGTTTAAATTTATTTATAATTTTATTCTTTTGGTAATATTACTTTAAATACTGTTCCGTAATCAACGGTTGATGTAAATGATATTGTCCCTTCATAGGCCTCAATAATGTTTTTAATCATCGGCAATCCAAGTCCCATTCCACTTGATTTTGTTGTAAATTTCGGTTCAAAAACCAACTCTTTTGTTTCGTCTGTTATTCCTTTTCCGTTGTCAGCAACTGTTATAATTATGGTGTTATTTTCTTCTGTTACTTTTATTTCTACCGATGGATTTTCAGTTTCTTCTAACGCTTGCGTTGCATTTTTTATCAAGTTTGTAACAATACGAGTCAATTGCATTTTATCAAGATTTGCCGTAATAACTTTAGCATCACTATAAAAAGAAATATACGGTTCTGTAAAAATTTCAGTAGCGTGTTTTACAATAGCAACAACATTTAATTCTTCTCGTTTTGCGGTTGGCATTTTTGCAAAATCTGAGAAAGCAGAAGCAATAGAACTCATCACATCAATTTGTTGAATCAATGTTTTGCTATATTCTTTTATTTTATGATAAATTTCAGGATCTGATGGATCAAATTTCCTCTCAAAACTCTGCACTGTCAATCGCATAGGTGTCAACGGATTCTTAATCTCATGTGCTACTTGTTTTGCCATTTCTCGCCATGCTTGTTCACGCTCACTTTGTGCTAATTTCACTGCGCTTTCTTCCAAATCATCAATCATACTATTGTATGAATCAGCTAAATTATGTATTTCTTTACTCGCTTCTTTTAGTACTATTTTTTCATTTCTTTTAAAAATTCGTGTTTCACTCATCTTATCGCTCACAGTTTTTAAAGAACGTGTGATGTAACTCGAAATAAAATATGCAAGTGCCAAACCGATTAAAAACATCAGTAAAAAACCAAATGCCAATCGAGAAAGAAACTCTTTTAACTCTTTATCTTTTTCTGAACTATCTTCTAAATAAGGAAGATGAATAATTCCTATTGGTTTTGCTTTATCATCATTTAAATAGGTGTATAGCGACTGAAACTCTTTTCCTTCTTTTCGCTCTCGTTCCACATATCTATGTTCTCCTTCACTAAGTTTTGAAAGTGTGTTTTTTGAGATTTCTCTTTTAACGGTGTCCTTAACAAAATCTCTATTTGAAGAAACTATAAACTTCCCTTTAAGGTCGTAAATTCCAATTTCTAAATTGTGTATTTTAGATATCTCAAAGATTTTACTTTTAAAAATTGTATTTAATTCAGTCGTTTCAACTTGATATGTTGTGTTGCTTATATCAACACCAAAATGCTGAATAATGGCTCTTTCCTTACGTTCAAGTCTTGCTGTATTGTACTCTTCTGCTTGCTCGTTATATTGAAAAATAGTTACTGCAGCTATCAATACAGATGCGACTAATATCAATAAAATCATTGATAAAAACACACGGTTTTGTAAGGATAATTTTCTGTTAGCCATTGTTAGTTTTTGGAATAAAAAGACTCAATAAATATACCAAGAATTTTATTTATATCTAAGTTTCAAAAATATAATAACACAAACCAATGTTATCGTGACAATATTTGCCAAAATCATTGAAAGACTATTGATATTAATACCGTAAATTAACCATAAAATAACTCCTGATAACATGGTTAAATACATAGTTAAAGAAAGATTCTCAACTTCTTTAGTTTTCCAAATTTTAACAACTTGAGGTACAAATGCTGCCGTTGTAAAAAAAGCAGCAATTAGTCCAATAATTTCTATATTAAAATCCATCAACTTTATAATTTTGTTGGTTCAATTCCGACAACATGAATTCCATGTTGTGTAAGAGTTTCAACTTTTTTAGGATTGTTGGTCAGCATTCGGATAGATTTTACTTTTAACTCTTTTAAGATTTCAGCAGCAACTCTAAAATCACGTGCATCTTTGCTAAAACCAGCCGCTTCATAAGCCTCAGGCTGAGACATCCCTTGTTTTTTAAATTCAGTACTTTTTAACAATGCGTAGTGACCATTCCCTTTCCCTTCTTGCTCAAGCCAAATCACAATACCTTTTCCTTCGCGCTGAATTAATTGCTGAGAAATCTCCATTTGCTCTCTACAATCACATTCAATACTATTAAAATGGTGACCAAAAATACAGGAAGAATGCACACGACAAAGTATGTCTTTTTCTCCAGAAATATCTCCCATGACTAGCGCAAACGAATCTTGCTTTCCGTCATTAAAAAGAATTTCATGGAATTCTCCGTACTTTGTTTTTAAATCTATTTCGGCTAATCGATGAATCATAATTATTATTCTCAGAATGTCAGGTCGAGCGCAGTCGAGACCTTGTCGTTTTTTAGTTCTCGACTGCGCTCGAACAGACAATGTTTGCGTTACCCTACAATATTTACAATTTTTCCAGGAACAACAATCACCTTCTTTGGCTCTCGCCCTGCGAGTTGTGCAATTGTTTTTTCGTCTGCCAATACAGCCTTTTCAATATCCTCTTTATTCATATCTAATGGAAACTCGAGCATAAAACGCATTTTTCCATTAAACGAAATTGGATAATTCTTAGAACTTTCTACCAAATGTTTTCCGTCAAATACTGGAAATTCAGCAGTTGCAATAGAAGTTTTATGTCCTAATTTATTCCATAATTCTTCTGCAATATGTGGCGCATAAGGCGAAATTAAAATCGCTAATGGCTCTAAAACTTCACGCTTGTTACATTTCAATGAACCTAACTCATTTACTGCAATCATAAACGAACTTACAGATGTATTGAAAGAGAAATTAGCAATATCTTCATCTACTTTTTTGATAGTCTTGTGCAAGGTTTTTAACTCTTCTGCAGTTGCTTTGTCTTTTGAAACTACAAATGTACCTTCATCTCCTGAATGGTATAATTTCCATAGTTTTTTAAGGAAAGAATAAACTCCTGAAATACCTGAATCACTCCAAGGTTTTGATTGCTCTAATGGCCCTAAGAACATTTCAAACAATCGCAAACTATCAGCACCGTATTCTTCACAGATAGCGTCAGGACTTACGACATTGTACTTTGACTTAGACATTTTTTCTACTTCTCTCCCTACTTTAAATGTTCCGTCTTCTTCAGTAACAAATTTTACATCATTATATTCTGGTCGCCAATTTTTAAATGCGCCAATATCTAATTCGTCAGAGGTGTTTACGAAAGAAACATCTGAATGCTTAGGAATAAATGAAACAATTGGTTTACTAACTTGTTCATATTTTAAAATATCTTCAATATGCATTTTACTCAGTTTCGAAAAATACTTTGGGTACCAAAAATCAAAATCTTTATTATCTACAAAATTCTTTGATACAAAAATATTTTCATTACCTGAAATTTCTAATTTTGTATTTTCTTTATCAGTATCTTTAAACTTAAAACTAAAGTTTAATTGATAAACAAAAGCACTCGTTCCAGTAATCATTCCTTGGTTTATCAATTTTTTTGCAAACTCATCCACAGGAACAATACCTTTATCAAATAAGAATTTTTGCCAAAAACGTGCGTATAATAAATGTCCTGTTGCATGCTCAGATCCACCAATATACAAATCCACATCTTGCCAATAATCCAATGCTTCTTTAGACGCAAACTCTTCTGTATTTCCAGGATCCATATAACGGTTGAAGTACCAAGAACTTCCCGCCCATCCAGGCATTGTGTTTAGTTCTAGAGGGTAAATTCCATTGTTTTGAGATTTCTCGACTCCGCTCGAAATGACAAAGCTATTATCAACAATCGTATTTGTTTTAGTATTCCATGACCACTTTTCTGCTCTTCCCAGTGGCGGTTTTCCATCTTCTGTTGGTAGGTATTTTTCCACTTCTGGCAATACAATTGGTAAATGTTTCGCATCAATCATTTGAGGCATTCCGTCTTTATAATAGACTGGAAAAGGTTCTCCCCAATATCGCTGACGAGAAAAAACAGCATCACGCAGTCGGTAATTTATTTTTCCATAACCAATACCACGTTTTTCTAATTCGTAGATAATAGTTTTCATTGCCTTTTTATAAGGCATTCCATTCAAGAAATCAGAATTGGCAATTTTAGTTCCATCTTTTCCTTCATGTGCTTCTTCAGAAATATCAACACCTTCAAAAATATTCGGAATGCCGATATTAAAGTGTTTTGCAAAATCATAATCGCGTTGATCACCACAAGGAACCGCCATTACAGCACCTGTTCCGTAACTCGCCAACACATAATCTCCAATCCAAATCTGAACTTTTTCGCCCGTAAAAGGATGCTCTGCATATGCACCAGTAAACACTCCAGAAATGGTCTTTACATCTGCCATTCTATCGCGTTCACTACGTTTAGCAGTAGCGTGAATATATGCCTTTACAGCCTTTTTTTGTTTGTATGTTACAATCTGCGACACTAACTCGTGTTCTGGAGCCAAAGTCATAAATGACACTCCGAAAATTGTATCAGGACGTGTCGTAAACACATCAATATGCTTTTCTACTTCTTTTTCTACTTTCTTCTTAAGAACTTTTTTAGCAACTTTTTGTATTTCGGCAATCTTTGGAAATTGAATTCCGTTATTGATTTTAGAAAGTACAGCATCTATGTTTTCTAGCACCTCATCATTGGTAATATACACAACTGTGTATCCTTCCGTTGCGAAATAATTGGCTCTTTCTGCTTCGTCTTCTTTTCCAGTAAATTCAACAATTGTCTTTTTAGAAAAACACACAAAATCCGTTAAGAAATCTCCTAAAATATATTGCTGTCTGAATTTTACAGCGCCTTTTTTCTTTCTTAACACATCCCAAAGTAAACTTGTTACTTTAGGTGAATTTAAACGCAGTTCTTTGATTTCCTCAATCTTTTTATACGAAAGCGTTCCTTTTTCTTCGGTAACTTCATTTGGCAAAACCTTGAATGAAACCATCGCTCCTTGAGAACGACCAATCCAATTGGTTTGAGAATCCTTCAAAGGTTGTGGCCAATCAATCGTATTTAAACCATCTAAAAGACGTTGCGCGTATGCAGAAATTCGCATAGACCATTGCTTCATTTTTTTACGAACTACTGGATGACCTCCACGTTCAGAAACTCCGTTTACAATCTCGTCATTTGCCAAAACAGTTCCTAATGTTGGACACCAATTTACTTCCGTTTCTGACAAAAATGTCAATCTATATTGTAATAAAATTTCTTGTTGTTTTTTCTTCGAAAACTTTTTCCATGCTGATGCTGTAAAAGACTGAATCTCATCATCACATACAGCATTTACTTTCTTATTTCCTTCTTTTTCAAATGTTGATACTAACGTAGAAATATCTTCTGCTTTGTTCGAATCTTTATTATACCATGAGTTGAACAATTGAATAAAAATCCATTGCGTCCATTTATAATATTCCGGACTAGAAGTTCTTACTTCTCTAGACCAATCAAATGAAAAACCAATTCTATCTAATTGTCTTCTGTATGTTTTTATGTTTTCTTCAGTCGTTTTCGCAGGATGTTGTCCTGTCTGAATTGCATACTGTTCCGCAGGCAATCCAAACGAATCATACCCTTGAGGATGCAATACATTGAAGCCTTTATGACGCTTATAACGTGCATAAATATCAGATGCAATATATCCTAATGGATGACCAACATGTAGTCCTGCTCCAGACGGATACGGGAACATATCCAACACATAATATTTTGGTTTGTCAGAAGTATTTGAGGCTTTAAAGGTTTGATTTTCTGCCCAATGTTTTTGCCAGTTTTCCTCAATTTTTTTATGATCGTATTGCATTTTTTGCTCTTTTAAGAAGTTGCAAATTTACGCTTTCTATAGAAAATAGTGAAGTGTTTGTATCAATTAATATTCTTGGTGATTTAGTGAAAATAAAATCGCTGTCATTCCTGCGAAGGCAGGAATCCATAAACAACATAATTATAGATTCCTGCCTTCGCAGGAATGACAAAATAATGTATAAGTATCTTATTCTTATTTCCAATAAGTATTAATCTTTTTGTAATTTTCCATTTATAAAACACTAAGAAAATTTGATAAAAAATTCACACAAAGCACATCTTGCTTTATTAGGAGCAAACCTTATTTATGGTGCCAATTATATCATTGCAAAAGGCATAATGCCAAATAAAATAGGTCCATCTTCATTTGTTTTTTTACGAATTCTAGGTGCAGGAATCTTATTTTGGATCATAAAATCATTTATCAAGGAGAAAATCGACAAGAAAGATTTTGTAAGATTGATATTTTGTGGATTGCTTGGAGTTGCTGCCAACCAATTACTATTTTTTCATGGACTCAATTTAACTTCTCCGATCGATGCGTCTATTATCATTACTTCGATTCCTGTAATGGTTGTTATTTTTAGTTTTTTCATCCTAAAAGAGAAAATCACTTCTAATAAATTATTAGGAATTAGTATTGGATCAATTGGCGCAATTTTACTGATATGGTATGGGAATAAATCAGGTGGAACAAGTTCGTTATTAGGAAATTTATTTATCTTTATTAATGCCTGTTCTTATGCATTGTATCTTGTAATTGTAAAACCTTTAATGAAAAAATACAATCCATTGACTGTTATAAGTTGGGTGTTTTTATTTGGGTTTATATTTATGTTTCCGATAGGAATTCAAGACTTTTTAACAACAGATTTCGCTGCATTTACAACAAATACATATTTGACGATTGCATACGTAGTTATCGGAACTACTTTTCTTGCATACTTATTTAATATTTATGCGCTTAGCAAAGTTTCGCCATCAGTGGCTGGAAGTTATGTATATCTACAACCTGCAGTAAGTTTTATTATGGTGACGATTTATGCTTATTTTTTAAATCAAAGTGAATATGCACAGGACATCAATCCAATTAAACTGATTAGTTGTGGTTTAGTGATTATTGGTGTCTATTTGATTAGTAAGAAACAGAAAATTGCTTAACTTCTTGCTTTATTTTCTTGAGGTAATAAACAGTTATAAATAAAACTGTTAATCGGTGTTTCAATCCCTAATAATTTCCCTTGCTTTACAATATATCCGTTAAAATTTTCTAATTCACTTGGTTTCCCTTCCATAATATCTCGCTGCATAGATGCCGTAGTATTATATCCTGAATTGTCAAAAGATTTCATTGAATTATCAATGTCTTTTTGAGTGATAGAAATTCCTTTGGCATTCGCAATTTTCATGATTTCTATTCCAGAATCAATCATTATTTTTCGAATCGATTTATCTTCTTTTAAAACACCAAAAACTTCTCTAGTCAGTGCACCAATTCCACTTACAATAGTGATAAATAAAAACTTCCTCCAAATATCTAAATGAATATTATTTGAGATGTTATTTTTAAAACCTGCAGCATCAAAAATGGTTTTGACAATTTTAACTCTTTCCGTAAGTCTATTGTCGTTTTCAGCGAAAACAACTTCAGGTTCAAAGGCAAAGTGACTGATAATTCCTGGAGATTCAACTTTACTTACAATTCTACACAATCCTGCAAGCACATTTTTTTTATCTAATACTTCTAATAATTTTTCAGCATTATTTGCACCATTTTGTAAAGGTAAAACCATCGTGTTTTCACCAATTATGGGTTTAAGAGAGTCTGCTATGATTGGAATTTGCCAAGATTTAACTCCGAGTATTATTAAATCAGGATTTGAAATAGTAGAAATATCGTTTGTTGCTTTTGGAAAAACAGTAAAATCTCCATTGATACTTTTTACTTGCAGGCCATTCTTTTGAATTGCCTCTAAATGTTTTCCGCGTGCAATAAAAGTTATATCATTTCCTGACTGAGTTAATTTCCCACCAAAATATCCTCCAACTCCTCCAGCACCATAAACCAGTATTTTCATAAATTATTCTTAAAATTCAAAATTATATTACATACAAACTATCTGCAAATTTACGTGATACAGTAATAATATTTTTCTTTTCAATTTGCAAAGATAAAGAATCATCAAAGGCATTTTTTTCAAGAATTTTTATTTTCGTTCCAATACTGATTCCCAATTTTTCTAAATAATTTAAAAAATCAGTGTTATCATCGCTTACAGAAATTACTTTACATTCAGCTCCAATTGATAAAGTGCTTAAAAATATTTTTTTAGATATAGGGTATGCTCCCATTTTATCTGGTATTGGATCACCGTGAGGATCAAAAGAAGGGAAATCTAAAAAAGAATCCAGTTTATCAACCAAGTCCGGATGTTTTATATGCTCTAATTGTTCTGCAATAACATGAATTTCACTCCAAGAATACTCAAGTTTTTCAACTAAAAAAACCTCCCACAATCGATGACTTCTAACAATATTTAAAGCTATCCTTTGTCCAGTATCAGTCAGTTTCGCACCTTCTTTTCTTGAATAACTAATTAACTCTTTTCGAACCAACTTCTTAATCATATCAACTACTGAAGCGGGATTCACCTGAACTTTTTCTGCAATTAAATTTGGCAAAATTACTTGCTTTTTTGTTTTAGTTAGTCTATATATTGCTTTTAAATAATTTTCTTCTGCTCTAGTGGTATTCATACATATTTTATTTCAATGTCAAAAGTACACAAACCCAATTAATTAGACAAGCCTAATTAAATAAATTTTGTAATTCTAATTTAGAATTATATCTTTGCCTAATAATTTGTATTTATAAAATGAAAAATAATTTTTTAATTCTATCATTTGCATTAACATTCTTACTGGCTTCATGTGAAAAAACTATTTCTGAAGGTCCTATGGAAAATGAGGTGTTGGATGGACAAGTAGAAGGGCTTTCGTACCAAGAAAGTATTCAATTTTTAAAAGGTGATGAGGCTTTTGCTGAAGTATTTACATCAAGTAAAGGGTTGGGTCCTGTTTTTGTTGCGACTAGTTGCATTAGTTGTCATGCAGGAGATGGAAAAGGACATCCATCAACAACTCTAACTCGATTTGGTCAAATAGACGGTACTGGAAATCTTTTTCTTGATTTTGGTGGTCCACAACTACAAAATAGAGCAATTCCTGGATATGAACCAGAACAAATTCCAAATGGAGCAACCTCAACGAAATTGACTCCACCGATGAATACTGGATTAGGGTTTTTAGATGCTGTATTAGATGCTGATATTATTGCGATGTCAGATCCAAATGATAATGATGGTGATGGAATAAGTGGTATTCCTAATTGGATAGAGTTACCTTCTTATTCTATTTTAAGAGCTAATGCAATTTCACAAAACGGAAAATACATTCATCGTTTCGGAAAAAAAGCTGCTGCTTATGATTTACTTCATCAGACTGTAAATGCCTATAATCAAGATATGGGTATTACATCTTCTTTTGATCCAATGGATACCTTTTCTGGGCTAGAAATTGACCCTGAAGTTTCAAATAACATCGTTAACGATGTCGTTTTCTACCTCAAAACACTGAAAGCGCCAATACGAAGAAATGCAGACAATGCTGAAGTACTTTCAGGAGGAAATCTATTTTCTCAAATTCAATGTGCGAGCTGTCACAAACCAACACTTCAAACTGGAAATTCATCAATAAATGCACTTTCAAATAAAATATTTCATCCTTATACCGATCTATTATTGCATGACATGGGAAGTGAACTTGATGACGGTTATACGGAAGGTAACGCAACTACGGCAGAATGGAGAACACCTCCTCTTTGGGGACTAGGACTTGCTCCAGATGCACAAGGAGGTCAATATTTTTTAATGCATGATGGAAGAGCAACTAGCATTAATGAAGCCATTCTATTACACGGAGGAGAAGCATCAAATAGTAAATTACAATACCAAAATCTTTCTGAAATAGAAAAAAACGAGTTGATAAAATTTCTAGAATCATTATAAAATGAATAGAAAAGAGTTTATAAAAACATGTGGATTGGCCTGTGTTGGAAGCCTTGCTTTTGGGACATTTTTACAAAGTTGTGCATCAATTAAAATGGTTGATGGAATTATAAAAGGAGAAAATATTATTGTTCCAGTTTCTGAATTTGAAATTGTAAAAGATCAAAAAAAGTCTTTCCTAAATTATATAATAGTACAAAATAATCAATTACAGTTCCCAATTACTGTTTATAGAATCAATGAAAGTCAATATTCAGCACTATTAATGAGGTGTACTCATCAGGGAAATGAATTAACAGCATATGGAGATAAACTACAGTGTTCTGCACATGGAAGTGAGTTTGACAAGCAAGGAAATGCTACTAATGGACCTGCAGAAGATCGGTTAAGAAAATTTCCAGTATCAATAGAAAATCAACAATTAAAAATTTCAATAAAGGTAGAATGAACAAAATAATATTAACAACTATACTTATCCTTATTTTAGGAGTTCCTAAAAGCCACGGACAAGTAGATTCAACGTTATTTAAACGAATTCCAACAGACACAATAAAATCTACTTTAAATATGGATGCAGTTTACAATAGACCTTTTTTAGGTTTTGGGAAAACTCCAGTATCTGTAGGTGGTTATGCAGAAATGAATTGGCAATATTTGGGTACTGATGGAGTATCCGAAGGACATCAATTTCAAATGAGAAGAATGACATTATTTGTAGCTGCAACAATTAGTAAAAAAATTAAATTTTTAAGTGAAATAGAATTTGAAGAAGGTGGAAAAGAAATTAATATTGAATTTGCCGCAATTGATGTAGAATTTCACCCGTTATTCAACCTAAGAGGTGGAATTATTATGAATCCTATTGGCGCCTTTAATCAAAATCATGATGGTCCAAAATGGGAATTTACTGACCGTCCTATTTCCGCAACTCAAATGCTACCTGCAACTTGGAGCAACGCAGGATTTGGGATATTTGGAAAAAAGTATTCAAAGGATTGGATGATTGGCTACGAAGCTTATTTATCAGGTGGTTTTGATAATTCTATCATAGATAATGAAGAAAATAGAACTTCGTTGGCTGCTTCAAAAGCTAATCATGAGCGTTTCGAAGAATCAGCAAGCGGAACACCTTTATATACAGCTAAATTGGCTGTAAGAAATAACAAAATAGGAGAATTAGGCCTTTCTTATATGGGCGGAATCTATAATAATTTTGATGACGATGGTGTAGAATTGGATCAGAAGAGAAATTTAGATGTATTTGCCATAGATTTTAACTCAACCATTGCTAAAACAAGTACTTTTATTACTGGTGAATGGGCTTGGGTGTCAGTTGATGTTCCTTCAACTTATACGCAGCAATATGGCAGAAAGCAAAAAGGTGGATTTGTAGATATTGTTCAACCTGTACTTAAAAAGAAAATATTAGGCTGGGAAAAAGCAGTACTTAATCTTGCTTGTCGGTTAGAATACGTTGACTGGAATGTTGGAACTTTTAACGAAACTGGTGGAAATATTGGAGAAGATGTATGGAGCATTATGCCTGCAGTTAGTTTTAGACCTACATCGCAAACAGTATTTCGTTTGAATTATAGATACCAAGAGCAAAATGATATTTTAGGAAATGGTCCAGCAATCACAAACGGATTTAGTTTTGGTATTTCTTCGTATTTTTAACTAACATTTTATACGGTTTAGACAAAATAATTTCTCATTTGCATTTATTTAAGAAAAGAGAAGAAACCGAAAGATCTCAAACTAAGTGACAAAAAATCTATTTGTAAAGGACATAAACTCGAAAAATTAAAAAATGAAAAAATATTTATTAATTCTATTAGTATCAACTGCACTTATTGGGTGTAAAAAAGATGTTCCAAAAAATGACAATCTTAACGTTGTTACAACAACATCTATGATTACCGATTTGGTAAAAAATATTGGTGGAGAATATATCAATGTTCAAGGATTGATGGGAAGTGGTGTAGATCCACATTTGTATAAAGCTAGTGAAGGAGATGTGTCTAAACTTGTAAATGCAGACATTATTTTTTACAACGGATTGCACCTTGAAGGGAAACTTGTAGAAGTATTTGAAAAAATGGGAAGTGCAACTAAGACTCCTATTGCATTGGCAGATGAAATAGATACAACAACATTAATCGGTTCAGATTATTTTGCGTCAAATTACGATCCGCATGTTTGGTTTAACATCGAATATTTTAAGCAATTTGCTACAAAAATAACGCTGGTTTTATCAGAAAAAAATCCCGAAAACGCTAAGAAATTTATTGAAAATGAAAAACAATATTTAGCAAAATTAGACTCATTACAGAACAATGTGAAAGCAATTATTGAAACGCTACCTGTTGAAAAAAGAATCTTAGTCACTGCACATGATGCTTTTAATTACTTCGGAAAAAACTATGGTTTTGAAGTCGTTGGATTACAAGGTTTATCCACAGCAACAGAGGCAGGAGTTAAAGATGTTCAAAAATTAGCAGCATTTATTATTGAAAAAAACGTGAAAGCTATTTTTGTAGAAAGTTCTGTTCCAAAACGTACAATCGAAGCCTTAGAAGCAGCTGTAAAATCTAAAGGTCATGACGTAAAAATTGGCGGAACTTTATTTTCTGATGCTCTTGGAAATGCTGGAACTGTGGAAGGAACGTATATCGGAATGTTTGAATACAATGTAAATACAATTGTTAACGCACTTAAATAATGGGAAAGAAAATAGCCGTAAAAGTAGATGATTTAACTGTAGCATATAACTACAAACCTGTACTTTGGGATATTGATCTTGAAATTCCAGAAGGTGTATTGATGGCTATTGTTGGTCCTAATGGTGCTGGAAAATCAACATTGATAAAGTCTATTTTAGGAATTTTAAAACCTATTGCAGGAAGTGTTAGTATTTATGGAAAACCTTATGAAAAACAACGCAAATTAGTTGCATACGTACCTCAAAAAGGAAGTGTAGATTGGGATTTTCCTACTACAGCATTGGATGTGGTAATGATGGGAACTTATGGAAGTTTAGGCTGGATAAAACGGCCAAGGCAAAAAGAAAAAAAAGCCGCTTTAGAAGCACTTGAAAAAGTAGGAATGCTTTCTTTTAAAAACAGACAAATAAATCAACTTTCTGGAGGGCAACAACAACGTATATTTTTGGCAAGAGCACTAGTTCAAAATGCTTCTATTTATTTTATGGATGAACCTTTTCAAGGTGTTGATGCAACAACTGAAATCGCAATTATCAATATATTAAAAGAATTAAGAAAGGCAGGAAAAACATTAATTGTCGTACATCATGATTTACAAACAGTTCCAGAATATTTTGATTGGGTAACTTTTTTAAATGTCAAAAAGATTGCTACAGGACCTGTAAAAGATATTTTTAATGATGATAACTTAACAAAAACCTACGGTATTAATTATAAAGTAAGCGTTCAAGAATAGTGTCATTCCTGCGAAGGCAGGAATCTCATGAATTAAAAACTGTCATCTTGAACTTGATTCAGGATCCATAAAAAATAGATTCCGCATCAAGTGCGGAATGACAAAACAAAAAAACATTTGCGAAAAAGGAAAATATTCTAGTCTTCGCAGGAATGACAAAATGGATTTAAAAGAATATATAGAACTCGTTTTCAGCGACTATACGTTGCGTACTATCACACTTGGAACAGCAATTTTAGGTGCAGTTACAGGAATGTTAGGGAGTTTTGCAGTACTGAGAAAACAAAGTTTGTTGGGTGATGCAATTTCACATGCAGCCTTACCTGGAATTGCAATCGCATTTCTAATTACAGGAGCAAAAGACAGTAATACATTATTATTAGGAGCATTAATTAGTGGACTCATTGGAACATTTTGGATACGCGGAATTATTTCAAAAACACATTTAAAATCTGATACTGCTTTAGGATTAATATTATCCTTGTTTTTTGGATTTGGGATGTTACTCTTAACATATATCCAGAAACAACCAAATGCAAATCAAGCAGGACTCGATAAATATTTATTTGGTCAAGCAGCAACTTTAGTTGAAAGCGATGTATGGTTAATGGCTATTGTAACTGGAATTTGTTTGTTTGTTTTATTACTTTTTTGGAAAGAGTTTAAACTATTATTATTCGATGAAGATTATACTAAAACATTAGGTTTTAATACCAAGTTTATTGATATTTTAATCACAAGTTTTATTGTTTTAGCAATTGTTCTTGGACTCCAAACTGTTGGAGTGGTCCTAATGAGTGCTATGTTATTGGCTCCTGCTGCAGCGGCTCGTCAATGGACAAATAGCCTGAGTGTTATGGTAGCCTTAGCTGCAATTTTTGGAGCATTTTCTGGTGTCGTAGGAACAGCAATTAGTGCAAGTCAAAACAATCTATCTACAGGACCAGTTATTGTACTTGTTGCTTCTGTATTTGTAATCTTTTCGTTTATATTTTCACCAAGTCGAGGGTTATTATTTAAACAAATCAGATTTATAAAAAATCGTCGTGATTTACAACTTCATAAAACATTAGCCTTTATGCACCAAATTGCTGAAAATCACGAAGATATTTCGCATCCACACGCTATTAGAATTTTAAACAATTTTCATGGATACACGAAAGGAACACTTCAAAAGTTGGTCGACAAAAATTATGTAATCCTTCAAGGAAATATGTGGAGTCTCACTCAAGAAGGTTTTAAAACGGCTTCTAATTTATATAATCAAACAGATAATGAATAGTGCTCAAATAGAAATACAACTCATCGCTAGTGTAGTCGCAATCGCTTGTGCTATTCCAGGAACTTTTTTGGTATTGCGTAAAATGGCAATGATCAGTGATGCTATTAGTCATTCTATTTTACCTGGAATTGTCATTGGATTTTTTATAACACACGATTTAAACTCTCCTTTACTTATTTTATTAGCAGCATTGACAGGAATCATAACAGTAATTCTAGTAGAATATATTCAAAAAACAGGATTGGTAAAAGAAGATACAGCCATTGGATTGGTTTTTCCTGCATTATTTAGTATTGGTGTGATATTAATTGCCAAAAACGCCAATGATGTTCATCTTGATGTAGATGCTGTTTTGTTAGGAGAATTGGCTTTTGCTCCATTTGATAGACTCTTAATTGGAGAGACAGATCTTGGCCCAAAATCACTATGGATTATAGGAACTATATTACTAATAACTGTTACTTTATTGATCGCATTTTTCAAAGAATTAAAAGTGAGTACATTTGATAAAGGACTTGCAGCGTCTTTAGGGTTTTCACCTGCAATTATTCACTACGGATTAATGTCTGTTGCATCTGTTACAACAGTTGGTGCTTTTGATGCTGTTGGCGCTATTTTGGTTGTCGCCCTGATGATTGCTCCTGCAGCAACTGCTTATTTATTAACTACCGATTTAAAAAAAATGTTACTATTAGCCATTGGTTTCGGAGTTTTTGGCGCAATAAGTGGTTATTGGTTTGCACATTGGTTAGATGCTTCAATTTCAGGGTCAATAACAACAATGCTTGGTTTACTCTTTTTAGTTGTTTACTTATTTGCCCCAAACAAAGGGTTAATTTCGGTGATGTATCGAGAAAAACAACAGCGAATAGAAGTATCACTATTGACATTTTTATTGCATTTAAAAAATCATGATGAAATAGAAGAACGCCATGTCAATCATTTAA
The DNA here is from genome assembly GCA_002733665.1 of Lutibacter sp. GTDB lineage: Bacteria > Bacteroidota > Bacteroidia > Flavobacteriales > Flavobacteriaceae > Urechidicola. The sequence goes on from NVWM01000014.1 coordinate 21,552, forward strand.
ATGAGCATATAAATTGGCGAAAAGTACGTTCAAAAGTGGTGTTGGATTTAGCACTAAAAAACAATATGATACATATTGATACTAATATTGTTTCTCTTACTGAAAAAGGAAACAAATTTACTTCTCAAGCCATTGATTATATTATCACTAATGAAGATGCTCAAATTGAGCATATGAAAGATGATTTCTTTCTATTTAGAGGGTAAAACTAATGACAACCACAATCATTTTTTCCACAAGATTTTGTAGATTTTTTTGGCTTATAAAAATACTTTTTTACAAGAAAAGCAACTGCCAATAAGACAGTAATATAAACTAATATTTCTTGTGTGTTTATCATAATCTATAAGTCGTAATATTTAATATCTATTACTTTAAATTTACTTTAAAAGTTGAAATGCTATCAATGCCGCGATATATGCAATTCCAGACATCCCAAAGAGTTGTATCAATGGCCATTTCCAACTATTGGTTTCTCGTTTCACAACTGCTAGAGTTCCCATGCATTGCATCGCAAAAGCATAAAATAGCAATAGTGAAATTCCGCTTGCAAAATTAAATACTTTTTTACCAGAAGGATGTACTTCTTGGCGCATTTTATCTTTAATCGTTTCATCTTCATCACCTACACTTCCTACACTATAAATTGTAGCCAATGTACTTACAAAGACTTCACGCGCAGCAAACGAAGTAGCCAAGGCTATTCCGATTTTCCAATCGTAACCTAAAGGTCTAATAATTGGCTCTATTGTTTTCCCAACAATACCAATATAAGAATGCTCAAGTTTATAAGATGCAATTTTATCATCTAGTTCCCTTTCTGAAAATTGAGAATTTTCAACTTCATTTTTTACAATTTGTTCTGCGTTAATAAACTTTTCTCCAGGACCATAAGAAGCCAAAAACCATAACACAATTGAAATTGCTAAAATTATTTTACCTGCTTCAAAAACAAATGATTTTGTCTTTTCAAGTACGTTTATAAATACATTTTTAAACATTGGTAATTTGTAGTTTGGCATTTCAACTACAAAATAAGATTTACTCTTAATCTTTAAAATTTTATTTAAAATATGGGCAGCAATTATTGCCGAGGCAAATCCAAGGATATATAAAAACATCAAGGTCAATCCTTGAGCGTTAAAAATCCCTAAAACTCTTTTGTCGGGAATTACCAAAGCAATTAATATTGCATAAACTGGTAATCTTGCAGAACATGTTGTGAAAGGTGTAACCAAAATAGTAATCAATCTTTCTTTCCAACTTTCAATATTTCTTGTTGCCATAATCGCAGGAATAGCACATGCTGTACCAGAAATTAATGGAACTACACTTTTACCACTCAATCCAAATCGACGCATAATTCTATCCATAAGAAAAACAACTCGACTCATATAACCACTTTCTTCAAGCACAGAAATAAACAAGAAAAGAAATACTATTTGAGGAATAAATATCGCTATTCCTCCAAGGCCAGCAATAACGCCATCGACCAATAAATCTGTAAAATTTCCTGCTGGAAGCGTATGACTCACCCAATCTCCTAAAGAAGCAAATGAAGCGTCTATAAAATCCATTGGAACGCTACTCCAATCAAAAATTGCTTGAAATATCAACAATAAAATTGAAAAGAAAATAACGTAACCGAAAATTTTATGAGTCAATATTCTATCAAAAACACTTCTCAAATCTCTAGCCTTAGATTTATCTACAGTATATCCTTTTTTAAGGACATCATTAATAAATTTATAGCGAGCAATCGTCTCTTTATGCTGTAATCTTTTTAATTCAGAATTTGATTTGGTTGCAAAAGATGCTTTTTCTTTAATTTCATTTTTTTCAACTTTTCCAAAGTTTACATCTTGGGTGATTACCAACCATAACTTATATAAAGATTGATTTGGAAAAACTTTTTCTAACCTGTCAAAATATTCTTTATCAATTATTGAAGAATCTAAACAAGAGTCTGAAGATAAACTTTTACTGTTTTGTAATAAAGTCTTAATACTTTCAATTCCTTTTTTAGTTCTAGAACTCACTAATAAAATTTTAGTGTCTAATTCTTTTTCTAAAACATCAACATCAATAGAAATCCCTTTTCGTTTCATTCTATCAGACATATTAATCACTAAAATTGTTGGGATTTCTAAGTCTTTAATTTGAGTAAATAATAATAAGTTTCTTTTTAAATTTTCTACCTCAGAAACTACAATAGCAACATCAGGATAATCTTCTCCATTTTTGTTCATCAACAACTCAATTACAACACTTTCATCAAATGATGAAGCATTTAAACTATACGTTCCTGGAAGATCAATGATTTTTGCTCTTTGATGTTGGGAAAGTTTACAGAAGCCAACTTTTTTTTCGACGGTAATTCCTGGATAATTTCCAACTTGTTGATTGAGTCCTGTAAGATGATTAAAAACCGATGTTTTACCTGTATTAGGATTACCAATTAACGCAACTTTCAAAATGTTAGCACTCATACAATTAGGTCTTATTGAGTGATTTTTTTAATTGATATATGAATCGCAGTTTCTTTTCTTATAGCAACATAACAATCATTGATGTTTATATACATAGGATCTTGAAAAGGAGCAAATTGGACTAATTCTACAGTATTTCCAGGCAAACATCCCATTTCAATAAGCTTGAGTGGAACACGCGCTATATCAAACTCTTGAATGATTCCTTTTTCGCCCTTTTGAAGTGTTGCAATAGTTTGCATAAAAATTCTAATTTGTTAATCGAATGGCAAAGATACTAAATTAGAATGATTCTAAATATGACTTTTATCACTTCTTTTTATATTCTTCTTGAAGTACTTTTATATCGAGAATTAATTGTTGAATCTGATCACTATTCGTGCCGTCATAATAACCTCTAATTTGGCGTTTTTTATCAACCAAAATAAAGTTTTCGGTATGGATAAAGTCTTGGTCTCCTCCATCACCTTCATCAACTACAGCAAAATAACTTTTACGTGCTAATTCATAAATATGTTTTTTATCTCCTGTTGTTACATTCCATTTACTATCTATAACATTCTTATGATCAGCGTATTCTCTCAAAACAGGAACGCTATCCATCACTGGAGTTACAGAATGTGAAAGCATCATTACAGTACTATCATTCATAAACTCTTGCTGTACTTTTGCCATATTATTTGTCATTATCGGACAGATCGTTTGACATCTTGTAAAAAAGAAATCTGCAACATAAATTTTATCTTCATAATCTTTTTCGGTAACTGTTATTCCGTTTTGATTGAGCAAAGAAAAATCAGCAATCTTATGATCTTTTGTGATATGAAATAGCGATTTGTCAACCAATCTTGGATTTACATCCGCAGGATTATAAATTGGTAATCTTTCTTGTGGTTTTAAAATAGAATAAATTACAAAGACCATAAAGACAGAAAAAACAGCCATTACTATAAGAAGAGGAAACGATTTTTTAAAAAAATTGAGATTCATTTTGAGTGTAATTTTTATGCAAATTTACAACAAACACCGTTTTTTATGCACAATCACTACTAAAAATTTGTTAAATCATATCCTTACTTCATATATCTATTTTAAAACTCTATTTAAAACCGTACATTTGTGCGTTTTTTAAGACAAAAAAGAACATGTTAAAAACATTATCACTTAAAAGAATGATTAATGCGAACACATGTGACAATTAAAAAACAATAAATAAAACACGTGAAAGATACTATATGGAAATATTAATAAAAGCATCGCAATTTTTACTGAGTTTATCTCTATTAATTGTTTTACATGAGTTTGGTCATTATTTACCAGCAAAATTATTTAAAACAAGAGTAGAAAAATTCTATTTGTTTTTTGATGCTTGGGGCAAAAAATTATTTAGTTTTACCAAAGGAGGAACAGAATATGGAATTGGATGGTTGCCTCTTGGTGGTTATGTGAAAATATCTGGAATGATTGATGAAAGTATGGATTTGGAGCAAATGGAGAAAGAACCTCAACCTTGGGAATTTCGTTCAAAACCAGCATGGCAACGATTGATTATAATGCTTGGAGGTGTTATTGTAAATTTCGTTTTAGGATTTTTAATTTACATTATGCTTTTCAATGTTTGGGGAGAAAATATTGTAAAAAGTGACGATGTAAAATACGGATTTGGTGTTGCTAAAGTATTAGAACAATATGGCGTTCAGCAAGGCGACAACTTATTATTGGTAAATGGTGAAGAATTGGATGATGCTAGAGACATCAATAATTATCTTTTACTAAGAAGCGTACAAACAATTACAGTAAAACATACAAATGGAGAAACAGAGCAAATAAAGCTTCCAGAAGATATAGATATGCAAATATTTCAATCTACCGGAATGACAGCAATGACTCCAAGATTTCCATTTACTTTAGACACTGTAACCGAAGGTTCAAATGCTGAAAAAGCAGGGTTATTAAAAACTGATAAAATTATTGGTGTAAACGAAATGCCTGTAACATATTGGTCAGATGTAACATTTGGTATTCAAAATTCAAAAGAATTTGTAAATATTAAGGTTAATAGAAACGATCAAATTCATGATTTAAAGATTGAACTTGGTAAAAATGGAAAGATAGGAATCCGTCCAAAACCAACAGACGAAGATTATATAACTATAACAAAAAAAGAATTTTCTTTTTCTGAAAGTATCACAAGAGGAACTTCAGAAGCATATTGGAAACTACACGATATTGTTACACAGTTTAAATTTGTATTTACTTCAAAAGGTGCAACAAGTCTTGGTGGATTTATAGCTATCGGAAATATTTTCCCTTCTACTTGGAGTTGGCCTGCATTTTGGGCAATCACTGCATTTTTATCATTGATGCTTGGTTTTATGAATTTATTACCAATTCCTGCACTTGATGGAGGTCATGTATTATTCACCTTATGGGAAATGATTACTGGAAGAAAGCCAAGCGATAAGTTCTTAGAATACGCTCAAATTGGAGGATTTATCTTCTTAATGGGACTACTGCTCTTGGCAAATGGAAATGACATTTATAAATGGATTACAGGACAATTATAATCCACAAAAAATAAGTCTATAAAAAAACTCCGAAGAAATCTTCGGAGTTTTTTTATGCCAATTTAGTTTTATCTATGCTTTTCTCAATTCCTTGGCTTTTTCTTTAGCCAATTCATTCTTTTCAATCGTGTGTTCTGGTCGTGTCCATTTTGGTTTTTCTCCTAAAGTTTCAAATTTAGAATCTGCTGCCTCTACAGTTTGTGGTTGTACTTTTTTAGTAAATGGTTTTTGTGGATTTAATCCTAAAAGTTCAAACATTTTCATATCCTCATGTACATCTGGATTCGGAGTTGTTAATAATTTATCTCCAGCAAAAATAGAATTTGCTCCAGCAAAGAAACACATAGCCTGTCCTTCTCTACTCATTTGTGTTCTTCCAGCAGATAAACGAACTTGTGTTTCTGGTAATACAATTCTTGCAGTAGCTACCATACGAATCATATCCCAAATTTCAACTGGCTTTTCATCTTCTAAAGGGGTTCCTTCTACAGCAACTAATGCATTAATTGGTGTAGATTCAGGTTGAGGATTTAAAGTTGATAAAGCAACTAACATTCCTGCTCTATCTTCAGCACTTTCTCCCATTCCAATAATTCCACCTGAACAAACAGTTACATTTGTCTTACGAACGTTATCTATCGTATCTAATCTATCTTGATAACCTCTTGTCGAAATTACTTTTTTATAATATTCTTCTGAAGAATCTAAATTGTGATTATATGCATATAAACCCGCTTCCGCTAAACGTTGTGCTTGATTTTCAGTAACCATTCCTAACGTACAACAAACCTCCATATCTAGTTTGTTGATACCTCTAACCATTTCTAAAACTTGGTCAAATTCTGGTCCATCTTTTACATTACGCCATGCTGCACCCATACAAACACGAGAACTTCCACTTTCTTTTGCGCGCAAAGCTTGTGCTTTAACTTGGTTAACAGACATTAAATCATTTCCTTCTACACCTGTATGATATCTTGCCGCTTGTGGACAATATCCACAATCTTCAGAACAACCACCCGTTTTTATCGAAAGCAAAGTAGATACTTGAACCACATTTGGGTCGTGATTCTCACGGTGAATTGTTGCAGCTTCATACAATAACTCCATCAATGGCTTATTGTAAATTTCTAATATTTCTTCTTTAGTCCAATCGTGTTTTACTACGCTCATAAAGTCTTGTTTAGTTTGGCAAATGTACTAAAAAATACATTCTTGAATTCGCCATTTTTTTTAAATATTTTTATTTTGAAAGTAAAACACTCACAGCATTTCCTCCAAAACCAACAGCATTTACCAATACTTTTTTAATTTGTTTGGGTTGTTTTTGATTTTCTAAAAAAGGGATGTCAATGAATTTTTGATGTTGCATCATCAAAATTGCCAATTCAATATTCAAAGCACCTGAAGCACCAAATGTATGTCCTATTTTCCACTTATTAGAGGTGAGTGCAGGTAAATTGCCGTCAAAAACTGCTTCAATTGCTTTATATTCTGATGTATCTCCCTTTAAAGTTCCAGGCGCATGCATAACAATCACATCAACATCAAAAATAGAAGTGTTTTTTAGCGCCATTTTCATCGACTTTTGAAAACATTGTGCATCGTCAGAAATTGAAGTATTGTGTTCTAATATTTCTGTCGCAAAACCAACACCCTCGATAATTGCCAAAGCATTTTCTATAGTTCCTTTTTCTAAACACATAACAGAGGCTCCTTCACCTAAAATCATGGTATTCTTCTTTTTGTCAAAATCTAAGGTTCGACAAGGATATTGAATGTCGTCACCTTGAGCGGAGTCGAAAGGTCTCGACTCCGCTCGACCTGACAAATTATCATTCGCATAAATTTTCATTGCCTTCATTTGCGCAATTGTAAATTCAGTCAATGGCGCTTCACTTCCTCCAACCAAAAACTTATCACTCATTCCAGCATTTACCCAAGCAATCCCATTAAGTAAAGCATGTAGCGCTGTTGAACATGTTATAGAATGACTGATTGTAGGACCATGAGATTGTAAATCATGCGCTATCCAAGAAGAAATATTTCCTAAAGTTGTAGTTGGCGATGCTAAAGTGTGTGTTCTGTTATTTTCTAAAAATTCTTTATGATATTTTTCAAAAAGTGATGTTGCTCCACGAGAAGAACCAATATTTATTCCGTAATCTCCATCTTTCCAATTGGCTAATTCAACTGCTTTACGAGAAGCATAAACGGCCATTAAAACAGATCTATCTAAGCTCTTATATTTGTTATTCGACTTTCTTAACAATTCAATTTCAGCATTAGAATCAGAAGATAAAGGAGCAACTAAGGCTTTTGATTTTTCAAAATTCTTGAGTACAAAATTGTGGTTTGGGTTACAGTAATTTTTCCAAATAGTATCAGTATCACTTCCTAAAGAAGAAATTGAGGCGATAGATGTTATTGAAATAGGGTTATTCATATATTTAGGTTAATTGTCATTCTTGCGAAGGCAGGAATCTATACTCTTTCTTTGTTTGGATTCCTGCCTTCGCAAGAATGACAAGTTTCAAATACAAAGATAGTATTATGTTCTAATTATTTTTAATTTCTTAATATTTAACTACACTATTTCTAAAGACTCTTCAATAGTTTTATAGACTTTTTCTAACTCTTTTTTTGTAATTATATAAGGAACTTGAATGTAAATTGTATTTCCTAAAGGTCTTAAGAAAACACCTCGATCCATAAAGAACTTTAAAAGTTTGTCTCGCAAACCTCCATAGCGTTCTGTATTCGTATTCAAATCTATCGCAAAAACAACTCCTAATTGTCTCGTTAATTTTACTTTTGGATGATTTTTTATGCGCTCATTAAATCTTTTATGAGAAGCAATAATCTCTTTGATTCCTTTTTGAATTTCATCAGATTGTAACAACTCAATTCCTGCGATGGCAGCAGCACAAGCAACTGGATTTGCAGAATAGGTATGACAATGAAAAAATCCTTTAGAAATATCATCACTTAAAAATGCATCATAAATTTCTTGAGTACAAGATGTAATTGCCATAGGAAGTAATCCTGCTGTTAAAGCCTTACTCAAACAAATAATATCAGGCTTTGTGTCCATATATTCAGAGGCAAAATTCTTTCCAGTTTTACCAAAACCAGTCATCACCTCATCTGCAATAGTTAAAACTTTATGATTTTTACAAAACTTTAAAATTTCATTTAATCCTGTTGCATCATGAATTTTCATTCCTGCTGCTCCTTGTAACAAAGGTTCGTATATAAAACCTGCTATTTTATTATTGGAAACGTAACTCTTAAGTAGATTAATAATTTCTTCATGATTCGTTCCGTTTGGTGTTGGAATTCTTTTTACATCAATTAAAAAGTCTTCAAATGGACCATTATAAACTGACAATCCAGAAACTCCCATTGCTCCAAAAGTATCGCCATGAAATCCGTTCTCAAAAGCAATAAATACCGAACGTTTTTCTCCTTTATTGTAGTAGTATTGCAATGCCATTTTAATACTTGCCTCAACAGCAGTAGAACCATTATCATTAAAGAAAATTTTGTTCTGACCTTCAGGAAGTATTTTAATGAGTTCTTCAGAAAGTTTCACTGCAGGTTCGTGTGTAAAGTCACTAAACATTACTTGATCCAATTGCTGCATTTGTTTGTAAACACGACTTGTAATAAAGTCATTACAATGACCATACATACACGTGTACCAAGAAGCAATTGCATCTATATATTCATTCCCATTTTCATCAGTTAAAATACAGCCTTTTGCTTTTACTATCGCTAAACTTTCAGGATTTAACTGATGCTGTTTTAATGGATGCCAAAGGTGTTTTTTATCTCTTTCTTGTAATGTCATTGTTTTCGTCATCTGAACTTGTTTAGTTCATGCTTTTTTATTGTTTAAAGTATTCATGAATCTTCGATTTCAGCATCTCATCTTATGATTAATAATTTAATGTTTCCAAAGTTGGATTCGTTTCTTTAATTAAGTTTACCTTCCATCCTTTATGCCAATTCTTTAATTGTTTTTCTCTTGATATTGCTTGTTCAATATCTAAAAACTCTTCAAAATAAACTAAATATTTTGTTTGATACTTTTTTGTAAAAACAGAAGCGGTTCCTTCGCTATGTTCACTCATCCTTCTTGAAAGATTGGAAGTTACTCCAATATAAAATGTAGTTCTGTATTTATTGGTCAATATGTATACATAACTATTTTTCAATCGTATCAATTTTATGAGATCCTGAAACAAGTTCAGGATGACGTTAATTTTTCTCGGAATAAATCCGCATATTCTTTTATTACATTTTTATCAAAATAAGGCTCTTCTTCGATACGTCCTATTACATTCACATTCGTCATTTTTTTGATAATATCTTCTGTTGTTTTATGTTCATTTCCACTAAAAATAAGTGCGACATCAAATCCTTGTTCTTGCAATAATTTTACCGTCAATAATGTATGATTGATACTTCCTAAATAATGACGAGAAACAACAATTACCTTATATTCTGGTTTTATGATATCTAAAATTGTTTGCTTTTGATTTAGTGGAACTAACAAGCCTCCTGCACCTTCTATAACTAAATCATTCTTAGTTTTCGGTTCATTAATTTTCTTCAAATCAATTTTAATTCTATCTATTTCAGCAGCAGCATGCGGACTCATAGGCGTTTTTAATGCATATGAATTTGGATGAAACTTAGATTTTTTATTAGAAATTAAATTTTCAACTTTCTTCGTATCACAATTCTCCAATTCTCCTGCTTGAATCGGTTTCCAATAATCGGCTTCTAAAGCCTCAACTATTATTGCTGAAACAACTGTTTTGCCGACTTCGGTAGAAATTCCGGTTACAAAATATTTTTTTTTATTCATACTTAAGTTATCGTCATGCTGAACTTGTTTCAGCATCTCATCGAGATATTCTTTAAAATTTCAAGGTCTTTAAAGTTGGGTTCTCTTCTTTGATTAAATTCAATTTCCAGTCTTTATGCCAATTCTTTAATTGTTTTTCTCTTGAAATGGCTTGATTAATATCTGTAAACTCTTCAAAATAAATTAAATCTATTGCATTATATTTCTTCGTGAATTCAGATGCAACTCCGTGATAATGTTCAATTAATCTTTTTGAAAGATTCGAAGTCATTCCAACATAAAATGTCGTTCTATATTTATTAGTCAATATGTAAATATAACTACTTTTCATAAGAAATAATGCGACCCTGAAACAAGTTCAGGGTGACGTAAAACACTACACAAAGGTAGCGAGTAGTTTTAGAACTTTATCTATTTCTTTCTCTGAATTATAACTATGCAAGCAAAAACGCAAGCGTTCCTCTCCTTGAGAAACTGTAGGTGATAAAATTGGTTTTACATCAAACCCTTTTTCTCTTATTGAAGCCGCAACTTTCTTTACATTTTCATTTCCCGAAATAATACAACATTGAATTGAAGAACTGCTTTCTATAAACTTCTCTTGAAAATTATATTTCTTAATTACCGATTTAAAATATTGGATGTTTTGATGCAGGATTTTTATCGGAGATTCTTCACTATCGTTCAGAATGACAAGTTGTTCATATGCCATTTTAATAGTTGCAAGTGAATGTGGTGGAAGTGCTGTTGTGTATATCAGACTTCTAGAAAAATTGACTAAATATTCTTTCAATTCTTTAGTGCCAAGAATCACTGCACCGTGGCATCCTAACGCCTTCCCAAAAGTGATGATTCGTGCAAAAACTTCACTCTCAATTCCCAACTCTTGAATCAGTCCACAACCATTCTTCCCAAAAACTCCAACAGCATGTGCCTCATCTACAATTAGATGAGCGTTATTCTTTTTAAGTATTTGCGACATTTTCGCTAAATCTGGAGAGTCACCATCCATAGAAAAAACAGATTCTGTGACAACATAAATATTGCTGTCATTCTGAGTGAAACGAAGAATCTTTTTACTTAAATCCTCTAAATCATTATGCTTAAAAGAGTACGATTTTGCATTTGAAAGCCGAATTCCATCACGAATAGAAGCGTGAATCAGTGTGTCATATAAAATAATATCTCCGCGTTGCGGAACGGAAGAAAAGAACCCAATATTGGCATCATAACCTGAGTTAAAAATAGTTGCCGATTCTGAATTGTAAAAATCACACAATTGGCTTTCAACATCTTCATATAATTGATGATTTCCACTTAGCAATCGTGAACCTGTAGCGCCGTTTTGCTGTAAATTAGTGTCGATTAAATATTGATGTGTCTTTTGAAAAATCGCTTTTGACTTTGATAACCCTAAATAATCATTGGAAGAAAAGTCTATCAAATCAGTTTGTAAAGAAAGTGTTCGCAAAGCGCTTTTCTCTTTTCGTTCGGTTAGTTTTTTATGTAGTTTTTTAGGGAATTTCATTTATAATTTAGAAGATATATAATTAAATATCTTTACTATTTACCAGTTTAATAAGTTCAATTACTTCTTCAAAGGACATGCTTTTAAAACTTTCTTTATTTACTTTTAATTTATTCTTTTTTATAAATTTTTTTAATTTTCTTGGAGATAAATTTATTCCTGATGCATTTTGTAAAGAAGCATCTTCAAGTTTAGTATCTATCAATATTATTTGTTTTCTAAATCCTTCTTGAGTTAGCCATGTCTTTTTCAATTTAGAAAATACAGTTGATCCACTAAAACTTATTCCATTATATGAGTTATAATTCTGTGTAATTTTATTAGCGAAATTTGCATTTAAAACTACTACATAATATCTACCTTCAGTAAGGTGAAATTTCGCAAATGCATTTTGATACGTCATACTATTGTAATAAGACAAATTATAGTAATCATTTTCATAATACCTTATTGCCCAAGCCGAGAGTCCATATTGTATAACCTTATCGTTTACTGAATCTTTTATTTTACTTATCGTTACATAGTCTTTACCTTCATCAACAATAATCCCTTTGTAAGTTTCAGAAAGGTTATTGCTCTTATAATCTACAGTTGTTTTATATAAATTAACAGGATAATCTTGTGAATATCCTTTTGCAATTATTAACATTAAAAATAGAAAACATATATCTCTCATAGTCATTAACTTTTTATAAAATCTCTTCATAAAACAAATATAGAGAATCGTAGATTTAACATTCAAATAAATTTCATGAAAATTACAAAAATATCTTTTTTTGATAATTTATTATCGTTTATCAATAATTATTTATATGTTTGCAGTATCAAAACAAAATACTTTTATTAGAATGAATTTATCTCAATCACAAAATAAACAATGGAATACAATATCAAAAATCACATTTAGATTTGTCTTTATATATTTTATATTGTTTATAGTATTGCTCTTTTCTTCTTTTTTATTAGAAGTTCCTTTAAGGTGGTTTGCACAAAACATCCTTAATTGGGGAGCCGATTTTGAAATGTTAAGTACTGGAAGTGGAGATCGGTCTTATGATTATGTTCGTTTTGGACTAAATGTCATTTTAGCATTACTCATAGGAACGGTATGGGCAATTATACATCGCAAAAAAACTTTGTCTAAGAAACTCATTTATTGGTTTCAAACTATTCTAAGAATATTCTTATTTCTTGCAATGACACTTTACGGATTGGTCAAAATATTTAAAGGACAGTTTCCAGACCCAAGTTTAGAATTATTAATACAACCTGTTGGAGAAATGTCTCCTATGGGATTGGCTTGGACGTTTATGGGACATTCAATAGCGTACAATATTTTTATTGGCTTTGCAGAAGTGTTAGGTGGAGCCTTATTACTTTATCGTAAGACTGTAACTCTAGGAAGCATGATTATCATTGGTGTGATGACTAATGTAGCAATGATGAATTTCACATATGACATTCCGGTAAAATTATTTTCTATCCATCTCATTCTAATGGCGTTAGTATTACTCATAGCAGATGGTCGCAGAGTAATGAATGTGTTTTTAAAAAATAAATCCACGAAAAAAGAAATTCACTATACACCTTCCATAAACACTACTTTAAAAAAATTAATATCAGTATTAAAGGTGTTTGTATTGACTTTATTGACAGTTGCTATTATCATTCAGTGTTTTGTTAGATTTAAAGCAACCGACCAACTGAAATCAAAATCAGAACTCTATGGAATATGGGAATCCCAACTATTTATCAAAAACAAAGACACTTTACCTCCTCTACTTACTGATTCTTATAGATGGAGATATTTAATAGTGAATTACAAGAAAAAAGCGGCTATCAAAAAAATGAATGATTCTATAGACAGATATCAATTTGAAATTAACAAAGAACAAAAAGAAGTCATTTTCAAACGCAGTACAGATTCAATTTCTCATCGTTTTTCATATAAACTCATTAATCCAGAACATTTACAATTACGAGGAGTTCTAGATAAAGATTCTCTGTCTATTGAATTTAAAAGAAAACTTGAAACTGATTTTAGACTCCTAAAAAGAAAATTTCATTGGGTAAATGAATCAATTTACAATTACTAATCAAAAAAAATATAATGAAAACAAAGAGGTTACTTAAAATAATGCACGTTATTGCTTGGCTTGTCTTTATAGGGTTGTTAATTAGGATTGGAACAATTATTACAACATACTTCATAAGTATTGGAAATGAACAAGCTTCTCAAAACTTATTTGAAGGTTTAGATTTATCTGCATACAGAAATCACAGTTTCACTCAATACTCTTTAATTGTTGGCTATAAAGTTCTGGTATTTGCAATCGAAGCATATATTGCTTTCTTAATCACAAAATTATTGAGCAAGTTAAATCTAGAGATTCCGTTCAATACTAAAGTTCAAAGACTAATGCAAAAAATAAGTTACAGTATTTTTTACTTATGGATACTCGCAATGGTACATAATACGCATGTACAATTTATAGGGATGAAATATGATTTCCCTATGGATCTATTCTCAAGTGACTTTATATTTCTTGCAGGAATCATCTTTATTTTCGCGCAAATTGTGAAGAGAGGTATTGAACTACAATCAGAAAACGAATTAACTATATAACTATGAAAAGCAATTCAACAATTCTTACCGTTCTCACTTATTTTATAATTATATCAACATCATCCATATTATTGAATGATATAAGAGAATTTGATTTTGAAAACTTCAAAAACTTTATAAGTTGGTCTAAAACTGCTGATAAAAGTGAAAATTGGTTTACTTCAAAAAGCGCAATTGAATGGAGTTATTATGTAATAAGCGTAGGGTTATTTTTTTGGAGAGCATACCTTATATATGCATTCACGTATTTTATTTCTATATTGAATGAGGTAGAAAAAGGAAACTATTTTAGCGATAAGAATAGTACGTATTTTAAAAAAATAGGAAACATTTTTATTTACTATACTATTAATGTTGTGATCTTACGATTTTTATTAGCATCGATTAAAAAATCTGATTTTAACTTTTTAAACGAGTTTAAAGATGAATTTACTTATTTAATTCCGTGTGGTTTGGCCTTGTATATTCTATCAGAAATTTTCAAAAAAGGAAATCAGTTGAAAAAAGAAAACGAGTTAACAATATAGCGTATGGCAATAATTGTAAATCTTGATGTAATGCTTGCCAAGCGCAAAATGAAGAGCAAAGACTTGGCAGAAATTATTGGTATTACCACAGCAAATCTTTCTATTTTAAAATCTGGAAAAGCAAAAGCAGTTCGTTTTTCTACCTTAGAAGCAATATGTAAAGCATTAGATTGTCAGCCTTCAGATATTTTAGAATATGTTGAAGATTAAAAAATAGTCTTACATTCATTACAAATATCCCTTGTTTTCTCAAAAAAAGGAAATAGCATATAAAAAATAGTTTTCCTTTGCGCAGGTGCAACTAAAATTTGAGTCGAATTGCATTGTGTACAATGTATATCATTCCCATCTACATCCTTTCTATACTTTCTTATCGTATTGTATATTTTTAATGCTTTTTGAGCATCATCATTATGAACTTGCAACTTTACACCTCCAACTGCTTGACTTATCAAAGGGTCAGAATCTATCGTTTTTTCATCCAATAAACGTGTTCTTATGTTTTCAGAATCTAATTTTGATTTAATCAAATTTGCTTCTGTAGAATATTCAAATACTGCTAATGTTGTAAATGTGTTCATCTCTTTTATTTTAATTAGGTATTGCAATTTTCTTGCCAAGAAACTTTGCCTTTAATAGAAAAATATGTGAAAGATTAATCTATATATTTAATTTCTTTAGTTTCTCTATAAGTATCTTTGTCAATCCATCTATGATTATTTTTTACTGATGCATCTAACAAATCAATTTGGAGTTTTTCTGAAATTTGGAAAGCGTCTAAAATTGCATCATCAAAATCAAAATAATGAAAAACTTTATAATGTTCATTTTTATAAAACCATAAATTAAGTTCATAAACCTCTTCCCCTTTCATGAAAACAGAAACATATTCGAATTTTGGTAAATCTTCCCAAACTCCATATTTTAAATATCCTATAACATATTCTACTTTAAATTTTTTGGCATCAAAATCAAAATGGTAGTTTTTAATTGCAGAGAGAGGAAATGCAATAGAAAAAATTAAAAGAAGAGGTATAAGAAGACTATAATAAGCACTAAAAAGAAAAGGAGTTTTAGTATAAACATTAATTATTAAGTAAAACATCAAAGTATATAGAAGCGCAGCAATTATTCTTTGCCATAATGGTTTCATTCCTTCACTTATCATGACATCTCCTTTTTTCTTCATTTTTATGAAGGAATTATAATTTTATCGCCAAGAAACTTCGCTTTTTTATTAAAAAGTAAATCTAAACTTAATTTCACGCGTGCAAAAACTTCTCTAATTTTCACTTTCTTTCCACTTCTTCCTCCAACATTCTTGGCATTATAACCAATCGCTTCAATATTTTTAGCACTTGCTATTGCAATTGCTCGTTCGTTATGAAATTGTTGTGAAATAATAGTTACCGATTCTTGACCAAAAATCTCTTTGCATCGAATAACAGAATCCAACGTTCTAAATCCTGCATAGTCTAAAAAAATATTTTCTGAGGGAATTCCACCTTTAATTAAATCTTCTTTAAAAGTCGTTGGCTCATCGTAATATTGTGTTCCATTGTCACCACTAACAATAATATAATTGACTTTTCCTGCTTTGTAAAGTTCAATTGCTGCTTCAATTCTGAATTTATAAAAGAGGTTTGTGTTTCCGTTAGAAACATACTTTGACGTTCCTAAAACCAATCCAACGTTGTTGTGAGGGATATTAGAAACCTTGTTATATGTCTTATTTTTTGCCTTTCTTTCTACATACACATTAGACACAAAAATAACAGCCACAACAAGGAGGCTTAACATTAAACCAAATTTTAACAATTTACGCATACTCAAATATACTGATAAAAAATAATAATTAGTACCTTTACTAACATGTTTGCCCTTGTAGATTGTAATAATTTTTACGCATCCTGTGAGCGTGTTTTTCAGCCGCAATTGCGTAATAAACCTATCGCCATATTATCTAATAATGATGGTTGCGTAATCGCGCGTAGTGATGAAGCAAAAGCAATTGGATTGCCTATGGGAGCGCCAGCATTTAAATATAAGTCGTTTTTTAAGGCAAATGATGTTACCGTTTTTTCTTCCAATTACCCTTTATATGGAGACATGAGTGATCGAGTAATTTCTATTTTAAAACAATTTACTCCAGATGTTGAACCTTATAGTATTGATGAGGCTTTTTTAGAATTCAAAGGTTTTGAAAATTATGACTTGCAATCTTATGGAGAAAAAATACAGAAACGCATTCTTAAATGGACAGGAATTCCAACAAGTGTTGGGTTTGATCCAACAAAAGCATTGTCAAAGGTTGCAAATAAAGTGGCTAGGAAGTTTCCTAAAGAAACGAATAATGTATTTATAATCCATACTGATGCGCAACGTATAAAAGCATTAAAATGGACAAAAATTGAATCGGTTTGGGGAATTGGAAGAAGGTTGTCAAAACGTTTAAAAGACCAAGGAGTTAAAACGGCTTATGACTTTTCTTTACTTTCTGATAAATGGGTTTTAAAAAACTTTTCTATTACCGAACTAAATCTTAAAAAAGATTTAGAAGGGAAACCTACATTAAAATTAGAAGATACTACAAAATCAAAAAAATCAATTGCAACAACACGAAGTTTTGAAACTACGTATTCTGATATAGATAATATCAAAGAACGCATTTCAACATTTGCTATGAGTTGTGCAGAAAAACTAAGAAAGCAAAAATCTTCTTGTAATTTTATTATTGTATTACTCAGCAGTGATAGGCATAAAAAAGACAGTGAGCAACATCGAGAGTCTATTCATGTTGCATTGCCTTATCCAACAGACTCTTCATTAATTATATCTAAATATGCCGTAAAGGCTGTTTCCAAAATTTTTAAAAAGGGTGTAAAATATAAACGTGCAGGAATAATTGTTACAGGTTTAGTTCCTACAGACAACCACCAACTCAATTTTTTTGAGGCTCAAAATCCAAAACATACATCTTTAATGAAGGCTATTGACAATTTAAATAGTAAATTAGGTGCTTATAAAATTAAATTGGGAAATCAAGATTTGGAACGTACTTGGAAAATGCGTCAAGAACATTTATCGCCAAGATATACAACAGATATCAATGAATTATTAATCGTAAAATAAACCGTCATTCCGAACGAAGTGAAGGAATCTGTTAATGAGATTGCCACGTCATTTCATTCCTCGCAATGACAAAAAAAATAAAAGTATGGAAACACCACAAACCCTTACATTTTTCTCTTCAGAAGTTCATGAAAATTCTGGTGCAACTTTTGTCGATATTGGTATCTCAGCAGGTTTTCCTTCTCCTGCAGAAGATTTTATTCAAGAGCGTGTTAGTTTAGATAAAATACTTATTAAAAACCAAGAAGCAACTTTTTTTGCTCGTGTGAGTGGACAATCTATGATTGATGCTGGTATAAATGACAAAGATTTACTAGTCATTGATAGAAGTTTAGAACCTATAAATAATAAAATTGCTGTTTGTTTTATAGATGGTGAGTTTACCGTAAAAAGACTCCGTGTAGATGGGACTAAAGTGTGGTTGAAACCTGAAAATCCTGATTATCCAATTATAAATATTACCGAAGAAAACGACTTTTTGATTTGGGGAATTGTGACTAATGTGATTAAGAGTGTGTAGATTAATTTGGTTTATTCCTTAACACTTAAAGTTAACTTCACTAACGATACGGTATAATTAATTAAAACAAAGTTTATCTAAACATTACCCAATATTCAATCACTATTTCGGTAAAATATTTGTTAGTACCCAAAGTTCTACTTCTTCTAAAGAACGCCAATGTTGATCTCTTTTTGTTTTATTAGAGGCAGCTTTTACAGATTTTTTATAACACCTTTCTAATTGAAACCTGTTGCCTTCAGCTAATTCTGTTTCTATAGGATGTTCAGTTGTTACATTTGTTATTTGTGCTAAATTAGAGAAGATAAGTACCAATTTTCCTTCAGGCAAGAGTCTTTTTTTTGCTGCAGCAAAAAAATCTGGGAATAAGGTCTTATTATAATAAATAGCATCATCTATGCTTCCCAAATCGCGATTTTCTGGCAGCCAAGGAGGATTAAACACAATCAATTCGGTCTGTTTTTCCCACTTTCCAAAGAGATGACCAAAATCCAGTTCAATCTTTCGAGATAACTTTGTTGTTCCCATAAACTCTCTCAACCCAATAATTGCATTGGGATTTATATCAGTCGCATACACTTTTTGGAAACCATGTTGTACCATTTGCAAAGATAATACGCCACACCCAACGCCTACATCAATAACTGTTTTTTTTGGTCCTTCATAACGTTTCAACCAATTGTCAAAAAGCACTAAATGTTCAAAACGTGTAGGAAAGTAGGTACCGTAATAAGGATGCATTTTGTTACGCAACACAGGAATAGAAATCCCGTTTTTGTACCATTGCCAAGAACTATTCAATCCCTGTATTTGTGGAAAAGTCAAAAAGAAATGATTATTTTCTGGATAGAACTTTTCTAACCAACCAATACTAGGTGATTTCTTTGCACATAGTTTTTGATCGAGAATTTCTAATAGAATTAAATTTGAAAGTTTACGATATTCTGAGCGATACGCATGCTGTTCCTTAAAAGAGGTATTGGGTAATTTTAATTTGAGATATTTATGCAAATCATGAAGAAGAGATGTTCCATCGCTATAAAAATCCTTGATTAGTATAGATTTACCTTTTATTAAGTCTTCAATCGCAGATCCATTATCAGTTCCATGTTTAAACGATTTTTGTTTTTCATTAAACGCAATAGGCGCTGGTTTATTTACTTTTATGTCAGTAATCATAAGTTGGTTTTCATTTTTGATAAGGTAGGTAAACCATTCTGCCAATTACTGCGATTTACGAATAATTATTCAAATAACTTTAAGTAAAAACGAGTGTAATTTATCAATCCATTTAATAAGATTTGTATCAGACGGATTTCTCAGCTTCTTTTTACCAATGGTTATTGTTGGGGAATTGAGTTTTCTGTTTTCATATAAGTTTCGTAATTCCTTAGCAAAATCTTCATTCGTTTCAACATCTAGAAATACATAATCTAGATTACGTGTTTCAAAAAATGTTTTATAATACTTCGTTTTATGGCATCGCTCGACACCAAATAATTTAATTGTATTCAAATTGTTATTGCGTTTTTTAACCTATTCATAGTCGAAATACACCTCGTGTCCTTACAATTAATGGTTGAGTTTGCTTCTTAAGCCTTAAAAAGTTAACTTCGCTAATAAAGAAGATGTAGTTTATTAAAATATAACGATATCTTATCCATTGTAATCAGTTCAACGATGAAGCTAAACTTATGTCAAATAGATGCATTTACCAATACCGTTTTTGGTGGAAATCCAGCTTGTGTTGTTCCTTTGAATGAATGGCTGTCGGACGATTTACTTTTAAAAATCACTAGAGAAAATGCAGTTGCAGAAACTGCTTTTTTTGTTGATAAGGGAGATAAAATACATTTACGATGGTTTACTCCAGAAATTGAAATGGATTTATGTGGTCATGCAACTCTTGCAACTGCCCATTGTTTAAAGACAATCTTAAATTATCCTAAAAACAAAATTGTATTTGAAACATTGAGTGGAGACTTAACAGTTTTGATGAAAAATGATTTCTATTTTTTAGATTTCCCATCAAGAATGCCCTTAATTTCTAAACTGCCAGAAATAATAGAAAAGTCACTAAATATCCAACCAAAGGAAGTGTTAAAATCAAGAGATTATGTATTGGTTTACGACTCTGAAGAAGACATCAAAAACATAAAAATTGACAGGCAAATTTTTGATCAAATAAATCTTGATCCTGGCGGAGTTATTGTCACTTCCAAAGGCAACGATTGTGATTTTGTATCACGATTCTTTACACCACAAGCTTCCATTTTAGAAGATCCAGTTACAGGTTCTGCTCATTGCTCTCTCATTCCATTTTGGGCAAACAAACTTAACAAGAAAAGCCTTTCTGCAATGCAAATTTCCGAAAGAATTGGTACATTAAACTGTCTGGATAAAAACGATAGAGTAATAATAAGTGGGCAAGCAAAAACGTATTCAATTGGCTCATTATACATTAACTAACACTATAACTTTCAACCATAAAAAAACTCCGAGTAAAAAATTACTCGGAGTTTTTCATTAGGAAACAATAATTAAATTAGTCTGCTAAAATAATTATTTTATTCTCTTTCATTTCAATTGTTCCTCCATTGATAGGGAATACATACTCTCCATCAACTTTCGTGAATTTATCTTGATAATCTTCTTCTATTTTTATGGCTCCTCCTTTAAACTTTACGTTACCATTTACCAATAATGAAACTATTGGTGCGTGATTGTTTAACATCTGAAATTCTCCATTAATTCCTGGAACTGTTACAGATAAAACTTCTGAAGTTAAAAGAACGGCTTCTGGTGTTACTATTTCTAAAAACATAAATCTAGTTTTAAGCTTCTGCTAACATTTTTTCTCCTGCATCAATTGCATCTTGAATTGATCCTCTCAAGTTAAATGCAGCTTCAGGATATTTATCTAACTCACCATCCATAATCATATTAAATCCTTTGATAGTGTCTTTAATATCTACTAATACACCTGGAATTCCTGTAAATTGCTCTGCAACATGGAAAGGCTGAGATAAGAAACGTTGTACACGTCTTGCACGGTGAACGTATAATTTATCTTCTTCTGATAATTCTTCCATCCCAAGAATTGCAATAATATCTTGTAATTCTTTATAGCGTTGTAATAATTCTTTTACTCTTTGTGCAGTATTATAGTGCTCGTCACCTAAAATATCAGCAGTTAAAATTCTTGAAGTAGAATCTAATGGATCTACCGCAGGATAAATTCCTAACTCTGCAATTTTACGAGATAATACTGTTGTTGCATCTAAATGCGCAAACGTTGTTGCTGGCGCTGGATCTGTTAAATCATCTGCAGGTACATAAACCGCTTGTACAGATGTAATAGAACCATTTTTAGTTGATGTAATACGTTCTTGCATCACACCCATTTCTGTTGCTAGTGTTGGTTGGTATCCTACCGCTGAAGGCATACGTCCAAGAAGTGCTGACACCTCTGAACCTGCTTGAGTAAAACGGAAAATGTTATCAACGAAGAAAAGCACATCTTTTCCTTGTCCATCTCCTGCACCATCTCTAAAATATTCTGCAATCGTTAATCCTGATAATGCTACACGAGCACGTGCTCCTGGTGGTTCGTTCATTTGACCAAAAACGAATGTTGCTTTTGATTCTCTCATTCCTTTCTTATCAACTTTTGATAAGTCCCATCCTCCTTCTTCCATAGATTTATCAAACTCTTCTCCATACTTGATAATCCCTGACTCTAACATCTCTCTTAAAAGGTCATTTCCTTCACGAGTTCTTTCTCCTACACCTGCAAATACAGATAATCCACCGTGACCTTTTGCTATATTGTTAATTAATTCTTGAATCAATACTGTTTTACCTACTCCTGCTCCACCAAACAATCCAATCTTTCCACCTTTAGCATAAGGCTCAATTAGATCAATTACTTTAATTCCTGTAAATAAAACTTCTGTTGAAGTTGTTAAGTCTTCAAATTTTGGTGCTTGACGGTGAATAGGAAGACCATCTTTACCTGCTTTAGGCAAATCTCCTAATCCATCAATTGCATCTCCAATTACATTAAATAAACGTCCATAAACATCTTCACCTACTGGCATTTGAATTTGGCTTCCTGTTGAAACTGCCTCCACACCTCTACTTAAACCATCAGTTGAATCCATAGAGATTGTACGAACTGTATTTTCTCCAACATGAGACTGTACCTCTAAGATTAGTTTTGAACCGTCTTTTTTAATGATTTCTAATGAATCATAAATCCTTGGAAGTTCAGAACCTCCTGCAAATTCAACATCAATAACTGGACCTATAATTTGTGCTACTTTACCTGTAATTTTAGTCATTACCTTAACTCTTTATTATTAGCTTTTTAACTTATCGAGATTGCTCTCCATTTTCAAGGTGCAAAGATATGAGATTTTATTTAAAAATAAATCTATTTTCAACTCTTTTTTACACATAAAAAAAGTCCTTTGAATTAACAAAGGACTTTTAAAAAATTTAATCTTCTTTTTTATGGATTAAGTGTCCAAGAAGCAAAATATTGTGATCCTATTTTACCATTTCCTGGTGCGCTTAAGTATTCTTGTCCTCCAAGATTTGCTCCACCAATTTTAAATAGTGATTTCCACTTAGGAAGTGAATAACTTACTTGTGCATCAATAACTGTTCTTGAATCAACAACTGCATCAATAAATGTAGATTGCCATAAGTACTCATCATTCCAACGTGCATTTATATTAAACCCGAAGTTTTTAAATGCATTTGGATTTCCGAGTGAAACTTTCACCTTATGCTCAGGAGTATTAAATCCTGCTTCATAATCTGGATCTGTTGCTTGATCAAAATCAAACTTAGAATATGTATAGTTTAATCCTACATTATATCCTCCACCAAGTTTTGTTCCTAAACCAATTCCTGCTCCGTAAGAAGAAACGTCTGCAGCAGAATTAGAATATAAAGAAAATGGTTGGAAATCTCCATTACTCAACGCTACTAATGCTACTGGTTGCTGTGAACTCCCACCAATTGCTGATAAATCTACAGAGTCAGACAAGTTTGCTTGACCATACAATGGTGCTAATACTACTTTGTTTCCTATAAAATCTTCATATTGATTGTAATAAGCACTAAAATCAACTGTAACCTTTCCTAAAAGACCTCTATATCCTACTTCATACGCAGTAACTTTTTCTGGCTTTACAAAATCAACAGGATCTGAATTTAAAAGAGCCATTGCCGCTAATTGTTCAGCAGGAGTTGTAGCCGCAGCAAATGCCGGTACAAAAGCTTCTACAGAAGATTGCGTCCATGCGTTTTCATATCCATTTCTTCCTGTCATCGTTGAAGATGATGGGAACCCAAAAGAATCTACTAAAAATGAAGGAACTCCGTTAGATATTAAAGTTTGATTTACAGTTGTTGCAATCGGCGCAGATGTATATCTATCCAAGTTTTCTGGTGAAGAACCAACTAATAACGCTTGCCCTGCATCTAAACCAATATATTGATCTTGTGTTGAAGGGTTTCTAAAACCAGTTTGAAAAGAACCTCTAAAATTGTGATTTCTATCTTCTCCAGCACTATATGCTAATGAAACTCTTGGTGATACATTATCATCAAAATTTTCTGCTTTATCATAACGTATAGATCCTGTAAACTTTAATCTCTCGTCAGCAAATTTCTTCTGTACTTGCATAAACGCTCCATATTCTTGATATTCAATAGGACCATCATAATCAGTATAAATAGTTCCCGCAGAATTTAATGAATACTGTCTCCAAGAACCACCAATCATAACATCTCCCCAGTTTTCCATAAGGTGTCCGAAATTATAATTTGCATCTACATGATAAAGTTTTGATGTATCAACAAACTTAGATCCTGTTGTTAAGTTTGGATCTGAAGTTACAGTCTCAAGCAACGCATCAAACTCTGGCGTTCCAGGTTGTGGAGTAAAAGCAGCATCTGCTTGTTGTCTTGCTAAATTATGTGCTGCTGCACTATCTCCTGCAGGAAATCCAGGAATTTGACCTGTTATTCCTCCA